>JBDRSV010000029.1:0-41542 GCA_043824495.1 Candidatus Aenigmatarchaeota archaeon | reverse complement strand
AGAATGGTTCTGTGTATCAAGTACTTCAGGATCATATGAAGCATACAGAATGGAAAATTGTAGCATTATAAACAACAATGCATGTGAATTTGGGTGCGAAGAAAATAGATGTGGCGCAGCTCCATTAATTGATACCAATTATATCAATTACGATTATCGAGGTTCATTGAATTTCCATGATTTTCCTTTTAATTTTATTGCTCCAGGAAGATTCCAAATTTTAAGAACAGGGGAAAGATTGAAAATAATGTATAGACCAGAAAGATGGTTCTCTGATCCAAATATGTATGATAACAACATTGACTATAACGCAGTATATGATTATTATAGATTACATTTAGAGAATGTAGGAGAAATTGCTACAACGTATGATATAGGCTCTTATACTTGGACAATTCCCGAAAGTTTAAATGGTAAAAAACTTGGAGGACATAATTATAGGATCCTAGTTTACGCTGAAGATACAAATATTTTACATGCTAAGAGTCAACCATTTGATATTATTCCTGCAGGAGATCCTTTACAATACCCTGGTAGATATGAAATTGGGGATAGGATAAAATATTGGCTAAGCATAGGCCAAGATCCTAAAATGGCAATGTTTGGTCCCGGAACTATAGTCAGTGGACCCAAATTAAGTGACGATGGGCATTATTGGGGATGGAATATAAGTTTTGATAAATCTATGGATCAAAGTAAAAATGGATGGAAATCTGAAGGATCACTTGATTTCTTATACTGGGGCTATGACACAGAACCCCTAACTGAAAATAATTGGCATTATTATGATGCAGTGATTATAGATAGAGATGTTCAAATACCAAACACTTGCGTTTCAACTTATTACTGCAGAACACTTAAATCAGAATCATCTATGATTATCGCAGAAGCGGGTAAGAGGGCATACATATTTGATATGAAAAAAGAAGATGGAAAGCTATGGTTTTATACTAAGTACAATTCTTTTGAAGATGGAGAGGGATGGATTTTAGGAGATAATTTGCGTAGGATAGTTGGAGATAGTTCAAAGATTGTTTTTGACATTTTAGATTATCCTAAAGTAGCCCAAAAAGGAGTGGCGATGCCTATTGTATTTAGAGGAGGGGTTAAAGAATCAACTTCCCCTATTGGAACTTTTGCCAGAATGAATTGGGGTGATGGGAGTGAATGGGAATCAAAGACTTGTGGGAACTACCTTAGATTAGGATGGAACTGTATTGTTTACCATAAATACAATGATATTGGAACTTATACTATTAAATTAGCTGTAGATGATGGGGGAACTAATGCAAGAGTTGAAAAAACAATCCAAGTGACTGTTGTGGCGGGAAGTGACAAGTTTGAAGTTGGAGAAAAGGTTAAGACAAACAGTTTGGTGAGTGTTAGCGCAGAACCTAGAGAATCAAGTAGTTTTATATATGGTTTTGGTTCTACTGGAACAATAACAAAAGAGGCAGTTAAATCAGGTCTTGTTTTTGATTCATCTGGGAATGTCGTTGTGGGAGAAGGAAGTAATTGGTTTTGGTATGTTGATTTTGATGGGCTTGATAAGTACGGAAGGGATCTTGATGGATGGGTTGATGAGACTTACTTGAGTCCAATTGATACTGTTTTTAATTATAAATTTTCTATTGGAGATAATGTTAGGGCTACTCAAACTGTTTCAATTTTTTACCCTCCTTTCACAGGCAGTTCTTCAAAAACTAAGGCTGCTGGGCAGACAGGGATAATAGAAGATTACTATCATGGTCCTCAAGGAAAATATTGGTATGTTAATTGGCCAACTGAAGATGCTTGGGTTGGGGGAGCCGGTGGATATAGGGCATATGCTGGAACAGATGGCTGGGTTGCTGAAAACTTTTTAGAAGCTGTCTAATCTTCATGCTTCTTCTTGAACTCATGCAATTGCTTTTGAAATTCCTTTAGAACATCTTCGTCCATTTCTAGGAAAGCTCCTTGATATCCGCAGCTTTTGCATGTGATCAGACCTAAATTCTTTCCCTCATGCGATTTGAAAATAATATTTGGTGTGGATATAGTATTCATTGGAGCCAATCTAGTTCCGCCACACTTAGGACACACATGAATTTTTTTCTTTGTCATGTAATCACATAAATAAATTGTATTCTGAAGATAATAACTTTTGCGGTCTTACTTAAGAAGGTCGCCAATTTGATCTACATAATCTGCATATAAACTTAGATCACCAGTTCTCAAGGCTTCCTGAGCTTTTTTGTACAACTCTCTTATTTGGTTTATTGTCTCTTCGTCGGTTTGTGGTTCTGTTGGTTCTTCACCTGGTTTCGTGGTTGTCTTACCGAATATTGCATCTAGAGCTTCTTGTAGAGTTGCTTCCATCACCACTCTGTTCCCATGTGAGACAATTACTTGTTTTAGCTGTGGTACAGAGCCTTGTTCTGTTGCCTGAAGGAAAAGAGGTTCTACATATAGTATTGAATCTTCTATTGGAATCACAAGAGTATTACCCCTAAATACATTGGATCCCGCTTGACTCCATAGTGTAATCTTCTGTGAGATATCTGTGTCCTGATCTATTCTAGCTTCTATTTGCAGAGGTCCATATACTAGCTCCTGCTTGGAGAATGTGAAAACAACTAGTTTACCATAATCAGGTAGATCAGACTTAGCAGCCATCCATCCAATCATGTTATCTTTTCCTCTTGGTGTGAATGGAATCATCAATATGAACTCTTCTTCCACGTCACCAGGAAGCTTCATGATCACATAATAAGGCATCATTTCGCTCTTAGATCCTCTTAGAATCTCGAATGGGGTGATCCATACATCCTCTTTGTTATAGAATACTCTAGGATCCTCCATGTGGAATGTGGAATACATCTCTTTTTGTAATATGAACAAACCTTCAGGATATCTTATATGATCTTTCAAGGTATCAGGCATTTGCTCGAAATCTACAAACAATTCTGGGAACATGTTCATGTATGTTGATATCACAGGATCTTTGTCAATTACATAGTAAGTTACGTCTCCATTGTATGCATCTACTACAACCTTCACAGAGTTTCTTATATAATTTAGATAATGTCTTCCAGTCCATGATGGCTGTGAATACGGGTATGCATCAGAAACTGAGTATGCATCAAGCATCCAATATAATTTACCATCAGCAGCAACAATGTAAGGATCTGAATCATACAAAAGGAATGGAGCTATTTTGTCAACTCTTTCTATTATATTCCTGTTCATGAGTATCTTACTCTGATCTGTAATTGAATTCGAGAACAACAATTCAATTGAAGCGAATTTGATTGCATAAACAAGCCTGTTAAGAGAATCCATTATAACGCCGCCTTTACCCTCATAAGAAGTGTAAACATTTTGATCTCCACTTGGATAATCCAACTCCTGCGTATTTGTATTGATTATTGCATATTCTCCTTCTAGCTCACCGTAATAGATCTCAGGCTGCGTTAGAGCTAGTTCAGTTTCTGTTTCTGGTGGTATGTTCTTAATCAAGAATTCTGGCAATCCTTCATCAGAAACTTTATTCACATCATTTGCCACAACACCATATCCATGTGTGTAAACCATATGCTCATTTACCCATGTTCTTGCATTTGATGGTAAATCTCTGATGTTTATTTCTCTCGCAGAAATCATAACCTGTCTTGGTTCTCCGTCTATAGTATACCTGTCTATATCAATATCATTGAATTCATAATATGTTCTAAATAATTGTAGTTGCTCATACGTCTGACCCAAAGGCCTGAAATCCCACAACCGAATATTATCTATTGTCTCTCTATTATTCTCTATATCTTCTAGAGCCAAATCACCAACAGGGAATGGTTTCTGTTCGACATTGTCTATTCCATAAGCTGCTAAAGTGTGTTCTATACTCCTTACTATATAAGGTTCTTCAAAATTATACTCATCGGGACCCACTTGGAATCCTTGCACAACACCTGCAACTAACAAGCCTACAATAGCTATTCCAACAAAAATAGCCAATCCTTCAACTAAAAGCTTCCATCTTTTAATTTTTACATTTGCCAAGAAAAGCAAACCAATTACAAATGAAATGATACCCAAAACCATGAGTAAAGGCAACATTATATTCAAATCTATATATCCAGCACCGAAAGCAGCTCCATTTGTTGAGAATAATAAACCATATTGTGCAAGCATGAAACCAATTGTAAGAGTGAAAAATAACAAACCAAGTAGAACACTTAGATGAGGAATTAGATTAGTTTTCATTGCAGACAAATTGAGTGTAGTAACCGCAGGCAGATCATCATCTATTATTTTCTTCGTCTGAGAGTGATACAAATATGTGATTGTTGTGAGTATCATTGTGATTATGATTGTGAATAAAGCAAAAGAGAAAAGTAGATTATACCAAGGTAGTGTAAACACGTAGAAACCTATATCCATTCCAAAAACAGGGTCTGTTTCTCCAAACACTGAACCTTCTGTGGATTTCAAATAAATATCCCAGTTTGCAAAAGCTGAAACTACAATTAATGTAAAGACTAGAGAAAGAATGATAACCATGATATCGCTTTTCTTCTTTTTACCAGATCTTTTAGAAGCTACTTTGATGTTTATCAAAGAGAATGCCAGGAAGCTTAAACCAAAAGCTAAGCCGAGATAAATCGATGTGAATAATATATCCACGAAAACAGCATCATAACCTACTGATTGGAACCATACCCAATCACCATATATACCAAAAACTATAGGAATAGCAGCTAGAATTATAATAATAATTGCGGCAATCCATTCTTTTATCATATACACTGTTTAGAGTGTTGTTTTAAATATTAGAAGGGATTTTCACCTTATCTCCAATATCTATTCCCTTTTTGTCCGTGTAACCGCCAATCACTTCAACCACATATTTAGCTGGTTTATTAGAACCATATGTATCGCATATCGTTGTTTTACATGGTTGAACATTCTTGTGTATATGAACTATTTCTCCATCAGAATCAATGAATATCATATCTAGTGGAATTAGAGTATTCTTCATCCAGAAATGTCTCATTGTCTCATCACCGAAAATAAAAAGCATTCCTGAATCTTTTTTTAATTCTGTTCTATTCATCAATCCTTGTTGTTGTTTTATTGGATTGTCAGCTACTTCCACAAATACTGGAACTTGTCCAGCATCAGTCATGAAGACCACTGTATCTCCTCTGAGAACAGGTGTATAGAACAAGAGTAATATGATCATAAAAGGATAAAGAAACATGTAAGAGAATTGAAATAAGAAACCTCTAAGTTTAGACATGTGTATAATTTGCACAAGAGCAATAAATTCTTTTACTACTCAACTGCATATGTAGGATTTTTTACTACATAATCTATTTTAACATCTTCGAGTAAAACAGGTGTTCCTTGTGAGTATATTGGGACTTGGTGTGAAATTCTATCCGCAGTGATCACAAAAAGAGCATTAATTTCTTCGCTTGCTAAGAAATATGTTAATCTTATTGTTTTTTCTTCTTCAGGTTCCATTGTGGTGAATAAGCCATCTAAGCTATCACTATCTATAGGGAATAGTGTATTAAATTCTGGATCATAAAGTGTTATTCTTGTTTCTGGCAACTGAACCAACCTATCTTCTAAATTCTTGAAAGTTAGGGGTATTGTGAGCGTGATTAAACCTGAATCACTCTCTCCTATTTCAGGAGGATGCACTATTAATTCTACATTACTTGCTGGTAGAACCCTGCTTCCGATAAAGAGTCCGGTAATACCAGTACCCATAAATATAGCTACTAATGCAATGATCAATATTACAGCAAATACTATTAGTGACTTCATAACAATCATATAACCCAAATGCTTTTAAAAATAACCCTTATTCGGCCTCTTTTTTCATCTCTTCCACTCTTTTCTTGATGAGACCTTCAATTTCATTAGATAGCTTCTTTTCTTTTAACACACACAAAGATTTGAAGTTAAGAAAGAGCTTCTTATCTACCTCTATTGTGGTTGTTATTGTATTTTTTCCAGCCATGGAAATTTGTTAATTTTCTTCTATATAAATGTTTTCCCTCATTCAAACTATTATATTTACATATTTTCCTGTTTAAATATCTATATACAGAAATTATACACTATTCTGTATCAAAATGTTCATCCAGGTAACCTGGACGTAAAGGTCTACCACTTTCCATGTCACGTAATGCATCTCCTATTGCTACTACATCTAAAGCTAGATCATCAACTGGATAGTCAGTCTGTCTCTCGGTATGAAGTGACTGAATTTCAGTTAAGAGAATAGGATCTTTTACTACTACCGCTTTACATGTATCTCCTGGTTGAGAATATTCCACAAAATTTTCGGATATAACTAAACACGCTGTTTTTATTGTCTTGTTCTCAGAATCAAGGCGATCCGCATTTGCAAGATATGTGTTATCACCTACTCGATAAGCTAAATAATTCCGTCCACCTATAATTGCAGCGTAAATTCTAGAGTTCCCAGTATCTCTGCGACATTTTGTAAATTCTAATGTTGCGCTGTTGCTCCAATCACCAACATCTATTTGCTTTAATGATATTTGATGAAGAGCGTCCCAATCAGCTGCAGCACTATCAACGTTACTCATAATCTCACCTATTTGTTTGATAGAAGTATGAAGGGTTTTTAAAGATTTACCCCTTTGAGCTATAGCATAACAAGTTTAATGAATTCTATTTCTTTTTGTTTTCTTAATCCCCTAACAATCATTTCTATTTCTTTCCCTTCTCCGTTCAGAATAAACATTTCTAAGCATTTATCATGATGTATATGATAATGTATTTGTGATTTGACTAGATGTGTATACTGATGCATAACAGCAAAAACATCCTTTGTATATTTCTCGTGGTGGGTGATAAGTAAGGTTGCATCTATTTTTCCTGTCATCTTTCCCATATCTTTATTCTCTGACAAAAGCATACGAATTCCTGATCTGATAACTTCACTCCTTCCACTGAACCCATATTCATTCTGGAGTCTATCCAATTCTTTTTTGAGTTCCGGTGTAAGAGACAAGCTAATTATTTCAGCCATGATAAATAATTGTTATTAACTATTTATAAATATTCAGATAATTGTTATTAACAATGAGTTTAAATATTAATAACTCTAATAAGAGTTCAATGAAAAAAATAATTCCAATTCTTTTGGTAATTTTGGTGTTTACAATAGGCAGTGCAAGTGCTCATCTTGATCACGTAGAACCTGAAGAACACAGCAGTAACGAGTTAGAAATTATTACTGCACAAGATCACGAACATGAAGGACATAATCACATCCCTAATTTTGACATGACTAGTGAGATTGGTGCAGATATCTGGATTTTTACTATTCTTGCAGTCATAATTGTCAGTCTAATCTCTCTTGTTGGAGTAGCAGCGCTCTCCATGAAAACACAAAAATTGAAAAGCATTCTAATTTATTTGGTTAGCTTCTCAGCAGGAGCATTGCTGGGAGATGCTTTCATACATTTACTTCCAGAAATCGTAGGAGAATTTGGATTCACTATACAAATTTCTATTTACTTACTTGGAGGAATAATCCTGTTTTTTGTAGTGGAAAAACTTGTGCATTGGAGACACTGTCACTTACCAAATGAGAAAGACCATGTACACCCATTTGCTTACATGAACTTGATGGGTGATGCTGTACACAATTTCATAGATGGTTTAATCATAGCTGCAAGCTTTATAGTCAGTTTCCCTGTCGGAATAGCAACCACAATTGCTGTAATACTTCATGAAATACCACAAGAAATTGGAGATTTTGGTGTACTGATACATGGAGGGTTTTCCAAAAAGAAAGCTATATGTCTCAATTTCTTAACAGCCTTAACAGCAATTATAGGAGCTATTGTAGCTTTGATTATCGGATCATTTATTGAAAATATTGCTCTTTTCTTGGTTCCTATAGCAGCTGGTGGATTCATCTACATAGCTGGTTCTGATCTAATACCAGAACTGCACAAAGAAGTAAAAGCAAGTAGATCATTCCTCCAATTAGTTGCACTCATAATGGGAATAATAGTCATGATGCTGCTTCTTGGTTTAGAGTAGTTACCATTCTGCATTTATAGTTTTCAAGAATTCTATTATTTTATCTTTTTCTAAACTGAGGTTTTCTCGTGCGTATTTGATTACATCTTCTTTTCTCTCCAAATAGAATTCATGCAACAAGTTCTCCTGACTCTTGTTTTTAACAGAAGAATTTTTGATCTCATATAAGAAAGCGATCATATCAACAAGTTTCAAATGTTTTCTCATTTCTTCTGGTAGTTTCTCTATATGCAAGCTATCTAAGAAATCTTGTTGTATTTTATTCAACCATGTCTTTATTTCTTCTACTTTGAAGTGTGGAAGTATGTCTCCTGTGACTGATTCGTGTAGATCATGAACAAGTAAATTCACAGATAATTCATATCTTTGTTCTGTAGTTAGACTAACAAATTTCGCCCAATATAGAGAAATGAACGCAGAACAAATTGAATGATGACCAACTGACCAGTCACCAAAACCAGTAACAGAGTACACTCTTGGTATCTTGAATAAGTTCATCAGAACATCAAGATTTGGTTTCTTCTGTATATCTCCAAGCTTACCCTGAGGTGTGTAAATATCTCTATTTGCCATAACTGTTTTTTAGATCGAAAATTTAAGTAGTTTAGAATACTCTACTCAACATAAACATTACAATAAAAGCCATTACTACCATGAAAAACAAGATGAATAATGCATATTTTACTCCCATTATATCGCCTCCTTGAAAGCCTTTTCTAAATCATCACCATGAGCTACCAGAACTACGTCCAGATCAGGGAATTTACGAGCTTCCTGTACCATGGTTTTAGCTGCGTCTTCTGGATTCACTCTACCAACCCCAGTTCCTAGCCCAGGAACTGTGAGTTTCTTGATACCTAGCTTTTTCGCGAGTTCTAGGGCTGCAAACATGGCCTTTTCCACGTTTTCCGTGCTTATTCTTTGAGCTGGCTCTTCCATGGTGGACGAGTGAATCACATACTTAACTGGTAGTTGACCTCCAGTCGTTTCCACAGCGAAACCAACATGTATAGGAACTTTTTTCACAGCCTCATCTTCTATTTCCTGGCCACCAACTTGCTTAATCACCAAAGCTACACCACCACCCATTAAACCATACGAATTAGATGGATTTACAAGTGCATCTGCTTGTATATGTGTTATATCTCCTCTTTCCACAGAAATCATTTACGTCACCTTACGCCATTTGTGTACAGGTTTTATCATAAGAATTATGAATATTATGAATAACCAGATTACATATCTGCTTGCGAAACCAGAGATAAGAGCACCTATTACCACACCTAGAAACAAAAAAGCAGCCATTAACAGTATCAATTCTTTCAATGTAAAAAAAGCAATTTTCTGACTAAAATCAGGACGTTCCATATGTTATTATTCTCTCTGGGAGGATATATTGTTTTCCTCTGCCAATTATTTACCTGTTGCCACGGTTACAATTCTTTTTGTCTTTGTTCTACTTCTCATAAGCGTTGGTAATATTCTATCTCTAGATTTTTCAGGATCTCTGTCTTTATTTGCTCCCATATTTGGTAATACATGATCTATGAAATCATCTACACTAAAATCAGGACCTTCTCCAACACCACTCAAATCTGTCCACAACTCTTCTGTGACAGCAAGAGCATTTTCATAACCACATGTTAATTCACGCTTTACATCTTCTCTTTTTATTAATCTGTCATCAGGTAGACGTAGGACCAAATCTTCAGCTAAAATGAAGTAAAAAGACATATCATCGATCGCATTGGCAAGCCTTGCACCATTAAACTGTTTTCTCTTGGCTTCAAGAAAAGTTTGGACATTTGGTCTAAAATTATTTTGAGCTGCAAACACCTCTAGTAATCCATGATGTATATAGAATTCTGCCAATGCACTAGACGACGCATCCCCCATACCATTATATTCAGAGGAAAATCTAGTATCATCAAAAGGTTCCTTAGGAAATGTGTTTTTCAACCTGGAAGTCAATTTCAATATGGCAGCTAGAATAGTCAAATCTTCTATCTGCTCTTCTCTCCCCAAAAGTTTAACCAGTGTACCATCTTCTTTTAATTCAAACAATCGTGTTATAAAATCAGAATAATTAGAATATGAATCATTAGACTCACTATATTTTGTTCTACCAACTATATATGAAACATGTCTACTTGTTCGTGATGGTTTAAAAGTTGGTCTTAGTAAACGATTGATGGTTACATCGCGCCCAAATGACCTGTCTCTCAGAGCCTTTACTACTCTTCCAAAATCATATGAGCTATATGTTGGTATCTTTTCTGGATCAATCTCAGATAGCCAAGCAGCTGCTATTGCTTCATTTCTTCTATACTTGTCCTCTTTAGATACAGGTGTTTTACCATATCTCGTAACTCCTGGATAAGATTCTCTTTCTTCTCCTAAAGCAAGGAAAGAACTGTACATACCCACCAACTCTCTTAGATATCCTTTCCAACTACTACCATTGGTTCTTGTGTCATCACCATGATAATCCGTTGCTAACCGCATAGCATATTCTATAAGATCCTCTTCGCGTTCTATGGTTCTACAAAGATCTAATGATAATCTATCCTTTCTTGACCATTCAGGACTGATGACTTGATCTGTTGGCATAAAATCCTCACTTTCTACCACTTTCTCTAGCGTTCTTTGGCTTCATTATTAGTAATTACATTTATATAGGATGAATCAGCTCGCCTTGATGACGTTTTATGTCCGCTCTCTACACTCACGTGTGAATTCTCACTTTTATATCATAGAAATTTGGTGAGAGTTTTCTAATTTAACTTGTCTAGTATATATTTCTCAGAATATATTATATAATAGATTCTTTCTATTAGATATATCAAAATATATATCTAGTAGAATATATCATTTCCCTAAATTCCTCACATGAGACAAATAAGAATTTCTCAGAGAGTGAGGATTAATTTCGGACCCATCACGCAAACCAGCTTCGCATGCATACGATTTAACTAGTCTACGAATATGTCTATCACTTAGTAAACCTTTAGATCTTCCAGAGAACACATATTCTCCGCTATCAGACACAAAACTTTCCAATTCATTTCCAAATCCTTCTGGAATCGCTATATATCGAGCTCTTTTTTTCTCTCCTTTCACAACTCTCACTTTCATTTCCTGGAAACTTATATCATCTTTCTTCAAGTTTTGTACTTCAGAATTACTCAAACCAAAATAATACAAACACTTAATAAGCATGCAGTCTCTTGGTTTTCCCTCAGCGGACTGAAATAATTTAGCTATCTCAATGGGTGTAAGAATTCTTTTTGTTTCCTCTTTCTTCCCAAAATCAGTATCCATCAGATCTGCTAAACTCAAGATTCCAACTCCCTAAACGCATTATCAAATGCTCTCTGTATTTGTTTTCCTGTTACTTTAAGCTCTCTTGATGTGTGGAAATTTATTATTTTATTCCAGTTTTTATCCCTTTTAATTTTATAAAAAATATAGTCTCTACGTTCTGGTTTCAAGATCCATAATTCATTTTTTTGATTCATTTTTATCTTTCTTTTTTTCCCACATGTCCGTTATTATGCTCCGCTGTTCACTTGGTGAAAATTGTAAATAATGAGCAGTTGTAGATATATTAGCATGACCCATATATCTTTGTAGTTTACTCAAATCTTCAGTTGATTTAACACTGGTTCTGACAGCATGAATAGCAAAACTATGTCTTAAATGATGTGGGTGTAGTTTGGTTTTACCTACTTGAATTATTCCAGTTTTGTCTCCCAGTTTACGCATAAGCTTGAATACATATTGTCTTGTTATTGGAAAAAGCCTACCATCTTCCATTTTTTTCCTCAGTCCATGCATTTGTATATTCTCATTTACATACAAATCTAGAAGCTTCATAGTGCCCTCATCTACTGGTTTTAATTCCTTTATTGGTTTCTTTCTCTTCAAAATGGTAAAAATGATCATCTTATCATCCCACAAAATGTCCTCTTTTTTGAGGAGTAAAACTTCAGAAACACGTCTTCCACACCTATACATAAGTTGTAAAAGAAGTCTGTCTCTTAGATTCCCAGCAGCATTCAAAAGTCTATCAACTTGATCTTTTGTTAAATACCCTTTCTTGTCACTCATGGTTTCTGATGAAAATTCTGCCAATTTAGCCACCTAACTACTAGTTTACTTTACTCACATATATAGTTTACATTACACGACATTTTAGTTGTCATTATATCATAAAGTAAACCTCACGATATAAAATGGGTTTTTCCGGTAGTTTTCACAATGGAATATGGGGTCTGGGGGAGAAATGTACCTAAAAACAGGGTTCTTTAAGTTTTCTATTAATTCTTGTTTATGGTAGAAGAATACAAAACATTTAGGTGTGATGTGGTAAACTGTGTCGAATGCTGTACACATGCAAATTTAGGTATTCCTGTTACTCTTCCTGATCTTTACAGAGCATGTGTATATGCAAAAGTAAAAGAAGATAGAGATTTGAGTATACCCGAAGCCTTTGATGAATTTTGTGACGGATGGATGTATTTTCCTGACCCTGAAGATCTTGATTGGAGCATACCTGTTCCAAAATCTAAAGTTCCTTGTACTAATTTAGATACGGTATACCAAAGATGTTCTGTACATGACTCAAAACAATACACTGTATGCAGATCTTATCCAGAAGCTATGCTTATAGAGTCTAATGTTCCTGGTATGGAAGGTGATGCACAAACAGAAGAATTTTGGAAATCACTTCATTGCATGCAAGGAGTTTCTCTGACACATGAAAGAGAAGAAGAGCTTAAAGATCTTTGTGACTTGTCTTTTAGAGAAATTCGGATAACAGGCAGTCTATTAAACAATAGGATGCAACCAGTAATGGGTAGAACTCAAATTGAGAGAGAGATACAATTAAGAGCAAGATTGGAATTCTTTAAAGAAGCACAATACCTTCAAGGTCTCATAGAGAACATGTGCACAAACCGTCTTCAAGAGAGATACATGGAAGCGTTTAATATAACAGATATTGATTATACCATGAATTTGGTTCCTAATGGTACTGTTTCTGCAACAAATTCTGCTGCTACTTTAGCCATGATTAGAGGTAATGCTGCAAGAAGTACTTCTGTAGCTGCTTCCGAATTACGATCCACAAAATCTAAGGGCACTACATACAGAAGATCTACTGAAAAGGTAGGAAGAAATGATTCATGTCCGTGTGGAAGTGGACTAAAACACAAAAAGTGCTGTGGAGCACATTGATTATCTTATGTATTTTACATCTTTGAATGCCTGAATGAAAATAGCCCCTATGAAGAATATGACAGCTATTAGGAAATGATCAAGAGAAATACTAGTATCCACAAAACTATAAGTAACAGACGAGAATAATAGACTGAACCCTATAACAAATAGGAGGACATCCTTCTTCATTATTTTCATTAGCCTGTCTTGTGTATACATGTATATCAAAACTAATGTCCGGGTTTAACTCTCACTCCACTCATTTTTTCTTGGTTCTCTTAGATCTATCTACATTTTCCTCTATCTGTGTTAATTTCTTAATCATAGCCTCTAAGTTATGAGCTATATCCCAGCCATCATCTGTAAGCGTAACTCTCTTTATTCTACCTTGCTTATCAAATTTGACTATACCAAGCTTGTTGAACATATCTAATATCTTGATTGTGTGAGAATAAGTACAATTAGCCTCTTTAGAAAGCGTGGTAGCGTAAACAGATTCTTTTGATGTTTTCAATCCTAACAATATTTTTGCAGGTTTTTCTCTTAAAAACAAGTCTTCTAGTACGTTCTTATTCATAGCAACCCTCACTTTGTTTCAATATACTTTTAACATGATATTATATAAAACTATCTATTTTTTCCATGAGTCATGTAGTATTATATATATTCTATTAGATATATTTAATTAGTTCTATTATTTTCTATATGTTCTAGTTTATCTTTTAGGAAATATATATCATAGTAAACACGTAAATTTCTCCAAAAGTGAGAGTTTTTCTCAAGTTTGAGAGTTTTGGATCAAGGAATTGTTTTATAAATGACCAAAAGTAATAGGAGATATCACAAAGTGAGTTCAAAAACCCGGAGTGAGGATTATGAGCACTGGAAGAGTATCAAAAATAACCGCTAGAGGATTGAGAAGATATCAAGGAAGGACCGCACTAGGTCTAGGTGGTTGTGCCACTGGTAAGTTAGACGTGTATATAGGAAATAATGGAGAGGGCCATAGTGTGAGTTTTAGTGGTGTTCCTCTAGAAAACGGAGATGAACTTGAAATAGGGGCTAGAAAATACAGAATAAAGACCCCAATTTGGATCGATCAACTCGACTTTAACCCTCAAGTACTAGTTATAAGAAACTTCTCGAGAAAATACTTCTAAGGTGAGAGTTATGGACGAAGAATTAACACCAATAAACTGGGCAAACTTACAACAATATAATGGAGACCAAGCAGCTTATTATGCACATATAGGTAGGCTAAACACAGGATTATCACATGATAGGAGATATGTGAAAATAGGCGGAATGAATATGTCTACAGGTGATGAGATTAGAATACCACCAATGGGTAAAAGATATGTTCTAGAAGATTTTACAGTAGTTCCAGTTTACTTCTAACTTCTCCATTCTATTACCAGTGCTATTATCAGAAGTGCGAATCCTACTATTATAGATAGTATAAAATCGAATATGGATAATTGTGGTTTTATTATAAGCTCAGATGCGTTGAATATGACTAAAGATATAGCTAGACCAAACACAGGTACAGCAACTACTCTTCCTGTTGTTCTCTTTCCTATACTCACATTTCTACCTATCCAAAGAGCTGTCCCAGCTATAAAGAACATGTATATAGAGGATGATACAAATCCAGCAGTTATTTCGAATACACCTAGATTTACGAAACCTAGACCACCATCATAACCCCTGAAGAAACCTAATACAGTGAATACAATAGCTACCACATACATGAAGAAAGCAAATCTTCTTCTACTGAAAGATGATTGAAGCTCTTCAACTGCACCTGTTACATACTCCTCAAGCTTGAATCCCTTGACGAATAAGTAGATACCTATGAGACCTATAATTATTCTAACGGCCTCTGTGCCAAATAGACCTAGTAGGATAAGTATGATAGCTGGCAAACCAAACACAAGTCTTGAGAATTTTGGGTTGTCAAGAGACTCATTTATGAAATCTTTGATCTTGTAGTAGCCAGATTCTAATTGTTCTGATTGTTTCACTATAACCCTTTTAACTGATAAAATAGGAACCTTTGACTGTATTATAGGCATAACATTCTCATCTTCTACTCCGTCTGTTACAAGGACAACATAATCGGCTTTGAACTTATCAATAACCTTATCAAATTGCTTTGATATTATTCTGTCAGATTCTATTCCAACGTTCCTGTGTCCTGTAAGAACTGCCAATTCTAGATTCTTCTTATCTTTCATTTCATTATACACACGAATTGTCTCGAATAGTGCATTTACATCAGAATCAGTAGGATCAGACATACCCAGATCAGTTGCACATTTCTTTATGTTTTCTTTGCCTACTATAGGACCTTTGAAAGAGGTTTTTCTACCTATATCATCATCCCTATCCACACAAAGTATCAATATTTTTTCTTGTTTAGCCATAGGTCTACCTGATTATGTTTTTATATAAACAGAAGACTTAAAAAGGTATTTACTACTGTTATGTGATATTGTAATAGAGTGAAACAGTTTCACGAATTTTATTTAAATCTTGGGTGCTTAAATAAACTATGAGTTCTGTTGACGAGATAATTGAGAAAATAATCAAAGAATCCAAAAACAGCAAAGAAGAGATCAAGAAAATGATAGAGGAAAAGCAAGACGAATTATCTGGTCTGGTTTCTGAAGAAGGAGCAGCTTATATAATAGGTAGAGAACTTGGTATAAGCTTGCTTAAGAATGACACAAAACAGTTGAAAATAAAGAATGTTGTTTCTGGTATCAAATCAATTGACTTGCTAGCTAAGATAGTAAAAGTAGATGAACCTAGAAATTTTGATAAGAAAGGAAAGAAAGGACAGGTTCTTAATGTTCATTTAGCTGATGAAACAGGCACAATTAGACTAACATTATGGAATGATGAAATTGATTTACTAACTAAATTAGAAATAAAAGAGGAAGATGTAATAAAAATTAGCGGTGGTTATGTAAGAGATGACAATAGAGGAACCCCAAACATCATGCTTGGTAGAGGTAAAGTAGAAAAGGTAGAAGAAGAGATAGAAATACCAGAAGGTAATGTGAAACAGTCATTTGATGTCAGATCACCAACAAAGAAGATGACAATATCTGAAATTAAAATTGGAGATTACGCAGAAACACGCGCATGTCTAGTGCAATTATATAAGAGAAATCCTTTTTATGAAGTCTGTCCTACATGTGGAACCCGATTATTAAATGAGAGTGAAAAATGGGTTTGTAAGGAACATGGTGTTGTAGAACCTAAATACAATATGGTACTATCAGGTGTGATAGATGACGGAAAGGGTAATATAAGAGCCGTTTTCTTTAGAGAACAAGCAGAGAAAATTGTTGGAGAATCAGCTGATGAGTTGAAAAGGAGATTCAAAGATCCACTTGAACTTTATGAAAATGTTGATGTGATGGGAAAAGAATTCATATTCTCAGGTTTTGTGAAACATAACGATTTCACAGAATCCAATGAAATTATTGTAAATAACTTGGAAGAAGTTGACCTAAAAAAAGAAATTAATGAAATTTTACAGTAAGAATTTAAATTATGGGTACAAGATTAAATGGAAAGAATTTGGTTATTCGCATAAACCAGGGATCTAAGGTTTTAGGTGATTAAATGTCAATGAAAGAAATTGAAGATTTAGCAGGAGTCGGAAAGAAAACTGCTGAAAAATTAAAAGAAGCTGGTTATGAAGATATGATGGCTATAGCCGCTGCTTCTGCAGGAGAGTTATCAACTGCAGCTGATGTGGGTGAAGAAACAGCTGGTAAGATAATTGCATCTGCAAGAAGTAAAATGAAAATGGGTTTTGAAACCGCAACTGTAGCAATGAAGAAAAGAGAGCTAGTTGGTAAGATAACAACCGGTTCATCCGCTTTAGACGAATTAATCGGTGGCGGAATTGAAACACAAGCTATATTTGAAGCTCATGGAGCATTTGGTTCTGGAAAATCACAACTAGCTCACCAATTGGCTGTTACAGTTCAACTACCAAAAGATAAAGGCGGTTTGAGCGGAAAGGCTGTATTCATAGATACAGAACAAACATTCAGACCTGAAAGAATTAAAGATATGGCTGAAGGCCTTGGATTAGATCCTAAGAAAGTTTTAGATAACGTATTAACTGCGAGGGCTTACAATTCAGATCATCAAATGCTTTTAGTAGACAAGGTTGAAGAATTAGTTAAAGACCACGATGTCAGAATTGTAATTCTGGATTCACTTACTTCTGCATTTAGAAGTGATTACACTGGAAGAGGCACTTTAGCTAACAGACAACAAAAATTAAACAGACACCTTCACAAGCTACAGCGGATAGCTGATGTCTACAATCTAGCAATATATATAACTAACCAAGTGATGTCAAGACCTGACGTTCTATTCGGAGATCCAACAACTCCAATTGGTGGTCATATTCTTGGACACCAAGCAACATTCAGACTTTACTTGAGAAAGAGTAAAGCAGAAAAGAGAATTGCACGTCTAATAGATTCTCCATCATTACCTGAGGGAGAAACAATATTCAAGGTCGTCAAAGAAGGCATCCGAGACATGTAGACTTAGGAAAAATTCGGGAAAACCCTTATATACTGATTAAAACAGATCTAAAATAGAAAATTGCGTATGCTAAATTGGGTGATCTATGCTGCGAGTCGCTATTAACGGATTTGGTCGAACTGGACGAGCTATTCTAAGATCAGGATTAAAGAACAAAGAAATTGATTTTGTTGCTATAAATGGAAGAGATCCTGAAACCGTTGCATATCTACTAAAATATGATTCTGTTTTTGGACGTTTTCAAGAAGATGTAAAAGTTGACGGAGATTCAATCATTGTTGGAGATAGACGAATAAAAATTGTAAATGACAGAGACCCAAAGAATCTTCCTTGGAAGGATTTAGATATTGATGTTGTTGTAGAATCTACTGGCAAGTTTAAAACAAAAGAAGATGCATCTAAACACATAGAAGCAGGAGCAAAGAGAGTTCTGATAGCTGCTCCTGGAAAGGATCCTGATGTAACAATAGTTCCTTATGTGAATGACGAGATATATAATCCAGATAAGCATAAAATTATTTCTCTTGCTTCCTGTACAACAAATTGTTTAGCTCCTGTAGCTAAAGTTTTACATGAAAATTATGGGATACGAGAAGGCTTCATGACGACTGTGCATGCTTATACAAGTGATCAGAGAATTCTAGACGGATCTCATAAGAAATTCAGAAGAGGAAGATCAGCAGCTTTGTCTATAGTTCCAACAACAACAGGAGCAGCTAAATCTGTTGGTAAGGTTTTGCCTCAACTAGAAGGAAGACTAAATGGTATAGCCCTGAGAGTTCCTGTGGCTAATGGGAGTGTTGTAGATCTCGTAGTTAAGCTGGAGAAATCTGCGAATGCAGAAGATGTAAACAATTTATTCAAAAGAGAAGCTGAGGGTAAGTACAAAGGTGTGATTGAATACACAGAAGATGAGATTGTAAGTGCGGATATCATAGGTAATTCTCACTCAGCAATATTTGATGGTTTAAGTACTATGAGTCTTGGTGACAACTTGATCAAAATTCTAGTTTGGTATGATAATGAATGGGGTTACGCTTGTAGAATAAATGATATGTTAGATATTATTAGGCGATGAAATGAAGAGTCCTCTTATAACGAACATGGGAAAAAATGAAATAGAAGGTAAGATTATTTTTTTACGTGGATGTGCAGATGTTCCTTTAGATAAGAAAAAGGATGCATATGACATCACAAGAATAAGAGACACAACAAAAGTTGATGCATTACTTTCTACTTTAGATTTCTTAGTTGAGAATGATGCAAAAATTGTTTTACAGCCTGGATGGTTAGGCAGGCCAGAAGGCATACAAAAAGAATTAAGCACAATAACAATCTTTTTGTACATCAAGAAACACTTGCAAGAAAAGAATTTATTAAAACACGAAATGATCATGGCTCCTAGTGATTTAGGAGGAGAGATAAGAAGTATAAGCCAAAACTTTGATATAGTAGAAGAAAGAATTTCCAAACTTCAGGATGGTCAAGTATTGGTCTTGGAGAATCCTAGATTCGATCCAGAGTATAATAAAGGAGATCAAGAATATGCAAAAAAAATGGCAAGCTTTGTTGATTACTATGTAGCAGAAGATTTTGCACATAGACATAGACCTGCATCTGATATTATACACACCCCTAAGAACCTACCAACTTTCATGGGAACACAATTATTCAAAGAAGTGGAAAGCTTGGAGAACGTAATCAGGATTTTAGACAACAAAAAAAGAAAACCATTCTCTTTGATACTCGCTGGGAAGAAGATAGAAACAAAACCTGGAATAACATCGAAAATGACTGTTGCTCTCAACCTTCTGGATAGAATGATTCCACATGACAAAATACTTGTAGGAGGAGCTGTTGCCTACACTTTCTTGGTTGCCAAATCACTAGATTTAGATGAACTAAATGAGGATAAGATCAAAGGGATAGTTGGCGAATCCTATCTAAAATGGGACAATATAGATGAACAGGTTAGATTAGCAAAAGATGTCTTAAACAAAGCAAAAGAAAATGGAATTGAAATTGTCTTACCAGAGGATCATGTTATAAGAAATAATGAAACTAAAGAATTCAAAACAAATCAAAAGAAAATACCTTTGGGTTGGCAAGGAGTTGACATAGGAAGTGAAACAGTTCAGAAGTTTAATTCTATTTTAGATGAATCTGGACTCATTGTTATGGCCGGTCCTGTTGGAATGTTTGACAAGCCTGATGTAACAGCAATATCAAACAATAGCCAGGAAATTGTTAGGAAAATGGGAGAACTAACAAAGAAAGGAGTCATAACAATTTCAGCTGGCGGAGAATCCACTTTCTTGGTAAATAATATAGGAACAAGCGTAACACATGCATCTATCGGTGGTGGAGCCACTCTAGAATTTATAGAAAAGGGAACTCTAGAAGGACTAGAGGTTCTTAACAAGCCTAACATGAAGATTCAGGCTTAAGCTATTTATTACAGGATTTCATCTCTTTCTTATGAAAGAAAAGAATTTGGAACAACTAAGAAAGAGGCTGGAAGATGTTGGTTTATCTCTAGACATATACAAGAGACTTCCTCCGAAATATGTCCGAATTAATCCTCACTTTCATGTAACCAAAGAAGAACTTGAGAAAGAAACAGGTAAACTAGAGAAACTGAATAATCTAGACATATACAGATCTTCTGGAGTTATACACACAGGAAAACTATATGATAAAGGAATTTATCATATACAAGATTTATCTTCTGTTTTACCTGTACTACTTTTAGACCTCAAGAAAGGAGATTCTGTTTTAGATTTATGTTCAGCTCCTGGTTTGAAAACTTGTCTCATACATGATTTAGCAAAAACAGAAATCACATGTGTGGAAAAGAATAGGAAACGATTTAATAGAATGTTGAAATATTTCACATTATATGGAATCAGAGTGAAAGCTCGTTGTGAAGATGGCGTGAAGTTCAAGGGAGAATATGATAAGGTTCTAGTTGATGCTCCTTGTTCTGGAGAAGGCATAGTAAGTAAATATGATTCCATTCTCGAGGAGAGCAATCATAGAGTTAAGAGAAGATCTGTTACACAAAAAAGACTTTTGCAAAATGGTTTCAATTTGCTTAAACCCGGAGGTATTATAGTTTATTACACATGCACTTTGAACAAATATGAGAATGATGTTGTTATCCAGAAGTTTCTGAAAAAGAGCTCCAATGCTAAACTCGATAATAAGATACCTGACATAGAATTGAAACTGAAAAAGTCAGAATTCGGTTTTAGAATTATTCCAGGGTTGAGTAGAGGCGGCTTTGTATCAAGAATAAGAAAAATAAAAGAAAAGAAGTAAAAATAATCAACTTACTTCTTCTTTTTTGGTGCAAATGATTTTGGTGCAATTGGTTTGGATACATCAGCATTGCACTTGCATCCACATGCGTGTGCCCACATTTTAGCCCATTTAGCAACTACTACGAATATTAAAGCTATTAGATAATATCCAAAAGCTGTTGCCATTGGAGCTCCTGCTGTCTGGAAAACAAATCCTTGTACAAGAGTCCATAAGAAGAGCGCACCAAATATTATTGCAATTATTACGCCGGCTACGCACCGACCATTACAACCACAACAATGCATATGACTTTCACCATGTCCGTACATAGAAATCCTCCTTTGTATTTTATTATTTGTAAAACTTCCCATATAAATGGCTAGGAGCCTAGAATTCAACTTTAACAACTATTTATTTCTAGAAAACCTAATTTATCACATGTCACTGTTGTTTGATATTGGAGTTATCATAATAATTGCGACAGTACTATCATATTTCGCAAGACTATTTAAACAGCCAATGATATTGGCTTATATAGTAACAGGTATACTCGTCGGCCCTTCTGTTTTCAATATCATATCTTCTTTTGATGAAACGTTTGTTTTCGCTGAACTTGGCGTTGCTTTCTTGCTTTTCCTTGTAGGTTTAAACCTAAACTTCAAGATTTTGAAAGATGTTGGGAAAACCTCAATAATAACAGGTATAGGACAGGTTTTCTTCACTGTCGCTATTGGTTATGTTTTATCAGCTTTCTTCGGTTTTGGTTTCTTAGAATCTTTATACATAAGCATAGCACTTGCTTTCAGTAGTACTATTATAATAGTCAAACTACTTTCAGATAAAAATGATATGGATTCCCTATACGGTAAGATTTCAATCGGTTTCCTGATTATTCAGGATATCATAGCAATTATAATTCTTCTAATACTAAACAGTCTCGGTACAGGTGATATACAAACACTGTTATTCACAAATGTTATCAATTTCATAATATTGTTTGGTGTTGTGATTATTTTCAGTAAGTATCTATTACCTTTCTTGATATCCAAAACAGCTAAGAATTCTGAACTCCTTTTCTTATCTGGTATTTCGTGGCTTCTTGTAATGGCACTATTATCCACGTATCTTGGATTCTCAGTAGAAATTGGAGCTTTACTTGCTGGTATAAGCATGGCTCCATTACCTTATCAATATGAAATAGGAAGTAGATTGAAACCACTGAGAGACTTCTTCCTGATATTTTTCTTCATATTTTTAGGTGCACAGATGACATTCACAATGGTTCAGTCTCTTATGGTTCCTGTTGTCATTCTATCAATATTTGTTCTTCTAGGAAATCCTCTTATTGTGATGGTCTTAATGGGTGCGATGGGTTATAGAAGAAGGACTAGCTTATTTTCTGGACTTACAGTGGCGCAAATAAGCGAGTTCTCACTAGTTATGGTAGCTTTAGGCTTCACTCTCGGTCATATAGGAGCAGATATAGTATCTATGGTGACTATGGTAGGAATCATAACAATCACAATATCCAGCTATATGATCATGTATAATCAAAGGCTGTAT
The DNA here is from genome assembly GCA_043824495.1 of Candidatus Aenigmatarchaeota archaeon. Classification (GTDB taxonomy): domain Archaea; phylum Aenigmatarchaeota; class Aenigmatarchaeia; order QMZP01; family QMZP01; genus JBDRNB01. Next base: position 18,805 of record JBDRSV010000029.1, on the reverse strand, counting down.
GATAAATTGTCTGGTTTCTTGAAGATTTTCGAGAGAACTAAATTAAAGGAAAAAATAGAAAACATGGACAAGAAGACCTATGATATTATTCTTCTTGGTTACCACAAGATGGGTTACAATATGTTAAGGAACATAAAGAATGTAGATAACACCCTGATAGTCGATTTCAATCCTAACATAATCAAAGAAGCAAAAACCAAGAAGCTTGATGCAATGTATGGTGATGTTTCTGATACAGATATAGTTAGAAAACTTCTAAATTTCAAGCCTAAACTTGTTGTTTCCACAATACCAGATTATGATGATAACATATTCATTATCAGGAAATTCAAAGAAAATAACAAGAATACAATGATATTTGTCACCACAAACAGTGTAAATCACGCTCTAGAAATGTATGAGAAGGGTGCTGATTATGTGATAGTACCTCATATACTTGGGGGAGAGAAAGCACATAGTCTTCTAGAAGAATTCATCAAGAAGGATATTTCAGATTTGCATAAAGAAAGAAGTTTGCATCTAAAACACTTACAAGAATATACAAAACTAGGACAGTTACATCTATAAAATAAAGGAAGGGATTTTATCAATCCCCTCTTTCATATTCCGTATTAGCAATTAATTTAGCTGTTTTCCACATAAAGTACAAATTTGCGATTGGAATTAAACTTAAGACAAACCATCCCACTGTACTTCCAGGGGTTTTCTTGAATTTCATATTTCACCACCTTAATGTTAAATCTATTAATTATTCATTAAACTGGATTTAAAAACCACTAATTATAGAATTCGATGAGATAAGATACCATAGATAAGAAAAAAATGATCTAGAGGATATCTTTCTCACTAATTATCACGAAATCTCCTACAGACTTGACTGCTGAGAAAGGTACTAATAGTCTTCCTCTGTCATCTTGTTGTAATTTGAGAGATTTTGTATGATCAGTTATTTCTGTTAGAGCAAGATTAATAAGTTCTCCGGATTCTGTTATGTAGTCGATGTCTCCTATTAAACCGAATTTCTTACCTGTCTCTTCAGAAATCAAAACTTTTCCGATAAGGGCCTTGCTTTTTACTCTTTCTTCCATTACTTGCACCTCCAAGTACTATTATATTAGAAATAAACTATTTAAGCTTTAGGCAGGCTTCCAGTCTAAGCGTTTACAAGCAATGTCTGAAATTTACTTGATAATTTATATTTGAATGCCTTACCAACCTTCTTTCTTTCAACTATATTCTCTCTCATTAATCTTCTAAGAAGGTTATTGACAGCTCTCACCGCATTATCTTTGTTTTTGTACTCTTCTACGTTCATTTTTGCTATTATCTGTGAAGGTGTTAACTCATCCTTGTTTGATAAAACATCTATGATCATTTTTTGTCTCTCTGGAAGCTCGCTTAAACTTTCTAGCGATACTCTTGCTTCTGGAACTTCAGACTCTTTTATGAAATCAGAATCTATTGTTGTTATATTCTTCTCTGCTGCTCTTGTTGTTAAATCATTACATACTCTAAGTATTTCACGTGGGAAACCACCTGTTTTGTTGTAGATGAATTCTATTGTATCTTGTGTGAAGGGGTGTGTATCACTTCCACCCACACTTTCTATTCTTTTCTTGATTAGTTCTCTTGTCTCTGATTTTGTGAGGTTTGATAACTCGATTCTAGTATTCATTCTCCTTAGGAATGTTTCTAGATTATCTTTTAGCAATCCTTCTAGAACAGGTAAACCTGCAAGAAGTATATACAAATTATCAATATGATCTACTAACGTTCTTAGCCATTCCAGACTTTCCAAGGAAGCTTCATGTGCCTCATCCACGAAAAGTAAACATTTTTTGTCTCCTAGTTTTTCATTCACATTTTCACATAGTTCATAGAGGGAGAGTGGTTTTTGACGCATGAAGATAGATGAAACAAAACCTTTCTTTGTTATCTTCTCAAAAATGACTACCCAATCAGTTGGGTTTTTTGGTGGTTTTGGTAAATAAATTATTCTATATTTCCCATTATATTCTTCGAATTTTTGTAGAACAGCTCTAGTAAGTGTTGTTTTTCCTGAACCAGTTGGTCCAAGAAGTAAAGAGAATTTACTACCATCAGTCATTCCGTTCATTATTCTATTTACTTCATTTGTATATCCGACAAATAATTGTGGAATTATTTTGAATGTAAATGGATTTGAATCAAAGTGAAACAATTCTTTTAGTTTATTTTCCATCTTCACACCTTAGTCTAAGTTATACCCCAATAACATATCATAGGATTTAAATTTAAAAGCTTATTGGTATGCTTGCACCATCTTCACACGAAAAGGACAGTATTTCACGTTTCGTGTGAAGGTTATGTGAATAATACGTGAAGAAAGCTTAATATATCATGATTTCATAAAAATTATAATGAGGTTGTTTATTGCTATTGATTTACCTGTAGAAATTAAAGATAGAATCAAAGAATTAGTTGAAAGCTTAGAGGAAACTGGAGCAGATCTTAATATTTCAAACGTGGATAACATTCACATCACATTAAAGTTTCTAGGTGAAGTGCGTGAAGGTGATGTTACTTCAGTTGTGAAGATCATTTCAGATATAACCAGTTCATATGACTCATTTAAAACACACATAAAGGGAATGGGTTATTTTGGTAATCCGAAATTTATGAAAGTTATATGGTTGGGTTTAGCAGAGGGTACGGATGAAACAATCAATATAATAACAGAGTTAAACAAGGGGTTAGAACACATAAGACAAGATGATCATAAACCTTCACCACACATCACATTAGCACGTGTATCTTCCAATATAGGACGTGAAGATCTGTTAAGCGAAATAGAAAAAATGAAAGATGTAGAAGTGGGAGAGTTCAGTGTTAATAAAATCAAACTTGTGAAGAGTGTACTACGAGCAGGGGGACCTATTTATTCTGATGTTGAAACATTCACTTTAGGAACAGGAGGCTCCGTGTGATTCACAGACTGTTTCACACAAACTTCATATGAATATAAAAGAGATCATGAAGGAAAAGTTAAGCAAACGTGAACTTGAAAAATTGAAAACAAGCTTCGATTTAGTAGGCGATGTAGCTATATTAGAAGAAGTAGAAGGTTTGAAGAAGTATGATAAACAATTAGCAGAAGCTGTCATGAAGGTAAATAAACATGTTCAAACTGTTTGCAAGAAGTTGGGTGAAAGAGAAGGTGAATTAAGACTCAGAAAAATTAAAGTTATCAAGTCAAAAAGAGTCAGAAAGAAGACTGAAACAATTCACAAAGAGTTCGGATGCTCTTTCTTTCTAGATGTGAAGAAAACCTATTTTTCACCAAGAGAATCAACTGAAAGACAGAGAATTCTAGACCAAGTTAAACATGGTGAAACAATTCTTGTAATGTTTTCAGGTATAGCACCGTTCTCAATTATAATAGCTAAAAAGAAGAATGTGAAGGTATATTCCATAGAACTAAATAAAGATGCTTGTAAATACGCTGTGAAGAATGTAGAGCTGAATAAAGTTCAAGACAAAGTTGAAGTGATTTGCGGAGACGTGAAGAAAGAAACTAAAAGATTTTATCGAAAATGTAACAGAGTTTTAATGCCTCTTCCAAAAGATGCTTATAAGTTCTTACCAGAAGCCATCAAAGCTGTGAAACAATCCGGAGTAATTCATTTATATCATGTTTCACCAGAAGAAGACCTCTTCACAGAACCTGTGAAACTAATAAAAGAAGAAGCCAATAAATTGAAAAGAAAAGTAAGAATACTAAATAAGAGAAAGGTTCTCGCTTATGGGCCACGGACTTGGAAAGTCTGTATAGATTTTGAGGTACAATAATGAAATTAGCAGCATTATATTCAGGGGGGAAAGATTCTACTCTTGCCGTTTATGATAGTATACAAAAAGGACATGACGTGATTAAGCTTGTTTCTATGGACTCTAGAAACCCAGAATCCTACATGTTTCATTTTCCTAATATCAAGTTCACAAGTTATCAAGCAGAAGCCATGGGGATACCTCATGTGATGAAGGACACCAAAGGCGAAAAAGAAAAAGAACTGAAAGATCTTAGAAAAGCTATAGAAAATGTGAAAGGAATAGAGGGAATCATAGCTGGTGGTCTTGCAAGTAAATATCAATATAATAGAATACAGGGAATTGCAGATGCTCTCAAGCTTAAGACAATTGTTCCATATTGGAAAATAGATTCAGAAGACTATTGGAACCTCATCCTAGAAGCTGGATTCAGGGTTATGATTATAGGAGTTGCATGTGAAGGTCTTGGAAAGGAGTGGTTAGGTCGTGTTGTAGAGGGTGAAACATTCCGAGAACTTAAGAAACTTGCCACCAAACACAGATTCCATTTAGCTGGAGAAGGAGGTGAATTCGAAAGCTTTGTTCTAGATGGTCCAAATTTCAAGAAGAAACTAGAAGTAAGAGGTGCTGAAACAATCTGGGATCGTGACTCAGGTATGTACTTATTCAAGAACGTGAAGTTGGTTGAAAAGAATTAAACTTAATTTTAACAATTCAACCCAAAAGTTATTAATTCATAAAGCGCAATTAAGACTCAATGTCAAAGAACTACACGTTTTTGGGACTCGTTTTATTGCTTGCCATTGTGGTAGGTGTTAGCGGGTGTACTACAGGTACAGAACCAATTGATACAAACACACCTACAAACGGAAATGGTGAAGACGTAACAACTCAAACTCCAGTACCTGGTAGTACAGTAGATGAAACACAAGTAAATACAGGAGAACCAGATGTAACATTCATTCTTAGAGGTGAAGATTTCAAATTCTTACTTGATGGAGAAGAAGCACCTGATCTCACAGTGAATGAGGGTGACACAGTTCGCATAGAATTTACAAGCACACAAGGCTTCCATGACTGGGTTGTAGATGAATTCGATGCAGCTACAGAGAGAGTACAGACTGATGTCTCTACATTTGTAGAATTTGTTGCTGACCAGAAAGGAACATTCGAATATTACTGCAGTGTAGGAAGTCACAGAGCAAATGGAATGAAAGGCAATTTAATTGTCATGTAATTCTGATTTATATTGTCAAAATAGGGTTTTAATCACTAAGACTTAATAATCTTATTTTCTATAAGATAACATGGAAAATTTAATTGAATCATACGAAGAAAAAAAAATCGAAATAAAGTCCAGACTTCAGGATTTCCGAAAAGTATGGAAATCAAATGACAACCTGTTTGAAGAGCTCGCTTTCTGCTTGTTTACACCACAATCAAAAGCTGAAGCTTGTTGGAAAGCTGTTTGTGATTTAAAAGAAAATGGACTTCTATATGACGGTAGCAGTAGCCAATTAGCAAAATATATGCAAAGTGTAAGATTTTACAACAATAAAATAAATCATCTAATAGGAGCAAGAAAATTCGCGAATGGTGAACTGAGAAGAGAATTAGAAAATTTAAACCAGGAAGAAGCAAGAGAATGGTTAGTTGAGAATGTTAAGGGATTTGGATACAAAGAAGCTTCACATTTTCTAAGAAATGTAGGATTTGCAGAAGACCTAATGATACTCGATAGACACATATTAAAAAATCTTGTCAAGCATAGAGCAATAAGAGAAATACCAAAAAGTATGACTCCTAGCAAATATTTTGAAATTGAAGATAAGATGAAAAGATTTGCTAGTAAAGTTGGTATACCACCAGCTGAATTAGACATACTCTTATGGTCACAAGAAACCGGAAAAGTTTTCAAGTGATCTTATGCACGAATTAGAAATAGATGTTAACAAACTAAAAGAAAAACTAGGCAAAGTTACCTTGATAGATGTAAGAGAAAATATGGAAAGAAATATATGCCATATAGAACCATCTTCTCATTTACCTTTAGGTAATCTAATGAATCACATAGGTGCAATAAACAAGAATTCAGAAATAGTTCTATACTGCCATAGCGGAGAAAGAAGCTTCGTGGCAGCTAGATATATGAGAGATCAAGGATTCAAGAATGTCAAGAGTTTAGCAGGCGGTATTAATGAATGGGCTCACAGAATTGATCCTATAATGAGAAGATATTAGGAGATTACATGGAACTCGAAATACATCACGATCCAGTAGGACAAAAATTCTACGTAGAACTTGAAAATATGGAAGCTGTTCTAGCTTATACACAAATAAACAAAATATGGGATGTTCATCAGGTAATTGTTCCTGATAAGTTCAGTGGACAGGGAATAGCAGAGAAGCTTGTTTTACATGTATTCAATAAGGCTAGAGCGAAAGGATATACAATAATTCCTTCATGCCCATACATTAAAGACAAATTCTTGAAAGACCACCCTGAATTTGACGATGTTGTTGAGAAGAAGCTTAAATTTTAATTAAATTGCATCTAATTATATTACATGAACCAAAAACTGATCATTGGAATTGTTATATTAGCAATTATCATTATAACACTTATTTCTATTTACATTTACCAATCACAATCTATAGAAATCTTCGGAGAAGAAAAGGAAGAAATCTTAGGCTATGCAGATCATATGATAGACATGATACTCCTAGGATTCAATGAGGGAGATTATGAAAAGCTTTCTACAGATTTCACATGGGAAATGAGAGAAGCATTCACAGAAGCTGTGTTTTTAGAAAATCGAGAGACCATTATGTCTAAAATTGGATTACACGTATCAAGAGCATCTCCAACCGTGTTAAAACAAGGACCTTACACCATTGTTATCTACAGCGCAGAATTTGAAAAAGAAAGTGGAGTACAGGTAAGAACAGTATTCGAAGAAAGAGGTGGAAGGAACTTAGTAACAGGATTATGGTTCAACTCGCCTAAATTAAGAGATCCAACTACTTAGCATATTTCTTTTTTGATCCTGTATAATCAGAAAATATTCTATAACTTGTTTGGAAATTACCATAACCTCCAAATTCTACAGATTCTTCTTTTCCTTTGTATATGTCTTCTTCTTTACTTGTCTCTTCAGTCCAAATAATCTGGGCTGTGCGTATTTCTTCTTGAGGAGTTTCAAATTCAATGGGAGCCATGTAGCTTGAGCTCGTTGGAACTTCCCAAAGTAGTTCACCTTTGGTTGTGAGTGCAAATATCTTACAATCCCAACCACCTACAAATATAATCCCGTTTTTTAATATAATATTTGCTGCAATTGGACCTCCACAGCTAAATCTCCACTTTTCTGTTCCTGTTTTTTGGTCTATACAGTAGATGTTTTTATCTACAGATCCCAAGTAGATATTTTCTTCATCAAAACATGGAAGTGAGAATAGTATATCATTTGTTGGGAATTTCCATAATAATTTCCCATCTTTTGTGAATGCGTAAAGGTTGTGATCAAGAGAAATTATATAAATTGTATTGTTATGACACACTGGTCTTCTGCCAAGGCGGTGACCTATTTGAAAAGACCATTTTTCATTCCCGTTCAAATCCAAGCAATAAAAATTTTTATCATAAGAACTTAGATACACACCGCTTTCATCCACATATACTCCCCATACACTACCTTTTGTAGTAAAACTCCACTTTAGTTTTCCGTCAAGTGTGAGAGCATACAATTTGTAATCATTGGAACCAAAGTACAAAGTATCATCGTGTATGTATGGATCACTTGCTACTTCACCTTTTGTTTCGAATTTCCATATGAGTTTTCCTTCTGTGGTTACAGCATAAATATTGTTGTCTCTACTGCCAAAATATACAACATCTTTATGAACAACTGGTTTACAAACCACCATATCTCCTGTTTCATATTTCCACACCAGTTCCCCATCTACTCCTATACAATATAAGTTAAAGTCATATGATCCTACATATATTTTGTCGTCAGATACAGTACAGCTAGAGACCACATTTCCTGTTTTAAATCTCCATAATTCTTCGCCCTTGAAAGAAACAGCATACAAGTTCTTGTCACAACAGCCGAAAAATACAATATCTTTGTATATGTCCGGGTCTCCTAGAACACTTCCACCAAACCCAACACTAAAAGTTGGGTTGTCCCCAGATTCTTTTATCAGTTCTACAGTATTCATTATAAAAATATCTATTTGTATATCAGCAGAGAATACTCTGTCTATGCTTCCTCCTTGGAATTCCTCTTCCATTTTTATGTATTTTTTCATTTTTCCTCCAATCACAAATCACTTCTTGAAGAACTTGCCTAAATCCGATTGTTTTTTCTCCTTTTCATAATCTGAGAAATTAGATATTCTAACACCAATTCTTCTTAGTTTTTCTGGATGATCTTTAAGAAAATCCTTTATTAGCTCTTTACATGAATTTTGTATAGAATCTAAATCATCTGAAGGCTCGTCAAGTGTTTTACTTCTTGTTCTTGTTTGTAGTTCTGAATTAATTGCTATTATAGAAACTGTTTTGAACTGAATTTCCATATTATCAGTTTTTGTGTATACGCTTCTTGCTAAATCTTCTACTGTTTTTTCTAATATATCCATATTCATGGTATCTTCTTTTAGTGTTGTTAGTCTGGATATTTGTTGTTTATCTGAATCCTCAACAATCTCTTCATCAATTCCCAAAGCTCTGTTATGTAGAAGTACTCCTTTGTTTTCTCCGAATAATCTCTGAAGAACACCTATATCATACATTGCAAGATCTCTTATTGTTGTGACATTATTTGCAGCTAGAATTTTTGTTGTTTTAGGTCCTATTCCAAACAATTTGTGCACCAGGAGAGGATCCATGAACTCTCTCACATCTTCTGGTTTAATTATAGTTAAACCATCTGGTTTGTGAACACCAGCAGACATTTTAGCTAGTAACTTGTTAGGACCAATTCCAATAGAACATGTTAATTCAAATTTTTCTTTTACCTCTTTCTTTATGTTAGCTGCAATCACAGCTGCTTTCTGATAATTTTCTCCAGAACTCTCTGAGATATCCAAGTAAGCTTCATCCACACTTACCTGTTCAAATTTATCAGCATGACTTCTGAGCATTTCCATTATTTCAGAAGAAACTTCTTTGTAATAATCCATTCTCACTGGGATAAAAACAGTCTCTGAATCCTTTTCTGCATGTTTCTGTGCAAATGATATAGGCATTCCAGATCTTATACCTAAATCTCGAGCTTTGTAATTACAAGTTGCTACAGCGCCGGAATTTTCAGTTCTTCCAGAATATACACAGACAACTAATGGTTTGTCTTTGTATTTCGAATTATCCCGTTCCTCTATCTGAGCATAAAAGTAATCAAAGTCCAAGAGGAGTATTATTCTGGTCATAGATTATAGGTGCTTCTAAGAGCTTCCTAAAAATCTATTAGTATTTAGCTTAAAAACCTAATTTTTGGACAGTTTTGAGCATTTTTGAGAAAAAATTAAGAAAAAAATAATAATCTGACAAGTTTAAATACATTTTAACCAAATTATATAGTAATATGATTTATCATTTTCACTAATTTCAAACAATTTGTTTTCATATGGGTTATTTGCAAAATCACTTAATCCTACACATCTCGAATGAGCATCTGCAACTGAAAACGCAAGACAATAACGCGTTTTCTTGAATGTAGATCAAGTGCGGTCGATTCTTCAAATCCCATATCAACTTGTTCTGACTTCTGTTCGAAATAGTGAAGATTTGCGTGTCTAGCGCAAGTAAACCCTCATCCAAGGAACGAAAGGAGTAAGCTTAGCTCACGAGTAAGGAAAGAGTTGTACCTTACGGGGATTGGCTAATCCCACAAGTCCCAACTGGCGCAACAGACAACAAGGACGTTTCTTCCAGCGCCCCTATTTCACCGATGTTTGAAAGAGGAGGGTTCCATCATGGCGAGACTTCGCCACCCACTCTTCTGTATCGCGGTCTTTATGGCTATCTTGATTGTCCCGGTCTTGGCAGTCGGTACGACCATGAATACGGCGACCACGGAAGCCCTCACCACGACGCAGATTGCGAATTCAAGCGCGACTGAATGGCAGACTGCACGTGCACCGAACAACCAGTTCGAGCAAAACGGTCTGGCTATGACGAATGGTGAGCGGCTCGTACGGCAGGACACCGACACGCAGATGGCGACCACGGATGCGACCAATGTGATGACGGTGAAGAACGGCGCGGTATGGACATGTTATCCTAACCCGCGGACGAACAACACGTTCAAGACGGAAACCGACATGCGGGCAGCAGAAGAGAATGTGCCGGCAAACGCGTGTATGGTGACGAACGACATGGGCACGGGCGATTTCCCAAATCCATGTACGAGCGAAGACAGAAACGCAAATGCGGCGACGATCGAATGCGGCGGCGGCCAATGGCAAAGTTGTGGGGAGGTTCACAACGTCGTCATGTTGCCCATCGTTGCTATTGGCCATATTACCGTTAGGCCCGAGGTCTCGACCGAAACCGACATCGGCGATCCCGGTGAACATCTGAGGTACAACGTCATCAAGCCGAACTCGAAAACGACGATGGTTCTATATGACCGCGTATCCTGCGACGACTGCACGAACATGGCTATGAGTCATTCCGTGGCTTCTCCTTTCGTGACGATGACCGAGACGACCACCACACAAGCGACATGTGCGCCGCCTAAAGCCAGCGTGGTCGAGTTCTCCAATTACGGTGCCGCGAATCGCGCCGGTCCAGCTACCTGGAAGGTGAGCTGTGACGGCGCTGCGAAGACGACGATCGAGACGTGGACAGATGCGACACCCTCTGTGTCGACTGGCATGCTACGCTGCTAAACCCCGGTGGATTCCGCGGTAAAGCAGGCAGATGTGCTAACACCTGCCTGAATTACTAGCCGAGTGTGGGAGTGGGGTTTTAAAACACACTCCTACCTCGGTTTTTATCTGTCTAATTAAAGGGATATAAGTACTTTTAAGATATAGAAATAAAAATAAATCATTAGTAAAAACAAAAGTAAAGATATCGAAGGCTTAGCTTTCGTAGGGTTTTTCTTCTTGGGATTCGCCATTGGTCCGTTATTCGGTAGATGGGATGTATCTATTTTCCTTGCAATAGCATTTGCCTTCATTGCAATGGCTATTGTGAAAGCATCGAATAAATAAGACAGGAAAACACTTATTTGACTTTCACTAATAATGAAACATGGATTTTAAGAGATTCATGAAAAAGGAAAGAATAATCTGGCATAAACATTTCCTGCCGTCTTTTTTTGCTGCAATAATAGTTGCTGTTTTATCATTCGCTTTTGAAATAACAATATCAAATATTATATTGTTTGCCAGTGTTGGAGCTTCTGCAGTTATTCTAACAAATTCCACTTCACATCACTTGACAAGATTACACGTTGTTATAGTTTCTTATGTTATTGCCATAGTTGTCTCGTATCTAATATATTTCTTGAATATAACAGTCCCTATTCACATGTCTATCAATATATTCTCAACAATATTTCTGGTAGGAATTCTACTATATTTATCTAACTCGTTTCATCCTCCAGCCATAACAGCGTCTTTATCTTTTCTATTACTGGAAAGACAAGCAATTGATTTGGTCTATCTATTCATATCTGTTATACTTATGCTCATAGCTGTCAGGTTTGTTACATACACGATAATACAAGAATTGCCACTGAAGAAGTTCTTAAAAGAGTTTAAGAGGAGCTTTTAAACTTTTTCAAGAAATCGCTAGGTCTCATAACACGCACGCCATAGTAACCATCGTGTTCTAGTAAATGTTTATCATTACTTATTATATATTGTGCTCCAGCATCAATAGCCGTTTCAAAATATTTGTTGTCTGAGTAATCAGAACAGATATTTACTCTAGTAGTAGGATCGGGTATGTAAATAGATTTTGAAAAAAAGAGTCTAATTTTTATTAAGTATTCATTGGACGGTTGAACCTTTAATAAAATATTTAGATTTTCATTTCTTGTTTTTTCAGAATATAGAGCAAGAAGTCTATGCTCTATACATAGATCTATTACTTTACTTGACGCACTTTTAGGATTATACCTAGCTGCAATAATCAGATTAGTGTCTATTACTATCTTAGGTGGATATCTTGTTTCCATATATGATATATGTTACATCTAACTTTATAGTTAATGGAATCGCATTCTGATCATTTTAGATTTGATTGTTTTGGTGAGCGCTAAGCACAGATTTCTATCTAGCCGGTCCTATATGTTTCTCAAGGGAACTTTCGCTTAAAATTAAATAAGATTTATTCTTGAAATCCAGATCTTCAATTCTCAATTTTCCAATACCAACTCTCTTCAAATCAACAACTTCGTTTCCCAATGACTTTAGCATTTTCTTGATTTGACGCTTTCTTCCTTCTCCAATTACGATTTCAATTTCTTTCTTACCAATTTTCTTGATTTCCATCGCTTTTACTAAGAACTTCTTTCCAACATCATCATCAGTTATTCTAACTCCACCAAGTAGTCTTTCAATATCATCATCTTTCATTGCGCTTTTCATTTTAACATGATACGTTTTCAAAATACCATACTCTTTCCTCGTCAGATTCTTTTCTATCTGTCCATCATTCGTGACTATGAGCAATCCTGTTGTGTCTTTATCTAATCTTCCAATAGAGAATAATGTATTCTTCATTTTTTTATCGATCTCTACTATTCCATTTATAATATCATAAATAGTCTTCTCTTTAGACGACTTCTGGCATATAACTCCCTTTGGTTTGTTCAAGATGATATAAGTAAGATTCTGCAACTCTAACTTATGTTCTTTGACCTTAATAACAGAATTTATCTTGAATGAATTTTTGGGATCTTTTACAATCTTCCCATCCACAGACACATGACCACTTATTATCTCTTTTTCTGCATGATCTGAGCGTTCGAATTCTCCTGATCTCATAAGCAGCGATAACAGCCTAGTTTTTTTGGACATGTGAATATATTATAAAACTAGAATTAAAAACACGGTAAAATAGTTCAAATCCTCTGCCTATGATATAGAATTAATTCAATTATTAATATAAATTATTTAGTCACAGAAGGAAAATAAGATAGCAGATCCTCTAATTTATTTATTAGTAGTTTTGGGTTGTTTTCTTTCAGTCTCTCTTCGGATCCCTGTATTCTAGAGTCCGATTTTCCTATAGAAAAACATCCGGCTTCGTTGGCACCTATAACATCAGGATAACCATCACCCACAAACGCTATTTTCCCAAGAGGTATGTTAAGATGTTTGGATACATATGTCAAATGTGGAACACCCTTTTTGAATTTTCCATTATCTTTAGTGCCCAGAATGAATTCGAAGTAATCTTTTACTGGATACAATGTCATAGTTTTATCCAAATGATCTTGTGGAACAGAACTACATAAAACTAACTTGTAGCCTCGTTTCTTCAATTCTTCCAAAACTTTCAATGTATCATCAAATAAAGGCAGTTTTTTGTCTATATACAAAGACGTGAATAATTCACTCCATTTTTCATATTCATCTTCGGATAAAGATTTTAGACTGTATTTTTCCTGTATTATTTGTAATTGAACGTTTCTCAGCTTCCCTCCGTTCTGATGAAAAGATAATTCAATCTTTTTTTATCTTCAATTTCTGAGTAGATTTGAATAATTGAGTCGGCAAAATATTTTGCTTTGCCTATCATACTGTCTGCAAGAGTTCCGTCCCAGTCAAATCCTATGCAAACTATTTCTGAAATTTTCATATTTTATCTATAACTTATGTTATTAAAAGTATCCCAATACTTTAGAATTTAGGTTAAAAGCCCCGATACAAAAACACTGAAACCGATAGCAAGAGGGCAAAAGAGCCTCGGAGATGACTGGCAGCTGAATTACCACTTAGGGAGAATTTTGTGTGGCTACAACTCTCAGAAATGTAGTCATACATTTTTGAATCTCTTCTTTAATTCATTATATTCTTTGAGTATAAACTCTATGGTTGGTCTTATATTACCTGTTTTCTGATATTCTCGAAGAATGGAGTAGTATTCGTGTCTTCTTTTCAACTCTATGTTCACAGGCGGCAGATTGTATTTTAGGAGAATGTTATTTAATAACAATCTACCAACTCGTCCGTTGCCATCTTGAAAAGGGTGTATTGTTTCGAATTGATTGTGAACCACAGAAGCAATAACAATTGGATGATAATTTGTTTTGTTTTTTTCATACCATTTTATCAATTCTTTCAATAGAAAGGGAACTTGTTTTTGAGGAGCTCCCCTATGAAGTATGTTTCCTCTATTATCAGCAACTACAACTTCTATCCCAGGTTCTCTGAATTTACCTGCAAAATCCTTGGAGTTCTTGAAAACTATTCTATGTAACTCCTTTATGAGGTTAAGAGAAACAGAATCTCTAGTTCTACGTATGTATTTTATTGCGTCTGCAACTCCATACGTCTCGGATATCTCCCACTTTGTCCTATCCTTTGGCCATTTATCTTTCTCTAGAATGTTTTTAACTTCCAAATATGTAACAGTTGAACCCTCAATGGCGTTAGTATCATAAGCAAAATTTTCAATAAATTTAGTCCATTCTTTTTCTGATAAGTGTTTTATTTTTATTTTGTCTGGTGATATCATATTTCTTATTATTAACGTTTCTTTTGTAGATAGCACAGTATGTAATGGGTCCCTTATTTTTTTGTAATTCATTATCTGTTCTAGAATAATTTTTTCGGCATCTTTTCTCAATAATTTTATTTTTTCTTCAGTTAGATCAGAACCTAAATATTTTCTTATCTTTCTAACGTTACCATTATCTCTGAACGAATGTGCCAAATAATAGACTTTCTTTTTCCCTCTATCACGTATTTCTACATGCATATATTATATATGTGTGACTACATATTTAAATACATTAGTCTACAGTGACTACATGTAAGATACTGAACCGAAAAACAAGACTTTATGGAGGGATTAGGACAAATAGTTCAAATCCCTGCCTATGATTATTATATCATGAACTTTCTATTAAAGAGTCTATAATATCAGACATACTCCTTCCAGTTTTTTTGGAAAGAGACTTAAGTTTGTTAATAGTCATCCTCTTGAGGGTAAAACTTCGTCTAATTTTTTCTAAAGGAAATTTTCCAGTTCTGTCATACTCCTCTAAAATCTTTGCATATTTCTCATTCTCTTTCATTATTCTCTTAATTTCCTGTGACAACATATCTCACCAGCCTCTCTATTCTGTTAATGTCTTCTATGTTTTCTTTCGCTATCTTAGTTATCTCCTCTACCATGTTCTCCTTTTTCTTTTCATCCAACTTTATTTTACATGCTTCCAGTATTGTAAGAGCAACTATTAATGCCGTTCTTTTATTGCCATCTGTAAATGGATGCCCTACAAGTATAGACCTCCACAAATAAGCAATTTTTCTATAGACACTTTTCCCTTTACCCAACATAAGAGCAGTTTCTATTTCAGCATCTGATCTTAAACTACCACCATATTTTTCGTTTATCATTCTAATTTGATTTTTATCAATCATATATTCCGTATTCATATATATTATTTAGTAGAACTAGTTTATAAACTTTACGTTTTAGTATATACTTTTTCGTAAGAGATACTATCATCACTGTTAAAAGATGCAAACCCTCGACCTATGATTATTATATGTTATTATACAATAATATATTATGGGTTTAACTCCTATATCATATTCAATTATTTTTGCTTGTATAGTCATTGTAGGAGTGTTTGCTGTTTCTTCTGTATATGAAACTCCTGCTGGACAGTTCAGACTTCCTGGAACAGTTACACCTCTCGGTTCAATTGAACCTGTAACATCTACATGCACTCCATCTGAAGAAATTTGTGACGGGATTGATAATGATTGTGATAAGGAGATAGATGAGAATGTCTGTGAAATAAACGTACCGTCATTCGTAGATCCTTTGTCAATATCGCAAGAATCTAGTGGTGATTTAACACCAATTTTGTCTGCTACCGAAGAAGAAGCAAAAGATTCTAGTTATATCATTAAATTAAGAGATGATTCTGTTGCTGAGTTTTATGTTAAAGAGAAAACCATTCAAGAGTATGATCAAAATCTGTTAATTCATAATACAAAAACTTATAGGACTAATGTTATTGATAAACAAAATAGTCTGAAAACACAGATAAAAGAGCTCATCCCAAAAGCTGAAATTAAAAGAGAATTTCAAAACGTATTTAATGGATTTTCTATACATGATCTTTCTGAAGAAGAAGTGAAACAATTGGAGTTATTGCCCGAAATAGAGAGAATTTATACAGATCACGAAGTTAGCATAAAATTAATGGACTCTATCCCTTTGATTAATGCTGATCAAGTTTGGGATTTAGATGATCCAGAAGGGGTGAAAATCACAGGAGAAGGAAAAACAATTGCCATAATAGATACAGGAATTGATTATACACACCCTGATTTAGGGGGTTGTTTTGGGTCTGGGTGCAAGGTTATAGATGGCTATGATTTTGTCAATGATGACGAAGATCCAATGGACGATCAAGGACATGGAACTCATGTTGCTGCAACAGCAGCGGGTAGTGGAACTCTGAAAGGTGTTGCACCTGATGCCAATCTCTATGCGTATAAAGTCTTGGATCAATATGGTTATGGATCAGACTCTGATGTTATCGAAGCGATAGAAAGAGCAACAGACCCTGATCAAGACGGCAACTTCTCTGATCATTTAGATGTAATCAGCATGAGCTTAAGTGTTAAATATTATGATTTCGATGATTGTTATGAAGATGTAGGATCTTCGATAGCCATTGATAATGCTGTAGATGTTGGTGTAGTTGTAGTTGCTGCAGCTAGTAATGAGTATGGTTATTCCACTATAGGAGCTCCAGGATGCGCAAAAAAAGCAATAACAGTAGGTGCTAGTGACAAACAAGATATAATAGCAGATTTCAGTTCAAAGGGGCCCACAAAGGATTACAGGGTTAAGCCAGATGTTGTTGCTCCAGGTGTAGATATCTGTGCAGCACAATGGGATTCAGCATGGGACTATTTAAAATGCCTTGACTATGAACATACTGCAATCTCTGGAACGTCTATGGCAACACCTCATGTATCTGGCGCTGCTGCGCTTATACTCCAAGCACATCCTGATTGGGGTCCCCAAGAAATAAAATACGCCTTAAGAAATACTGCTATTAATTTGGGTTATGATGTGTTGAAAGAAGGTTGGGGCAGAATTGATGTTTTTGAGGCGGTTCAATTGGAAACTCCACCACCAATATCAATTTTAAATACTAGTGGTTTTTTTAGTGGTGTAATTAATATTAGCGGAACTGTTTACACAGATAGTTTTATTGATTACAAAATTGAATATGGTCAAGGTATTGAACCATCCAGTTGGATCACTTTAACTGAATCACTAACAATTCCAATTAATGGGATTCTATATGAAGACTGGAATACTGAATTAATTGAAGACTCGATTTATACCCTAAAATTGACAGTTTATTCAAATGGTGGGAATAGTGAAGATAGAACTCTTATAGTATTAACAAATAATCCGGAAAGAGAGTATTACTGTTCAAGCTGTCTCGAGTGTAATATGTTTGCTAAATTACCTGGTGCGAATATACATCTTACACAAGATTTGTATAGTCCTGTTGGTTGTATTCAAGTTGACAAAGATAATATATCAATAGACTGCCATGGGCATAAAATTAGTGGAAACGGAGAAGATTTTGATAGTGGAATTCTCTCTTACTTGCCTAATACACATAATCAGAATCTTAAAGTAAATAATTGCAATATTGAAAATTTTTATAATGGAATTTATAGTAAATATACTGATAACTCTATATTCACCAACAACCGCTTACAATCAAATAGTTATGGTTTATTATTATGGATGTCATCAAATACAACTCTTAAATCCAATTATTTTAATAACAACGGCAATCTGAATTTATTAGTATATGGTTCTGATCAGCCTTCATTGCTGAACCATTCAATAGATACTTCAAACTTTGTTGATGGTTTACCTGTTCATTATTTCTTTGATGTAAGAGATGTCACAATAGAAAATCTTAATTCAGGCCACCTTCAAGTATCATATGGAGATAATGTTTCTATAATTAATAACAATTTAATTGGTGATGGAATTTTACTTTATGAAACAAATAATACTGAAATTATTAATAATAAAATAATAAATGTTAGTGCAGAAAGCGGGATACATTTAGGGTATAATACTCTTTTAAACGGAGTAAATAATCGAGGTTACAGAATAGTAAATAATTCTATAGTTAATAGTCGTGTCTATGGAATTGTTGTAAGAGATTATAATTTTGAGGATGAGTATGAAAGATTAATCGCAAACAATTCCATTTTAAACAATCGACCAGAGTTCACTTATGGTATGTTTATCAACGGGTATAGGGAAAAAATAATTGGCAACATAATTTCATCAAACTCATTTTCTAATGCTATTACAGGATTTTTCGACGAGGCCCATATAGAATATAATTGGATAGAAGGAAGGTTAACAATGTATAAAGTTGGTCAAAGACCATTTAATTCCGTCATAACTCATAACTCTGTGTTTAAGACTGGTGGCGAAGCAGTTTATGATACGTATGAAGGAGAAGTAGTGGAACTCTCTCATAAAAATCAAGGCAATTACTGGGGTAGAACCGAAGAACCTTATTTCTGTGAGCATGGAAATCAACATCCGAATTGTCTTCCATACAATTGGGACTCAACAAGAGAGGACGCAATTGATTCTTGTCCTTATGATCAGTCTTATCCCCTGGGGGAATGGCCTGCTTCTCCTGTTTGTGAACCGTTTCCATGTGAAAATGGACAACAAATAGGAGATGTTAATGGAGATGGAACAATAACAGAAGAAGACGCTGAATCTGTA
>JBDRSV010000028.1:0-10344 GCA_043824495.1 Candidatus Aenigmatarchaeota archaeon | reverse complement strand
TACAGAAATTCACATAAAAAGTGTTACAGGCATTAGTCCTTCTGAAGTTATGATTGAAACATATGGAATTCAACGTAAAATGGGTAAAGAGATAGATTTCTATTTACTTGTAAATGATAGCAATAGTTGGTATGTTGCTCTCGGGCCTACACTTAAGAGATCCATAGTAGATGATAATGGTCAAGTTCAATTAAGACATGATAGAAACGGTTGGTATACACCAGACAAACCTAACATGGATGGAAATAAAAGTTTATATAATTTTAATGACGCTGTTCATACTTTACATGCTTTTATTGAGGGGTATAATGCAGAAGATCAGAGTATAATAAACATGGCTTGTGATGGTAATTTTAGACCAGGAAGAACAACAAACCCTGTTTCACGATACAAAATAGCGGATACACAGACACATTCTGATGGAACATTTGCTTATGCTGCATTCACTCTTGCAATAGATCGTGATGATGGTAGCTGCGAAGAAACATTAGTAAGAACCCGTTTAGATTTGAATCAACGTGAAAATGGTTGGAAAGTCTATAGTATCGTAAGAAACTCTTCTACTTTTTAACTCCACTGAGAATCCGGCCAATCTCCTGGAATATCGAGAACATCGATAGCATCGGGGTCTACTGCAACTTGTGTTAAACCGGTAATACCGATTATGGCAAATCCTCCTGCTCCACCTACCATAGTACCTACTACTATTCCACCTACCATGGCTACATCAGCTCCCCATTCTATCCATGCATCTGTTGTGCTGGCTCCTGATGTACAATAATTATCATCATATCCTTGAGTTTTGCTTCCCATTTCAACTAAAATTGTTTCTGTTCTACAATCATCTAATCTTATATATTCAAAACCGGGTCTATCAAAATTACTGTCAGTCATTGTTTTACCTTTCATAGCATATCTATTATGCGCATTTGAAACACCCTGTTTGCTTACATCTATTGTATGAACAGTTCCGTCATCTCCTTCATCAGAGAGTATAATTGTTCCAGTTGGTGAACTAAAAGAACCTTCAATTAAATGCATAACAGTTTGTATACTTTTTCCTGGATTTTTACTTTCGTCATAACTACTGATAATGACCTGAATTTCTTCATATTTTGGATCTTCTATTACAAAATACATGCTTATTCTTTCATTAGGGTTTGTTTCAACTTGATACGGAGCATCAGTACCAGTTTCAAGTACAATGCTTCTCACCCTTTCAATGTAATCAATTCCTGGAACTTCCATTTCCTCATCTGAAATCATGATTACAGGGTATTCCAATTTGTTTGGAGTGATTGAAACATAATTATTTTCCCATAAAACAGCTTTACTCTTTTCAGGTTCTTTTTCATTATAGTGGAATACTAGATCATTTTTTATAGGAATTAAGTATTCATTATCATTCTTGTTTATAGCTGCAACATCGGGTATTTTCTGTAAATTATTATCAAAGAATTCTAGAGGTCCAAAATCCATTGTATCATAAGTTCTTGCATCACAAACAGTATCACCAAAATTGTCTTCTATCTCTAAATCAATGCCACTATTACCACTTTGACCTTTACTTACACACTCTACTAATGTTTTTCCGTCCTGATCAGATATTACATATTGTGGGCATTCAACAATAGTTTTCTCAATATTTAGAGTGTCCAGATAACAAGGTGATACCAAATGGAAAGGTCTCTCTTCGTCAATAAGCATGGGGCCCGCGCCAAAAACTCGTTTAGTATTAATTGTTGATATTAAAACAGGCTTCTCTTTCCAGTTGTTTGATATCTCAAAAACTATAGGTTCTAAAAGTGCAGGTTTTAGTACAATTTCGCTTGGAATAGGTTCGAATCTAGCTTGAGTCATATTATCTGCTATTGCAATTGTTCTTACAACACCACTAAGTGTTCCGAACTTGAGTAACGTTTTAGGTAAATCTCTACCGATCAGTCTTTTCTCTATCAATTCTAAAAACTGTTCTCTTAGTCCTAGAGCATTCATTTGTTTAAGCGCAGCTCTTTGAGCAGTAGAAAGAGCCTTTTTCTGTAATTTATTTACTGCTTCTTCTGATATTTCAAAGAACCCTGACCTTACAGTTGCATCAAACATTCCAGCATCTTGAAGCGTAGAATGTAAAGTTTCTTCTGCATATTTATTTGTAACCTCTGTTGTTTTTGTAACATCCTTAGCTAACTCTTTTTTCATATTATCATTTGCTTTTTGAACAGCAACCTTTACATCTGCCTTTCCTAGGTTTTGTAATATCTTGTCACCAGCTTCTTTTTTTATGACATTACGTTTTATCATATCTTTAACTGCATCACGTGCACTTTTTCTAATCATGCTTTCTGTTACACTCTTTGTTACAATTCTCTCTAAAGCTTCTTTACCTGTTACTTTAACGACAAGTCTTTCGAAAAACGTGCCCAAAGTTTTTTTCATTACCGTAGCTGTCACAATTTTTCCAGCTTTAAATGGTGGTATTATGCTAATAATGGCTATGAAAGTGTACAATTTCCAGCCAGGTTCGAATGTCCATGTATCTTCTTCAGCAGGGAAATTCTGCCAATATGCAAGATATTCTGGATCTCCCATAAATGCTAACCAATCTTCTGCTTCACTTATTGGCTGAGGTAGCTGGAATTTCCCAATCTTACATTCTAAATTAGTTGGAACTGTTTTTTGTCCTATTGTAGAAATGCAAACATTATCATTCATGAACTTATATTCACCTGTGCATTGAGTAGCCCATTTATATTCATTACCTCTTTCTATTTCACAACATATGCCTCCAGTACCTGGAGCATTTTTACATTTAATTTCATCTGGATGACCATCATCCATTGGACCGCCACCTGAACGTTTTTCTCTTACAATATCATCACACTGGTTTGGTGATGAGACCCACTCGTAAAATGTTTCATCAATTTCTTTCTGGCAACAAATTACACCTTCATCAATTGGACCACATGGTCCTGTATCTGAGACTGATTTACCTTCATTCTTTAGTTTACATTCTTCATAATTCAACCACTTGCTTTCTGTGTTGGTTCCTTCTAGATAGCTACAGCATATTTGTCCACAAGATACACTACTCAATCCAAAAGATTTACTAGAACATTGATCTGAATCCAATGCAACAGAATTAATTGCACATGTCAAAGCATCCATAGAATCTATCGCTATGCCAAGATCTTCTCCTTGTCCCTGTCCAAATAATTTTTCAAACCAATCACTTACAAAACCAGTTCCACCCAAAGCATTAGTTACAACTAACATCGCAATGAATACTATCATGAGTGCACCTATTCCTAAAATAAGCTGCTGCACACCAAGAGATCCTTTTTTTGCCATCTAGATCAACTTAAAACCTTCGAATATTCCGGAGAAAGCATCTCCAAGATTTTCAAAAAACCCAGCTTCTCCATTTGTACCCATATAAAAAAGAAATATGAAAATTGCAATAACAATGGTAATTACTAAAAATCCAACAGGACTAATCATTAAATCAATAACGCCTTTTTTCATAAGATCACGTCAGAAAACTCCCTGGTACCTGCCACTTATCTGCTAAGAACAACCATAGAGCAAGCATAACCATCAAAGTGAGTATGATTATAGCTGCAATAGCTGGTAAACTCATTCTCATATTATATAGTTATTCTTTATAGTTAATATATTATATAGCGAATAAACCTAGAACAAAACTAATTCCATAATATCCTGCCATGGCTAAAGCAGTGTATAATAATAATTTACCTAAGAACGATGCCAGTAAGAACTTCTTTATATTATAATTAATTGCTCCTGCCATTATACCAACAACTTCATCTGGGAGAGGGGTAGCTGCAAACAAAATTATTACTGGGAATATTCCATGAGTTTCTATCCATTTCTTTGCTCTTTTGAAGTTTTTTTCATATTTCTCTAATAAAACTTCTCTTCCACCTCTTCCCAACAAATAACCTGTGATCTCACCCAGAGCTGCACCTAAAGCTGAAGCAATTCCAACTAACCATGGATTTAGTATAGAACCAAATGTGACTGTGATGATGTAAGCAGGAACAGGTAAGAAAATAGACGCATTTCCAATAAAAGATATTATGAATATTCCAAAATAGCCCCATGTTTGAGCAACTTCATTTGACCAATCAAACAGTTGTTGTGTAAGCGTTCCAAGATCCATGATTATATTTGAATTTAATTGGATTTATATTCCTTGGAAAAGAGGTTACTCTCCGGATTATGGGTAAATAACTTTTTAAAACCCCCTGACAAAAGTTTTTCATGAAAATAGGAATAGTTGTAGCTGAGTTCTACAAAGAACTTACAGATAAGATGCTGGAATCAGCCCAGCATAAGGCAAAAGAATTAGGTGTAGATATAATTGACATTAAAAGAGTTTTCGGATCTTATGATTCTCCTTTGATAGTCAAATCTCTATTAGAAAAAGATATTGATGGTGTTGTAGTTCTAGGCATAATAATTCAGGGTGGAACAGATCATGATAAACTAATTGCTCAAACAACTGCTAGTTATTTGACAAAGCTTTCTCTCAAATACAATAAACCTGTTACGTTGGGTATAATGGGTCCTAATATAACAAGAAAGCAGGCAGAAGAAAGAATTGATAAGTACGCATCCAATGCTATTAAAGCCGTTGTAAAATCAATTGAAGCTTTGAGCTAGTGACTAGGCTTAATCTCTCTATAAGAATCAAATAATATCATAAAAGCTTCGTATTTATCTTTTACTAACTCTCTTGCTTCTGGAAGTGTTATTTTTTTATCCCAATTTCTCTTCATTTTATCGTATAGCCAATCAGCACCTTTTCTAATGTCTCCATTATATTTTCTGATACCAATCTCAAGCATAAGCGGAATTACGTCAAAATGTGCTAATGCATCAGCATTCGCTACTATTTTTGCTGTGGTTGTTTTAGTTGGAGTATTCTCATTTCCTCTATGAGATTCAACGCAATGTTTAATTTCATTTATTACATCCTGAGAATATCCAACATCCTTCAATATTTTCTCCGCTTCCGATATACCAGTTTTTTCGTGATATTTTCCTCCAAATTTAACTCTTCCAATATCATGAAGTAAAGCTCCCAATTCTGCTAGTTCTTCATCAGAATTAAGTTTTTTTGATAGTAACTTGGCGTATTTAACAACTATTAGAATATGAAAATCCCAATTGAAGTTCTTTATGTCATACAAATCTTTTTTACTTGTACACTCTTTCTCTACAATTTTTCTGACTTCTTCTATCATTGAATTAACCTCTTATACATTTCATTCACATTTCTATCTGTGACATGATCATGAAATCTAAATCCACCTTTAAAGGATTTTGGAATATGCATGAGTTCATGAATAAGTGTTTTAGTTTTATTTTCATCTGAGAGTTTATCAAAACTTTCAGTTATTACTTCTATCACGTAATGTGACTTCTTATCCAGGGCTTTTTGCATGATTCTTGGTAGAGTATGGCACCTAGCCAGGGTTCTTCTAGCTTTAGAGCCATAGCTTCTCACACAAATGACTCTAGATAGATCTATGTGGTCAAAACCTAGTTTACGTGAAATATCTATGATCTGGCTCTCCAAATCTATAGCTTTTTCATATCTTATAGGCATGTAGAATTTATGATTACAAGTAATTTAAATCACAGTTCAAATATTCTTCTATGAATGAAAAAGAAGTTGCAATCAAAGCTGCAAAAGAAGCAGGTAAACTTTTAGTAGAGAAGTTTGGTGATATTCACCACATAAAAGATAAAGGATTGAAAGAAGATGTCACAAATGTTGACATGGAAGCAGAAAAAATAATTCTTTCAGAAATTAAAAAACATTTTCCTGATCATAATATTCTTTCAGAAGAATCTGGAGAGGAAAATAAAAGTTCAGAATATACATGGATTATAGACCCTATAGACGGAACAACAAATTATTCCGTTAGAAATCCTTTCTTTAACACATCAATTGGCTTAGCAAAAAACAACGAAATTATTCTCGGAGTTATTTATGCTCCTATAATAAACGAATTATTTGTAGCTGAGAAAGGTAAAGGAGCTTTCTTGAATGATAAAAAAATTAGTGTATCAGATGAACAATCACTTTCTAAGTGTTTAATTACTTTTTGTCACGGAAAAACAGATGAAGATTTGAAAAAAATATCAGAAATTTTTGGAAAACTCAAAAAAGCTGCAAAAGATTTTGATAGAATGAAATCTGGTGCTTTGGAATTAGCTTTTGTTGCTGCAGGAAGATTTGGTGGATTCATTTACAATAACGTGAGACCATGGGATGTTGCAGCTGGAATTTTATTGGTAAAAGAATCTGGTGGAAAAGTAACAGACTTTGAAGGAAATGAATGGGATCTAACGAAAAAAAATCTTGTTGCAACAAATGGAAAAATACACGAAGAACTTCTAAAAAACATAAAATAAATAGATTAAAATCTAAAAGACTCACTTATTTGTGCTCTTTGTTGGTCATAAAACTGTATTCTTTTAGCTAGCCAGTAAATAAATTCAATAGAAGTAATATAATAATTAAACTAAAGAAAACAAAAAACTAAGTTGTTGTTAGCGTTTATCTCTTCTTTTTCTTTGTTGTTTTCTTTGTTGTTTTTTTTGCTGTCTTCTTTTTCTTTGCTGCCATTTTAATTACCTCCAACTTTAAATTTTTAATCGGATTAACATTAGATGCTTTTAATTACTATTTGGTTGAGGTCCTATATAAAGCAACTACAAATTTCTAAAATTTTTTAGAAAAAAATAGAATTTTTTACAGAAAAAAATACAAAACACAAATTTAAAACTGAAAAATAAATTATTCAAGTGAATTTCATGGATCAAGAGATAATTGAAAAATATAAAATCGCCGGAAAAATTGGAGCTGAAATTAAACGAGATGTTTTAAAAATGATAAAACCTGGAATGAGGATTCTAGATTTAGCTAATTTTGTTGAGAATTCTATTTTTGAAAAAGATGCAAAACCAGCATTCCCCGTCAACATTTCAATCAATGAAATTGCAGCTCATTATACTCCTTCATACACAGATGAAAAAATAATAGAACCGGGGGATCTTGTGAAAATAGACATTGGAACTCATGTAGATGGATATATTGGAGATATGGCATTTACATATTGTTCAGAAAAAAATCCACTTATCGAAGCAGTAGAAAAAACTTTAGACTCTGCAATTAGTATTGTGAAACCTGGAGTAACTATCAGTGAGATTGGAGAAAAAATTGAATCTACTGCAAAATCTTTGGGTTATGGAGTAATTGTAAATCTAACTGGCCATACAATTGACAGATATGTTTTCCATGGGCATCCTTCAATTCCAAATATTGCAAATGATTCTGATTATGAATTAAAAGATGGTGAAGTGATTGCTATAGAGCCATTTGTTACAACAGGAAATGGTCACGTAAAAGAATCTAATGTGGTAGAAATCTATAGATTCTTACAACAAAAATCTGTGAGATTGCCTGAAGCTAGAAAAATTCTAGAAATTGCAGAAAAAGAATATGAAAAATTTCCTTTTGCAAAAAGATGGTTACAGAAAAAATTTAGTCCAATAAAAGTTTCAATGGCTTTGAGACAACTAGAACATGTAGGAGCAATAGAAAGTTACCCTGTTCTCAGAGAGAATAGCAACAAAAAAATAGCTCAGGCAGAACACACTATAATTGTCCTGGATAAGCCAATTATAACAACAAAATTATAGTGAGCATGATGTCGAATTTTAATGAAAGAGTTTGGAAATTAACTTCAGAAATACCTAAAGGTAAGGTTACAACTTATAGAGAGATAGCAAAGAAAATGAACACAAAGGCTTACAGAAGAATAGGTCAAACTCTAAAAGTTAATCCAACACCAATTGAAGTTCCTTGTTATAGAGTTGTAAAATCAGATGGTTCAATTGGTGGATATTCAGGAAATGACCCTAAGATGATAAAAGAAAAAATATCTCTACTTAGAAAAGATGGAATAGAAATTAAAAATGGAAAAATAGAGCTTAGAAAATATTTACATTGTTTTGTATAAACTGATATAATGTTTTCTTGTCCATATCAGAGAATAAATGTGTATGATCATTTGATGCTGTTATAAAGACTTTATCGAAGTTCTGTACTATTTCTTGACCTTCCTTTGATCCAATAGGATATAAAAATCTTTGTGAAGCTTTTTTGACCAATACCATATTACCTCCGATTATGCAAGTATCAAATTTTTTGTCTGTGTATCTTAGGTCAACACTATTATTGTCTACCAAGTCTTTCCAAGCTCTAAGAAGTGGCCCTGCATTTGATTTCTTCAGAATCATTTTGGTCTTCTGCTTAGGAATGACATATTTGATATTTTTTCTCTTGTTTCGTATTCCTTCTAAAAGATGTTCTTGATATTTGTTCTTCCAGTAACTCACCATGTTAGATGGTTCTGATTTAAGAGAACTTGAAGCGAGCTTTGCCTCACTTGATTCTGAAATAATTTTGCATGCAGCCTCGTAAAACTGATCTTCTGTTAGAGGTTTCATATAGAAAAAGTAATTCTAGGCTTTTTAAGGCTTATGGTTTAACTCCAAAAATTCATTAACTCTTTTTCTTTCTGTGGTTCTGCTATTACTCCGAAAACTGAGAATACTGATAAGCAGTTTGGACAAAAGAAAACATCCTTTTCTCTTTCCCATCGTTTACCAGAAGTTCCACACAAATGACATTTTTTTTCGAACATAATATCACAAAAAACCGTTTAAATATATACTATATTATATCACACTTAAATATTTGTAGTTTAAGCGTTTGAAATTTTCACACCTTTGGCCTCTGCTTGCTTCTTTATATCATTTCTTTTTTTCTGGCCAACACCAGATGAAATTACAGCAATTTGAGTTTTTGGATCCAAACCATCGAGATCAACTGGTCTGTGAACTATCACTTCTGCAAATCCGGATGGATTTAAACCCTTGACACTTGCTGGAGAAGAATAACCAGGACCTGGTAAACTACCTCTTGCTTTCCTTTGTAATCTTAATTTGGAATGCCTTCCTCTAGGCCTTACCCATTTAGTTTCTAATCTTTTCTTTTTGGTATATTCCTGTCTTTTGAATTCAGGTTTCTTTTTCTTTGCCTTTTTTCTTATTTTAAGATCTTTTTTTATTTCCATTTTAACACCTAATTAGATTCTATAATAGTTGGTTTCTGTGTAATAAAACATCCATCTTGAAATACTCTTCTATCCAATTCTTTGATCTTACATGTAGTCTCTATATTAGCTGCTGTTTGACCAACTTTTTCTTTGTCTATTCCCTTGACCACAACTTCATCTTTGTCCATTTTGACTTCTGTTCCGGGTATAATGTAAGATGTTCTTGGCTTTTTCTCTCCAAGGAAATTAGAAATGACCACAATTTCGCCTTTAACAACGAATTTGATAGGGAAATGTGAATAAACTATCTTAAGCTTGGCTTCATATCCTTTAGTAACACCATTAATCATGTTATTTACGTGAGCGTTCCATGTACCTAGAACAGCTTTAACTTTTCTTCTCTCTTCTTCTGTCTTGATTAGTACTTTTCCGTCTTTGATTTCCATTTTGACATGATAATTATAAAATCTTCTTCGAAGCTCATTGCTACCACTTTTTACAACTAATTCTCTTCCTTCAAGCTTCAAATCAACTCCATCAGGGATTTCAATTATTCTCTCGGACATATTCGTCTCCTTTAACTGTTATAACTATAATGGAAGAGGGTCTTTTTAAAGGTTTCTAGCTTTACAGAATGAGAGGCTAAACACTAGTTATTGTAGAAACATAGGTAATATGGATTTCCACCCACGCTTACCTGTACTGTGTGTGCACATGGACCACTTGGCACGCCTGTTCCGAAGCGTGTTTGACATACACCATCTGTATCAGCAGCGTAACCGTCCCATAGAGCCTCATTCCCGTTATATCCTGGATGTGCTTGATAAGCAGTGTCATCACAATTATCTGGTCTTCCTTCTCCTGATGGAGGAGGTGTTACTGGGTCTTCAGGAGGACACCAATCTAGCGGAGGTGCTTGGTTTCCTCTGTTTCTTTGAGCCTCAAAAGCACATCTCTGAGCCTTTATATGAGCTGGAGTTGTCTCACATGGATGTAAACATAAAATTATACCTTGTTCGTTGCAGATTTCTGCTTCTGCCCATTGGGATCCCATTGCAGTTTTACAGAATGCATCAGGAGCGTTGTTTATTGCAGCCCCAGGTGTCTCGTATGGACAAGAAACATGTTTCGTGTTCACTCCTGGCCACGGTAATTGCACAAATTCACAACCATAAAATCCTGGATAAGG
>JBDRSV010000027.1:0-8762 GCA_043824495.1 Candidatus Aenigmatarchaeota archaeon | reverse complement strand
CGGCCGCTCCTGCTATTTTCCATGAAAAGTCGTTTATGGTTCCAACCATGTAATCACCTAAGTGTTATTCTAAATATTCTCTCTGTTAACTATTTAAGGTTACTCGTAACTATCTAGCAATTGTCGATATGAGAATACGTTTATGAACGAATTTTTATTTTGAATATTTTCTTTTAGAAGATGAATAGTCAGAGTGTAACACGTATCCAGAAGCAAAATTACCATAACCACCAAATTCAATTGTGTCCATTCCTTGTGTTTTCTTGTATTTTAGTGGACCATCGTCTGCGCCTGAAATATCGTCCCATGTAACATTGAGTGTTTTTCTTTTTTCTGTTTTCGAAGAAATATCTACAGGTGCTATATAACTCAAACTTGTTGGAAATGACCAAACAAATTCACCCTTAGTTGTTATGCAGTAAAATTTACAATCCCATCCTCCATAATAAAGTTTGTCTCCTTCTCTTATTATGTCATAAACAACCGGTCCTCCAGAAGCGTATTTCCATATCTCCTTTCCCGTTTTTCTATCAAGACAGTATACATTACTATCTGAAGATCCAAAAAAGATATAATTTTCATCTGGGCATGCGATAGTGAAAATAGGACCCTCGGTTTGGAATGTCCAAATAAGGTTTCCCTTTGTATCCACTGCATATAAGTTTCCTTCGTATCCGCCTGCGTATAAGATGTTATCATATATTGCAGGTTTTCTGAAAAGTTTCTCTTTTGCTTGATATTTCCAAATCAAATTTCCATCTAAATCTAAACAGTAAATATGATGATCAAGTGAAGTGAAGTAGATTATATCGTCATGTATTATACCCTCTGTTGTCACACCTTTCGCAGTAAAATACCATTTCAAGTTGCCGTCAGTATCAATTGCATAGAATCTATTTCCATGAGTCCCAAAATATAATACGTCCTTATATAGAGTGGGTTCTGCTCCTGCTGGCGCTCCTAAATAATATTTCCATAAAAAATCACCTTCAGTTGAAATTGCATATAAATTTTCATCTTTACATGTGAAATAAACTTTGCCTTTATGTATAACAGGTTGTGATGCTATTTTATCTCCTGCAGGAAAAGACCACTTAAACTCACCAGTTTTTGCGTCAACCGCATACATATTATGATCAAATGATCCAAAATAAACAATGCCATCTTTGATTGTGGGTGATAATGTATTCGACTTAGCAGCGAATTTCCACACTTCTTTACCTTCAGTGGTTATTGCATAGAAATTCTTATCACAACATCCAAAATAAACAATATCATCGTGAATTATAGGGTCACCTGAAGTGCTCCCTCCTGTGCCAACAACAAATGTCATAGCTTCATCGCTTTCTTTTGCTAGCTCAATGTTTTGTATAATAAAAAGATTGAATTCCATCACATCTGTTGTGAATATTCTGTCAATGGGATGACCCTCGAATTCACCTTCTTCTACTAAATACTTCATGTCTACTCCAATCTCTTACATATCAATGGAACAAGCATTTCATTTCTTGATAAACCACCATGATAGCCTTTGACTCTAAATAAAATATCTTCTATGCTGTATGCATAAGTGAATATATTGTCCTTCTTTGGTATGAGTATCAGATCTCCTATTCTTCCAATGGTTTCTATTCTTGGTTCATTGTGTCCAAACAAGCCGAGTTTAATAGCCTTTTCAGATTCTATTGCAATTGTATTTTTTACATTATTTTTTATGTAGTCTTTTATCTCATCGAGCTTTCCATTTTTAACAAACAAATATACGAACCTGTCTTCTCCTGAAGGTGGTACTATCAGGTTTTCAGTAAGTTCATCATGATCATGGAAATAGAATGTTTTTTCATGGTCCACATTAACAAAACCATGATCAGCTGATATGATTACAAGAGTACCAGGGTTTCTAACTTTATCAAGGAAGTCTTCGAATAAGCTCCTATCAACAGCTTTTATAAGTTCTGAAATCTCAGGGGAACCTGTTCCGTATTGGTGTGTGGCTGAGTCTATTAAGTCCCAGTAAAGATAAGTGAATTTCATTTTTCTAGATTTCTTCTTTACTTTATCGGCTATCTGACCGAATGCTTTCGAGTAATCTTCGAATGGCGTGATTTTAGTATCTCTGTAAATCATTTGAGAAAGAGCAGTATTTGCATAATTCCTGTTTAGAAAAACTTCTGTATCTATATTATTATTTTTCATGTGATCATAGATTGTATCTATTCCTAGGAAGGCTGATGGGTCTATACCGAGTCCCATGAAATCTACGTAACCAAGTATTGGAGATAGTGTGAGTGTACTTGCTATCAAACCAAATTCTTTTAGATATATTTTGTATCCCATTATACCATGTTCTTGTGGTGTTACACCAGTTGCTAATGATGTGACTGCGCTTGTTGTTGCTGAAGGGCAAATAGAAGTTATAGGGACAATGTCCTCTTTCAAGCTCTTCATGTTTAGGTCATTTTTCTTCATTTCACTCTTAAGTTCTGTGTAACCAAGACCATCTAATAAAATAAAAACAATGTGATTGATGCCTTTGAATGCATCATAATCAAAAACATCTTCTGAGAAAATCACCTGGTTTTTTATCTTAGCTCCAAGAAGATGTGATATAGTAGGCATAGTATTGGCTAATCCAAATCCTTTGTAGCTAGGCGTTACAAATCCTTCTAACTTTGTTCCCTTCAATATTCTATCCTCTATCTTAGAAGCACTTAGCATGACTATAAAATGGATTTCGAGGTTATAAGTGTTACTCATGCATACAGTAATAATTTAAGCTTCTGGTACAAGATATGTGTATGAACATAGAAGGCATTGATATTGAATGGTTGGGCCATGATACTTTCAGAATCAAAAATAAAGAAGGAAAAGTGATATACTTCGACCCATTCAAGATTTCTGGAGATGTGAAAGCTGATTATATATTCATAACACATGAACACGATGATCATTGCAGTATGGAAGATATAAAGAAAATAATGACAGACCAAACAATAATAGTAGCTGCTGATAAATGCCAATCAAAGCTAGCAGAAATAGAAGAACAAATAAAATTCTTTGTTTACATGATACCTGACGAATTAACAGATGCAGGAGACATCAAAGTACAAACATTCCCTTCTTATAATATTGATAAATTCAGGGAGCCTGGAGTTCCTTTCCACGCAAAGGAAGACAACAAAGTTGGTATGGTCATACTGGTTGATGGAAAGAGAATATATCACGCGGGTGATACAGATAACATACCTGAAATGGCCGATATCAAGAATATTGATATTGCTTTGATTCCTGTCTCTGGAACTTATGTTATGACTGCAGATGAAGCTGCTAAAGCAGTCGAAGTGATTAAACCAAAGAAAGCAATTCCAATGCATTATGGGGACATAGTTGGTTCAAAAGAAGACGCAGAAAAGTTCAAATCACTTGTTTCAGGTGATACAGAAGTCATAATACTAGAAAAGAGTAACTAGAATCTCTTTATTTCTATTTTATTTAGAGTCTCTTCTAATAAACTATCTCCATCAAAAAATGTTTCAATCTCTTCTATTGGTTTGAGTTTAGCTCTGGTTTCAGGGTGTTTTGGAACAAACAAACTACAGCAGTCCTCGTCTGGTTCTATTGATATATCATATGTTCCAATTTTGGTAGCAATAGCTATAATTTCATTCTTGTCTAATCCTATTAGAGGTCTTAGTATAGGAATGAAAGAAGCGGCTTCTATGACCTTTATATTTTCTATTGTCTGTGAAGCTACTTGTCCTACACTTTCTCCTGTTACAAGAACAGCAGATTTTGTTTTCTTGGATAGTGTATTAGCAAGTTTTATCATTGCTCTTCTATACAAAATGATCCTAAATTTGTCTGGTGTCTCAGAAACAATAAGTTTTTGGAGATCCGCGAAAGGAATCAAATACAATCTGCAGCTATTCTGATATTTTCTTAGCTCTTTTACAATCCTAATAACCTTTTCTATTGATCTTTTGTTTGTGATTGGATAGCTATGAAAATGAACAAAGTCTAGATGCAGACCTCTTGACATCATTTTGAAAGCGGCTGCAGGAGAATCTATTCCTCCGGATAACATAACTAAAGCCCTTCCGCTACACCCTATAGGGAGACCATTGAGCCCAGGGATAGAATCAAAATAAACGAATGCTTGTTTATTAACAATCTCTATATGAGCGGTTAAATCGGGTTTACTCAAGTTAACCTTTTTCTTCAACTTAATTCTTATATGATCTCCTATTTTCTCATTGATTTGTTTTGAGTTATACTTGAATTCTTTCTTGGCTCTTTTGGTTGAAATTGCAAAAGTAGAAAATTTTCTCTTTTTCATTTCAGAAAATACAGTGTCTGATATGGCTTTTATTGTTTGATCGCATTCAAAACCAAAACTGAAACTGCTTACACCGAACGTCGATTTCAATCCAGTTTCAACTTCCTTGAGTTTTGCGTTCTTATTCAGTTTCATTATAATTCTTCCAGGGAGTCTCTTAACATGATTAAAATTCTTTGTATTAACTGCAGATCTTATATTCTCTACTAGAATCTTTTCAAAATAAGGTCTATTATCTCCCTTCAATCCAATTTCATTGTAATGTATGATGACAGTATCTGATTCCATGATAAAACTATATCTTACTGCTTAATAATCTTCTAGAATCCGAGTGAGTATATCAGAAAAAATCCAGCAACAAATCCACCTGGAAGTGTTATTAGAGGGTTGTTTAGTAGAAGACCTGCAGCAGAGATTATTACACTAACAAAGAATAGAGAAACGTATAGTTTTTTCATTTTTATTCCTCGAATATATAGCCAAGTGTTATACCTGCAAAAAATCCTGCAATTAGAGATAGAAGAGCATGTCCCAGGAAAAACCCGATAATTCCTATTGCGATGGAAGCCAAAAGAACTCTGAATCTCATATATAATCTCTAATTTGGTATTATATTAGTGTCTTCTAAACACTATTTTATAAATAACAATCTATTTGTCCATGAACTTCTTTAGTTTACTTAATGGTTTTGTGTTTATTATATTTTTTGATTCTGCCCAACCCCTTCTAGCTTGTGCTATACCAAAATCTACAAATTTCAGATTTTCAGCTCTGTGAGCGTCTGTATTGATAGCGAGGGTAGTCCCAATTTCAATTGCTTTTCTAATGTTTTCTGAATTTAGATCAAGTCTTCTTGGGGATGAGTTTATTTCCATGATCACATTGTTTTCTTTGGCCTTTTGTAGTATTTTTTCTATGTCAATTTCAAAAGGATCTCTCTTATTGATTAACCTTCCTGTTGGATGAGCTAACATATGAACATGT
This sequence comes from Candidatus Aenigmatarchaeota archaeon, assembly GCA_043824495.1. Taxonomy (GTDB): domain Archaea; phylum Aenigmatarchaeota; class Aenigmatarchaeia; order QMZP01; family QMZP01; genus JBDRNB01. The sequence goes on along the minus strand of JBDRSV010000027.1, from coordinate 3,442 downwards.
TTATTATCAAGAGCTTTCAAAACTCTTTTTGTCATTTTATCTTTGTCTGACTTAAAACCAGAGTGAACAGCAGCGACAACAAAATCTAATTTCTTCAGCACGGAATTTGAATAGTCCAATCTACCATCAGATTTAATCTCAACTTCTGATCCTGCAAAAACTTCTATTTTTGGATACTTTTTGTTTAATTTTCTAATCTCTTCTACTTGTTTTTCGAGGCGTTTGACATCGAGACCATTTGCAATGACTTGGCTCTTAGAGTGATCTGTGATTGCTATGTAAGAATAGCCCATTTTAATTGCGGCTTGTATCATCTCTTCTGTTGTGTTCTCGCCGTCACTCCATTCCGTGTGCATCTGAAGATCTCCTTTAAGAGATCCGTACGGTATGAGATTGGGAAGATTTCCGTTCTTAGATAATTCCATCTCGCCTCGATCTTCTCTCATTTCAGGTTCTATGTAGTTTAGTCCAAGTTTCCTGTATATTTCTTGTTCTGTCTTGCTCGCTACAACTTTGTTCCCCTTGAAGAGACCGTATTCGGAAAGTTTCATTCCTTTTCTGATTGCAATATTTCTCATTGCTATGTTATGATATTTGCTTCCTGTGAAATACAATAGAGCAGCTCCATATTGATTTTCATTTAATACTCTTAAGTCACAGTTTACACCTTCTTCTAAAACAACAGAAGATTTGGTGTTACCTTTAGCAACAATGTGTTTAACATTATTCATTTTAGTGAAATAGTCCATAACTTTCGTTGGCTTGTTCGATACGGCTAGTATGTCTATATCACCAATAGTTTCTTTCTTTCTTCTCAAAGAACCTGCGATGCTAACCCCTTTAACATAATTAAGCTTGGATAACTTATGTGAAATATTATTTGCAATTGGTAGTGCTTGACCAAGTAGAATTCTCTCTTGTCCCTTCTTAACAAGTTCTAGACCTTTGAGAATATCTTTTTCACTTGTTGGACCAAATCCGCTAAGTTTGCTTATTTTTCTTTTCTTTGCATAATTTTCCAGTTTCTTCAAGCTTGTTATTCCAAGCTCCTGATATAATCTCCAAGCTTTCTTAGGTCCCATACCGGGAATATTCATCATTTCTTCAACACCCTTAGGTACAGATTTAACTAACTCTTCGTGCTCTTTTACTTTACCAGTTTTAATGAATTCTTCTATTTTACTAGATATTGCACGACCTACTCCTGGCATTTCTTCCAATCCTTTTATTCCGCTTCCCTCATACACTTCTTTTATGTCTACTGGGAGATTCTCTATCATTTGTGCTGCTTTCCTGTAAGCTCTAGGTTTCCACTGGACTCCTTGCATTTCAAGGATATCTGCAATTTCATAAAATATTTTAGCAAGCTCTAAGTTTTTCATAATATCACTTCATGAATTTTTCTAGATTAGAATTCCCTCTTTCTTTCAGAAAACTATTGGCGTTCTCCAGAACATTCTTTGTGTTCTCAAATCCTAGGGCTCTCTGCGCTATTTCAAATGTTAGCCATTGATAACCAACATGCTCCTCACTTAATATGATCTCTTTTGTATTGGTTTCTGCTAGATAAAATATAACTTCTTTATTGAATGTTTCACCATCTCTTCTGTAGAACCATTTAACCTTCTCTTTGAATTCATCAACAAATATAATATTGTCTATTCCTGTTTCTTCTTTAACTTCTCTTAAGACTGTTTTCTTTGGTTCCTCTCCTTTTTCTATATGACCCATAGAGAATCCCCAGTAATCTGATTTGTATTGATAGTGTAAAAGTAAGAACAACAATTCCTCTCCTTCTTTCCTAAAAATTACAGCACCAGCTGATCTTTCTCTTTTCATACCTAAGAATTGGAACTATGATAAAAAAGCGTTTGCCTCTAAGGGGCAATTCTCTTGCCAGTATCAAGATCAATTATACCGATAACTCTTGGTGTGCATGTTTTTGCTGCATTTATGACTAAATGTGGTTGCTCTGTTTCAATTTCCTTTATGAAAATGCCTTTCACTGGACCTTCTTGTTCTTTACTCTCTTTTAGAATGCCTTTGAATTTTTCATCGAGATCGAAATTGTATGGGTCAGATAGAGCACAATGTCCTGATGATATACAGCCATTCTTGTTGTAAATAATCCTGAGTCTAAATATTGTCCTCTTTGTTTTATCATGTTCATATTTCTGGTCTTCTCCAGACTCCATTAATATTGACATACAAATCACTTGTTAATTAACATTTAAATTGTTTCAGTCTTCTAATTGTCTTAGCTTCTCGAGAGGACTCTCGTAACCAAAGTATCCTAGATTGAAGAAATCGTTATAAAGTTCTTTACCAGATTCCGTGAGTGTTGCAGTGGTTTTTCCGTCTTCCTCTTTCAATTCAATTAATTTAACTTTCTCTAACAGATTCAATGCTTTTAAATCATTTTCTTTATCTGTAGAATAGTCACTTTCATTCAGCTTGTTTATCCAGTGAGCTAGCTTATTGATGGTATTGGTTACTAATGATTCGTCCATCATTATCGATAAACTGTCTTTCAATTGTCTTACATTCATGAAATCACCTAATACTCCGGATTCTTTTCTGTTATGCCATCTCTTTTGTTTACTACCCGAGCTAGTATGAATAATAAGTCAGACAATCTATTTAAATATTTCAAAGTTTCTCTGTTCATTCGAGCTTCTTCTGATAATTTAACTAGAACTCTCTCTGCTCTTCTTGCAACTGTTCTGGAAAGATGCATCAATGAACCTCCTTTAGATCCGCCAGGTAAAATAAATTTTGTTAGTGGTTCTAATTCATTTTCATATTTATCACACATCTCTTCTAGGTATTTTGTTCGATCTTCCTTTATTCTATAATCGCCTATACTAGACAATTCAGCGCATATTATTTGCAATTCATTTTGTATTTTCGCGAGAAGGGAGTCTATATCTTCGTGTTTAACTTCTGCCATTGTTGCTCCAATAACAGATGATAATTCATCTATTGTTCCAGAAGCTTCGATTAGACAAGAATTTTTGCTGGTTCTTCCTGTACAAGTACTTGTTTGTCCATCGTCTCCAGTCTTTGTATAAATAGCCATGATTAGAATTTGTAATAAAGATTAAAGAAGTTATTTGCTAATAGCCATTTCTTTTATGTCTCTTCTTCTAGCGTATCCTTCATTAATGGCGTGCCAGTGTGTTATTTCACCCTCTCCGTCTCTCCAGCACAGATAAACAATTTCGCCGTCGTTATCAAAAGGGAAATCTATTAGTCCTTTTTCTATGTTCTTGACAATTGCCCCATGGTCTGAAATTTCCTTTACTTTGATCTTTACGTCACTAGCGTGCTTATCTAATAGTTCTGTCTTCTCTTCGTATAATTTGTTGTCAGGATTTGATTCTTGGAAGACATCGTCTCCCCATATATCAATCATAATCTTCAAGTCTTCTGATAAGAATTT
>JBDRSV010000026.1:0-43381 GCA_043824495.1 Candidatus Aenigmatarchaeota archaeon | reverse complement strand
AGATTCTTTGATATTGGAGAGCTCACTGTTGTGGGAAGTCGAGGATGTCCTTTCAAGTGTTCATATTGTCAAGATACTCTAAACCAACTGTTCGGTCTTAAATTTAGACAAAGAAGCCCACAGAATGTCGCAGAGGAATTAGAAGAAACTAAAAAACTCTTTGCAGAAAGAGGAGCTGAACTAGATCATTTTGTTTTCACTGACGATGGTATTACATATAGAAAAGATTGGCTAGTAGGGATAGCTCAAGAACTGATTAAAAGGGGAAACAAATTGAATTGGATGGGGGACACACGAGCTGATACAGTACCTGACGACGAAACTCTTCATCTTATAAGAAAAGCGGGTTGTACAAAAATGGCTGTTGGTGTTGAGAGCGGAAATGATTATATTCGTAATAAGGTTCTTCTCAAAGGCATTCCTAGAGAAAAAATTGTAGATTCTTTCAAGAGGATGTGGGATGCAGATATACAACCACACGCATTCTTAATGGTTGGCAGCCCTGGAGAAACAATGGGCAGTATTTACGATACACTATACCTTCTTGATGAAATTAAACCTGCATCAGCTCAGGTTAGTGTTACAACACCTCTTCCAGCAACAGGTTTATATGATCTAGCCGAAGAGCAGAACATTATGACCGCATCTAAATGGGAAGATTTTGATTATTATTATGAATCCCACCTCAAACTAGAGCATTTCACAAAAGAGAAAATAGAGAGAGTTAGAAACGCTGTAAAATATGCAGTGGTAACTCGGAATTTTTTCAAGAATTATTTTGGAGTTGAAGTTAAGTATTCTAAATTATTTACAATGTTCATGAAGAAAAATGTAAATTCAATGGTCCAGAGTATGGAACGTGGAAAAGCAGCAAACATGAGAAGAAGAATACAATCAGCAGCTGGTTTACAATTAACTAGAATTTAAGTGTTTTGTGTCATCCATTTCTTCCACTTTGAATCTCTGATCCCAAGTGTATATGAGTCTGGTTATAGAACCTTCTTTGGAAACTTTTTTATTGAATTCTAATCCTTTCAGAACATTGTTTATGAAACTCGATGTTGCCATTATAACAAATGTTTTTCCTATGTTAAGTCCTATAATTTTTCTTATACAAATTCTACCCTCTTCTGGTGCCTTTACATTATTTATAGAATCATGCTCTTTGATTTCATATCCTCTTTTTTTGAAAGAAATTTCCGCTGCCTTTTTGGAGACATTGTCTGAATGTGCATATATTGAGAATATTTTTTCTGATAAGAACCTTTTTCTGATTTTATTTATTTGTTCTGTTCCTTTCTTTGTTAAAGATTTTGGTGTATTACATTGTGAGATTAAAAAAACTGTTGTTTTCATACTAGCTCCAAAAGATCATAATCGTGAATAAAATAATTCTCAAGTCTTCCCATAACTTGCATATTGTTTTTATTTGCAAATTTTACGGCATAGTCATTGAAAGACCACCAACCAAAAACTATTTTATCCGGTACTATTCCTATATTTTTTAACCATCTGATAGATCCGGATATTTTCTTTTCTATGTCTTTGATAGCCTCTTCTTTTGAATACATTGACATTTTTATTCTTAGATGTACATGTAACTGAATCTCTTGCCCCTGATCCTTGAGCCACTTATATCTATCAGCAATGGTCTTTTCCCATTTCTTTTGATCCATAGAAACGCCTGTTTCCGTTTTAACAAAATCAAAATTTTCTGGTGTCACAACAAACCATAAAGCAGAGTTTCCTGATTTCACGAATTTTTGTGTTGCTTTCCACACATTTTCTTTATGCATACACTCTGTGTGTATGGCCCATGGTCTCGTTCTTTTTATGGATCTGAAATGCCAATGATCTTTAACGATTCTCATCTCATTCCTTATCTGCATACCATGTTATATCAAAAATGAATATTTAAATGAATTCCATATTGGGGCAATCTATTTATACCCACTTGGGGTACTTGTTATTATGAAAAATGTCTCCATAGTGATGGTAAATTGGAATGGTAAGAAGATGCTCAAGGACTGCCTGAAAAGAGTATTCAATCAGACGTATAAGGATTTTGATGTCATATTAGTTGATAACGGATCTACTGATGGCTCTGTAGATATGGTTAGACAGGAGTATCCGACAGTAGAACTTATTATCAACAAGGAGAACATGGGAGTCGCACAGGCTCAAGACATTGGTTTTAGAGCAGCCAAAGGAAAATATATTGTTTCTTTACACAACGATACTCTACCCGATAAAATGTGGTTAGAAAGATTCGTCAAGACCATGGATACTGGGAAAGCTGTTTGTATAGAGGGTGATGTTGTCCATTTTGATGGAGTAGGAGTAATCAACGGATCTCTAAATGTTTTGTGTTATAACACTCTTGATGTTTTTGATGATCCAAAAAAGAAATTCTACTCAGGAACATGTTCAATGATAATGAAAAACGATTTAATGAAAAAGTATTTCGATCATGAATATTTCTTTTATGGAGAAGATGTTTATTTGGGATGGAAACTGAGACTCATGGGACACAATATCATTCGTGAACCTTCAGCGAAAGTCATGCACTACGGAACCCAATCTGTAATGGATAAGAAAACAAAAAACCTTTTTTACTTTTACAATGAAAGACATAGACTTATGAATTTCTTGATGTTTTATGAGGTAAAAAATATAATGAAACTCCTCCCACTAAATTGTGTTATCACATCAATGTACATCCTAAAAAATATTTTCACCGATTCAGATAGAGCATATAGTCAAATAAAAGCAGTATTCTGGGTAGTCAAAAATCGTAAAAGAATCTTCAAGAAAAGAAGTGAAATACAAAAATTGAGAAAGGTTTCAGATGAAAATATAACACCTATGCTGAGTTCAAGAGTTTTCCCCGGAACCAGCAAAGCTTCACAAAAACTAAACTCCATTGCAAAATGTTATTGTTCCACAATTGGAATAAAAACTGCAGAAGTTTAGCCTAGCACTTTTTTGTAGACTTCTAGCGTTTGCTTAGCGCATTTTTCCCATGTGAATTTTTTTGCTTGGATAACACTCTTTTTGCCCATCGTGTCTCTCAACTTCTTATCCTTTATCAGTTTTTCCAAACCTTTTTCGAATGAATCTATAGTGGGCTTTACTAGAAGACCAGCGTCTCCAACTACTTCTGGCATACTACATGTATTTGCTGCCATAACAGGCACTCCAGTTGCCATTGCTTCTAAAGGAGGTAAACCGAACCCTTCATCTAGTGTCGGATAAACAAAAATGTCTAGAGAATTGACGAATTCATTAATCTTCTCGTCTGGAACAAACCCATAGAAATTTGCATTTTTTATTTTCATTTCTTTGAAATCTTTTAGATTTTTTCCACCGCCTCCCACATGGAGTTCTATATTATCATATTTTTTGACTAGTTTTTTGAAAGTTTCAACTAGAAGTATTACATTTTTCCTTCCGTCAAGACCACCAAAATATCCTATTCGAATATTTTTGTGTTTCTTTTTTGGTAATGGATAGAAGTGATCAAAATCGACGCCTATGTAAACGACATGTATTTTATCTTTTGGCACGTCAGTATATTTCAGTAATTCTCTCTTCGAGTAATCGGATAAAACAAATATTGCATCTGCTTTTTTAATGGACTTGAAGCATTTCATGTACCACCATGTTCTGAATCTATTTGATCTTGACATGGTTTTTTTATCATAAGTAAAGGGTATGGCATCGTGAACTGATACTAGTGTGTGTTTTTTCTTTCTCCATATTAAAGGAGCTCCTGTGGTCACATAATCTGAATGATACACATCTGAATCCTCTTTCAGAGAGAAATATAAAAATATGGGATAAGGTATCCAAGAAAATTTTGGTGAATAAATAGGTTTTATCCATTTTTCTTTAGGAGAATAATCGTTTCTTATTGTTAGAGTAACATCGTGACCCATTTTGACAAACTCTTTTCCAATAATATTTATGTATTTATTTATTCCTACACTCACTCCTATCACTCCGCTTTGTAGCGTTGTGTGGGCAAGTAGATTTATTTTCATTAGAAAACTCCGTTCGATCACTTCCAGATTTCTATTGTTCGTTTTACTCCTTGTTCCAATGTGTATTCAGGATCGAAATTCAACATTTGCTTGGCCTTTGAATTATCCAAAACCAAGTATTTAGGGTCGTTTGGTCGTGGTTTGTTTCCCCATACCACTTCTCCATCCCAACCAATAACCTTTCTGATTGTTTCTACTGTATCACCAAGTGTCATTCCTATACCAGTTGATATATTGAAGACTTCGTTAATAGCTTTGCCTTCTATAGCTCTTAAATATCCTTGTACATGATCTTCAACAAACATCCAATCTCTGATTACTTCCGGTGTTCCGTCTAGAACAAGTTTTTCAGATGTCAACATTGTTGTTATTATTTTTTCCATGAAATATCCTTTCTCTGTTTTTCTTCCGTAGGTGTTTGTTGGTCTAAGAACAATATATGGTAAACCATAACAGTCTCCAGCCACTCTAATAAAATAATCCGCTGCGACTTTACTAACTCCGTATGGAGTTGATCCATATAATTCATCTGTTTCTTTCATTGGTATGTCTTTTGGTAAGTATGTTTCTGCAGTTGATGCATGAATGAATTTCTTTAATATTGAAGACTCCATTGCAGCAAAAACCATATTCATTGTACCAATATAATTTGTCTGAGCATAAATGAATGGATTATCAAAAGAGAATCTCACAGGTGTCAATGCTGCTAGATTACATACAACTTCTGGCTGAAATTCACGAACCATTTTTTTAAGACCTTGTATGTCCAACAACTCTGTTGTATGAGTCTTAATGTCGTTAGGTAATTGTGATGCTCTTGTTGAATGCTTTACTAGAGCTTCAACTTCATGACCCTTTTCGGCTAGTCTTTGGACTAGGTGAGAGCCCACAAAACCATTACCACCAGTCACTAAAACTTTCATAACACGCCTCTTGTGATATAATATCATTAATGATCAATTAGATTTAAATACATTCTACTAATTCTTTTTTCCATTTCCTTATAGCTATAATTACTGTCGTACTTATTTTTTGCGTTTGAAGCTATTTTATTCATTTCTTTCGGGTTGTCTATCAAATACATTATTTTATCTGCTAATTCTTCTACACTACCCGGTTTTGTTAAGAGACCACATTTTCCATTGCTTAAGATTTTAGGTATATCAGATATCTTACTTGCAATGACCGGCTTTCCTAACATCATAGGTTCGAATATTTTAGCTGGTATTTCAGCTCTTGCATAAATACTGTCTTTTGTTGGTATCACGTAAATATCAGCTGCTGCAGTTAGGTCTGCAACTTCATTTATAGGAATTTTTCCTGTGAAGAGTGTCTCTTTGCCTGACATCTTTCTATATTTTTCTACGTCAGGTCCACCAGCTAGTACCAGCTTTATTTTTGGACTATTTATTTTTTTAACTGCTTTTATGAGAATATCAATTCCCTTATGATCATAAAATGTTCCTGCATAAGCAATTATTTTTTTGCCTTCAAGATTATGTTTTTTGATGAATTTTTTTGGGTCTGGTTTTTTGAATGCATATTCATTTGCGACTTGATAAACCACAGAACCGCCATATATAGAGCGTAAATTTTCTGATGCAACCGTTATGGCGTCTGCTTCTTTATATGATTTTTCTGCCCACTTCATCACTTTATTTTTTAGTTTATTTTTACTTGCTGCAACATCATAATCATCTATACTAAGTACAAATGGTGTCCCCATTTTCTTTTTTATTTTAGCTCCAACAGGACCCGTATGAGGAAGCAGCTTGAATGCGTGAATAACATCAAATTCCTTTTTTCTTATGACATCTAAATTCTTTTTGTAGAGAGAAAGAAAAGATAATTGTATTGGCTTTGTTATTTTTGGTTCAATGAAACTAAATTTGAGTTTAGCGTCCTCTATATACGGTTTTTTACCAAGTAGAGGGCCCATTATCTCTACATCATGCTTTTTCGATAGTATTTTTGCGAATGGATAAGTAGTTATAAAAGAACTACTGCTTATCAGAGGACACAACATTAATATTTTCATTTTTTCTCCTTTAGTTGAGTTATTATCTTATAGTATTTCTTTGCTGCTTCATTCCAATTAAATCTAGTTGTAAAGACATAAGCATTTTTCACTATCTCGTCTCTCATTTTTTTATTTTTTATTGTTTTTTCGATTGCTTGTAATATTGATTTTGAATCTCTTTTCTTTATTTTAATGAAAGCGTTTTTATCTAAAATATCCAAATCTGTTGCTATTATAGGTACTTTCATGTAAGCGGCTTCGAGAGTTGAATAGCTTAGAGATTCCGTGAAAGACGGAATAACAAAAACATCTGCCATACTAAGAAATTTATTAACATCATTTCTGAAACCAGTAAATATTACATTTGTTTTAAGATTTTTTGATAGTTTCTCTAGGTCATGCTTTTCTGGACCGTCACCGACAATAAAACATGTGTAAGGGTTTTTTATTTCAGCTAATCCTCTTATGAGATATTCCACTCCTTTTGTTTTCATCAATCTCCCCGTGAAAACTATCACTGTTCCCTTTGTCTTATATTTTTTACGTAAACTCAAATCCTTTGTTAGTTTAGATCTATCAAATCCTGGGAGTATGAAATTATATTCTGTTCCTTTTGGAAGTTTCTGAGGAGCGTGAGTAACAACCGAGTTTGCGTTGTAATATGTTATCTTATCTGCAATAGAAAACATTTTTTTAATTATGATATTGTATTGTTCTTGTTCTGCCGCAAGCCCATGACTTACCATAATTATTGGTTTTCTTTTTATTTTGGCCGCTATCAGACCTAGAAAATTTGAGACTTCCCCATTTGTTATGAGAACATCAAAATCTAATCTTAAAGCTTTTATGAAAGAATTAATATTGAAGGAAGGGTTTCTTAGAAAGAATCCATTAATCCATGAAACTCTATGTACTTTTATTTTATCATTCTCATATTTTTTTGTCTTTCTAAACCTTCTGGTAATTAGAGTTATGTCTACATATTTGCTAAGAGGTTTCACTAACTGATCTACATACAACTCCATACCCCCACTAGGCGAAGGATCATCACCTTTATTTGTACCTAGAGGATATTCTTTACTGCCCAATATAAGCACTTTCATGGTGTGTAATAACGATTATACTGTTTAAAAACATATGCCACAATTAAACTAGAATTTACTGTACCCGATATATCTTGATTAGATTATTATCGAACACTTTCTCTAATGGCAATCCTGCAGCATCCATGAACATTAGATTTGTGAATATTGTATTCTTGGCTTCTTCAGGAACATAATACACGCCTACGCTGGTTATTGCTACGCAACCACCAATAGCTGGTTCTCTATCTCCTATATGCACCAAACCGTTCGCGGTGCATAAATCATTCACAAACGAAGGAGATCCATATTGGTTTCCTTGGGCAATCAAGAACATTGGAGATCCTGTAACAGCTCCATTTCCACCATCTATTGGTAACCATATAGCATATGGACCTGCTTTGAATTCGTATATTGTTCTATTATCCTGTGGGAAGGTTCCAGATTGTTGGAACTGTATCATTCCAATAACCGTAGTTTCATGAGAAGCGATTTTTGTTATAGCTCCATATTTACCAGGAAGTGTGTAATCCATGAGTATATAGCTTACAACAAGTTTCTCTTTTAACCACGGTTCCCAATCTGTCCAGTTTTTAGTATCTGAAGTAAACCATTCTGCAACGTCAAATCTTGATATATTTCCTACACCACCACCATCTACTATTGTCGCTCTATTACCTCTAGCTTGGAACCAATATCCAAAATCCCACCAAGATAACACACTAGTGTTTTGTGGAGTATCATTTTTCAAGAAATCCATTGCTTCATACCAGTACTGATTTATAGAAGGTCCTAGGAATTGTGCATACGTGTTTGCACTTACGGCATTGAATGAAATACTGAACAATATAATTATTATAACAGGTATTGCAACTATTGACATTGTTCTATCTTTATGCCCTGTAACGTAATTATGAATTTTCTTGAATATTGACTTTTCTTTAGCAGACCTGTTTATTAGATAAGCATAAAAGAACAATACGGCTGCCGGTATTAAGAATATTATACCTACCAGTGCATTGGAGAAAATATAGTAAATTCCGAGGAATAACATTAATGCTGCCACTATGGTATATGCATACCATGTTTTCTTTACATCATCAACGAACTTAATTTTATTGGATTTGTTAATCAACCACGTCAATAGGAATGCTGCTAATAAAGCTACACCCGGTCCCATGAAATAGACAAGTCTGATAGCAAAGAATACACCAAAGATGCCAAGGAGCAACCATAATATAGGTAATAATAATATCATGTTTCTGCTTCTATATAGTGCGTATAGGAGCACCAGTAAACCAATGACAGCGAATGTCCATAGGGAGAAATAATTCACCAAAGGCATTATAGGGCCCAACGGTCCTGCTGCAGCGCCTAGGCTAGTTTGAGATACTATCACGTCCCAGTTTCCTCCAACGCTTTCAGCTACTGTTGTTGTTACTGTTGGCTGCAATGTTGCAACGTTAATTATTCCTTGTAAAATAGAGTACAAAAAATCAGAGATCATTGATCCTATAAGGAATACAACCATCCCAATCACCAATATTGCAGGTGTTACAAATTTCGTTTGTTCTGGCTTGGTTATTTTAGATTTTGTTACAATGTTTCTCAAAACAATGATACCTAGAACACCAAACGACAACATTGTTGTTGTTGATAACAGAGAAACAATTCTCGGCTGTATGAAGAACGGTAAGAATATACCAATCAATGCTGCGGGAACATAAGCATAAACAAGGCCTTTGTTATTGAAATTTAATATGGCCACCACTAAAGCGAATGCTGCGAAAAGCATGTAAATATACTGACTACCACCCCATGACAGAGTCATGATACCCAAGAAAACACCAGCTAAGCTGCCGTATCTCCAATCCTTTTCTTTGAAGGCTTTTACAAAAAACAAAACTGACAAAATCATGAAAGGGGACGCTGTAGGTTCCTTTTCGAAGAAACCCGCAGAAGTTCTTGTTATAAATGCTTGTACTGTTGCAAGGAAAAAAGCAGCAAAAAGTCCTGCTTTATTATCTTCGAATAATTCTTTACCTAGGAAAAACATGAAAAGTACAGCAAGCGCGCCCATTAACGCGGGATATAGCAACGCGAATTCAAAAAACGGCATCTGTATTATCGGCAGTAACATCACATACATTATCGGCGGCAGGAAATGCATAACTAAAAGATCGAATTGTGTATCCCCATGTGGGAAATTTCTTAGAGTGTCAACTTCTGGTAATTGAAAACCATTGTTAAGAACCGCTTCGCTTATTCTGTATAAATAGAATGGGTCAAGAGCTTGTAACTCACCGTGTCTTGCAGGAGCCGCTCTGATCATGAATGCCATGATCACTATCGCTAGTAATACGAAAAGATACCATTTGCTTCCTATCTTTTTTGCCCAACCCTTTTTAGCCATTTGATCTCTCGCAAACTTATGCTTAAGTTTGATTTTGGGATATAAATAATTAATAACGTGAACACTTTATTAAATATAAACGAAAAGCAATGCCAGCAACCCTGTGATTAATGTAAGTGTCCACACAAGCTGAACTAGTTTAGGTTCAGATAACTTGAACATTCTTTCTAAATAGAAATATAATGTCTGGACATATTTCTTTTCTGGAGGAACTAAAATTCCATTTTTCACTTCAGCAAATTTTTGTATTGGTTTTCCTCTTAGTATATCAACTGTGGTTATGATTCCGTTTATTATATGAGGCAGGATTATTATTGCACCTACGCCCTCTATATTTCCTATAATAACAGTGCCTGCTAAAGCAGCGCCTATAGCAAATGTTCCTACATCTCCTGGGAATATTTTAGCCGGATATTTATTGAACATTAAGAAAGCCAGACAAGCTCCGGCCATTGAAAACATTAAGACTGTGACTCCCATATTTCCTGATAAAAATCCGAGAAGTCCAACAAAACCACATGCTATAAACCCTGTTCCAGCCTCTATTCCATTGTAACCAGCTAGCATATTAAATGAATTTGAAACAACTGTTATTCCTAAAGGTATGAGTATTAGAGGATATATGATTCCAAAATTAACCAATCCTACCAGTGGTAAATTCATTGTATGAATACCTGCCTGTATTACCATCAAAGGAATTGCAGCGAATACTGGAAGAAACATTTTTGTTTTTTGTCTGATGCCAAAGATATCATCACAAATTCCTATCAAGCCTAGAAGTAAGATAGAAGACAAAACTGCAAACACACTTATCAGCCCAGTTGTTAGAAACGGTGTTGCAAGCAATACCCCAGCAGAAAATCCAAATAATATTGCTAGACCACCCATTTCAGGTACTTTTGGTTTATTTGGTTTGTGTATATCCGATGCTGTTATACCAGCCTTTGTGAGTTTTTTTATGAAAATTGGTGTAACTAAATAAGTAACTATGAAAGCTGCTACTAAAACTAGAATCTCTAACACAAGATCACCATGAGTATAGTTTTACGGACTCATTAAAGAACTTTACCCGTATTCTCTCCATGAGTTTTTACATGTTGTACATCTTAAGAATAGTGTTGGAGCCTCATCTATAGAACGTGTCTGTTGTAACCACCAAACTGCTTCTTTATTACCACATTTGGGACACACTACTTTTGTTCTAGGAAGCAATTCTTCGTTTTTCTCTATTATTATAACATCATCTTGTGGTCTTTTTTCTACTTTTTCTGATATTTCTAGAGGTTTATAATCTAATCTTTTCTGCCCACATTTTCTACATACTAAAACTACTTTATTTTTTTCGGTCTTCGAGACCATTACAGAATCGCATTTTTTACAAAAATCCATGGAGATCTCCTAAGTTATACATATTATAACTCAATTAATAATATAAAACTTTCATTTGTTTCTTTTATATACTAATAAGTACATACCCGCTATTAATACCACAATTAACAAAATCCAGTGTGTGTTTGGCAAAGCGTATTCTGTTAAGCTGATCTTAACCCATCCCATATAAGGAACTATAACCATAACCTTTCCATGTATCTGATCTGGTCTTATTCTTGTCTCAAACGGGAGTTGTCTTGAATTTGCATCTCCCTGTGTCTGGAATGTGCCATCATCATTAACTTCTACAATTCTATGAACTACTGGTATCTCTTGTGTGTCCGGTGAAAAAACTATAATATCTCCTATAATTAGTTCTTCGGGTGTAACCCCATGTAAAACTAGAATATCTCCTCTCTGAAAAGTTGGTATCATTGAATTGGATTCAACTGCTACTACAGGAATATCTGTTGATAACCCCAAAGCCAATCCTTGATTTATTCCAACGGCTAACACAACTCCAAGTATTACATATAATATACTCTTGTTAGTCTCTTTTAGATCCATATTCACTGATAATGTATTACGTACCTTTTAAAGTTTATGTTTAACTCTTTCTCTTTTTGAGCATCTTTCCTCTGTCTTTCATCATCTCTTTTTCAAATTTATTCAATACTCCCTTTATTGCGAGTTTTATATCCCATTCGTCATTGTTGGCAAAATAGTATCCATGTTCTGTGATTATTTTTCCTCTTACAGAATATTTTTTCCTTTGTCCTGATATTTTTTGTGGATGCACATGGAGATTTACATATGTTATTGGTATGAATCTGGAGAGTTTTTGTATTTCATTTTCAACTTCTTTGTTTATTGCTCTCTTTGAGAAAATTCCTTGTTCTTGTATTCCGCTTATTTTTAGATAAACTCCAGAAACTTCTTTTTCTGGTTCAGTAGGCTCTCTTCTTATCATTTTCAGTATGTGCTTTGGTGTTATTATTCCAACTATTTTATTATATTCTTCTATTATGACTGTATCGGTGTTTTTTCTCAACATTGTTTCTATTATTGTTTTTATTGGTGTCATTGGTGCAAGAGTGACAACGTTTTTCTTCATCAAAGAACTTATTGGAGTTTTTCTTATCTTTGATTTCTCTCCGCCTTTTGCTCCTAGACCGAGTCTTTGTCTATCGACCTGCGCACGCAATAAATCTTTTGTTGTAACCATACCTTCTAATTTATTATTCTCTCCGACAATGGGCAATCTAGAAACATTGAGTTCACCTAACACAGACATGACCGTTGTTATAGGATCGTAATTTTTAGCAAAAAACGGGAAAGTCATTACATTATTTGCTGTTTTATTTCTCAAACTCTTGTGATCCATCAATGATTTCAGTAGAGACATTCTTGTTAAAAGATAATATTTATTATTTTTTACTATGGGAACAGCTTTCTGATCATTGACCACCATAGTTTCTATAACATCGTCCACTGATTGGTCTGGTTGTAAAACATTAACCCTCTTCACATATTGTTTGATTTCTGCTTTCTTGGGATCGTTTATTTTCCTCTTGGCTATATCTCTTGCAACAACAACTCCATGGAAAGTGTCTTTCTCCATAACCACAACTTCATATACATCATCTTTGATCATTTTAGAAATTACTTTAGATACGCTATCGGTTGGTTTAACAACGATCGCGAGCTTAGAAAGTGATATTAAACTCATGTTAATTCTTTGGTAGAACTAGTATAAATTTATCTTTTTCTTCCCATTCTATCCATTCTATCCATTCTTTTCATTGGAGGAGCAGCTTTTGGAGGTTCTAATCTTCTTTTCTCTGCTTGACGTTTTTGTTTCATCTTTCCCGTTATGTAACCTGCAACAATGTTCCTTACTTTCTTTGATTTGATGTCTTTTGCTTCGTTTACAGCCTTCTTATTTTTATCAAAATCTTCAGAAAATTTTCCTGGGTTTGTTTCCATTATACTGTTACCCAATGATTTGATTGGTATGATTTTTACTCTTCCCATAATACACCTTGAGATGAATATGTTAGTTAATGTTTTTATATGTATGTTTTACTCCAAACGTGCTTATTCTTCTCGTGTTCATGATTTTTTCCTTTCTCTTTAAACACATTTATCATTTAAATTAATTTTAATTAATTCTCATTTATGGAGAAATATTATTCATTTCAGAGCGATTTAGAGAAAAATGTTAGTTTTAGTATAGATAGATCCGCATTCGGTAATCTGGAACTCTCAAACATGATGGAAAATGTTATTGATTCAAAAACTGACACAACATGGATAGTTGGAATAGGAGGTAGTTTGTATGCAGCTCCTCTGATAAGCGATGATGTGATATACATTGGTGCATGTGATAAGAATTTCTACGCGATTGACGCTGAATCTGGAACTGAATTATGGAGGTTTTCTACGGGTGATGTTATAATATCAACTGCAGCTATCGACAACGGAGTAATATATTTTGGTTCATATGATGGAAATTTATATGCTGTAAACACAAAAGGCGGCCTTGTGTGGAAATTTGCTGCAGGAGACAAGGTGTATTCTGATCCTTGTATATGGAAAGATAAAATATATTTCGGTTCTCATAATGGAAATATATATGCAGTGAATAAGGTAACGGGTCATCTTGTATGGAGTCTTGGAACTCATGGATCTATAGCTTCTTCAGGAATGATAGATAATGACACACTGTATATCGGATCCACTGATAAAAATCTTTATGCTATAAACGCAGAAACCGGAGAGATTAAATGGAAGTTCCCAACAGGTGATGTTGTTAGGCACAAGCCTGAAAAATTGAATGAAAAAATAATTTTTGTTTCTTTAGATGGTTCTGCAAGAGCTGTAAATGAGGATGGGGAATTATTGTGGAAATTCGATACTGGTGATGGAATAAGCAGCTATCCACTGCTTTTTGGCGACATAATCTTCATTGGTTCTAGAGACATGAACTGGTACGCACTAAACGAGGATGGGGAATTATTGTGGTCATATAAAGGAAAGGGATATCCGAATGAACTTGTCGTTGTTGGTGATAAAGTGTATATAGGATGTTGTGAAAACGGTCTTTATATTCTTGATAAAAAAACAGGGAAAGAGTTAGAAGTTCTACCAACAGGAGGTTGGGTAGTTCGCATCAGAAATTATAAGGACAGGATATATTTTAGCTGTTGGGATTGTAATTTATATTCGATAACAAGAGATCCTGAATTAGTATGGAAATTCCATACTTCTCTAAGCAGTCAATCACCATTAGAAACTGGGGAACAGTCTCCAACAAAAACATTAGAAATTGTCTGGGCGGACCAAACACTTTCAGATAAAGAAGATGAATATAAAGAGAAAAATAAACCTGACATTGAATTTGGCGGATATGGTAATTTTGATACCGGTTATTCAATGAACACATATTACGTCAGAAAAAAGAAAAATAGATATGGTTAATATATGGGGTAGGAGGGATTTGAACCCCCGACAACACGATCTTCAGTCGCGTGCTCTCCCGGACTGAGCTACTACCCCATCAGTACGTGATATATCCTATGTCAAACACTTTTTTATCTATTATTTTACCTTTACCAGCCACCACATTAGCTCTTCTTACGATTTCATCTGGTTTTTTGTCACAATGATCTGAGCAAAAATACACTGTAGCGATCTCTCTTTTTCTTTGTTTTAGTTTATCATGCTCTATTAATACCATTTCTTTCACTGGCATTTTCTCGCATTGTGGTATATTACATGTGTTTCCGCGTTTTCTTAAGTCAAGAACGGTTGATAGCAATGTAATTATATCTGACATATGAATCAGCGCCCTAGGAAGGATTTGAACCTTCGACCTACCGGTTAACAGCTTCGCCTTTCCACGAAGGAAATCGGGCGCTCTAACCACTGAGCTACTAGGGCAATTTATTGTCTTTATTATATACAATTAGTATTTAATAACTTCTGCTACGCTGCCTTCTAGTGTGATGGTTTCGTTATCTATAGTCCCATTACCTAAAAAACCGACTATTTCAACCATACCAGTTTCTGTCTGCTCACTCCAGTTTCCAGCTATTATTTCTACAACAGAATCTTCTATTACCAGTCTATTGAATTCTAAGTCATACATCTTCACATTACTTAGTTCTGCCGTGATTATAGTATCGCCTTCTTCTAGAATTATACTATTATTTTCATAGTCTGTTGTTATTGAACCCTGAAAATTTTCTATGACCAATGTATCCATAACAATAATCATCGGCGAGTTAGGTTCCATGGTGAAAAGTGTTGGTGTTATTATAATTTCAACGTCCTCTTCTGATCCTGAACTCCACTCAAGAGTAGATCCACCGAACCATTGACCTAGTTTATCTTTTATTTCTCCCAGAAAATCTGTTACCCCTAATCCACCCACTAGAAATGATGATATCAATAATAAAGATGCAAAAGAAGCCGCAAGTATTTTCCAGTCCAACATACAATGTAATTATTTAACAAGGTTTATAAATATGGCGATCAACTAATAATAACTCAAGAGAATGAAACCATGGATCCGATTATTTTGGCTCAGCTAGGTCTTCTAGACAATAACATTTACTCAATTGTAGCCTCATTTGTAATATTTTTGTTGCTGTTTTTGTTATACCCTAGGATGATGCTTTCACAGATTATGTGGAAGTTAGAAAAGATAGCGATAGAACTTGAAGGAATGTCAGAGAAATCTAAGATTTTCATGTTGAAAGAAATAAGTAAGAATCCTGACAAGAAAACCAGAGATTCTGTATCAAGATTTTTTGAATTTTTCTTTATACAACCGGTATCATTAGATCCTCTTGGGTCTGTTCAGAGATTTGATCATATAATAACTGCTCAGAAAGACAGATTCAAATATTTCGTAAACCAGGTAGCTCCTGATGCAGACGAAGAAAAGAAAGCTAACATTATGATGGGGTTTGCAGCAGGAATAGCTCTTTATGATTTAACAAAAATTGTAAGACATTTTATTGAGCTTGTGAGAAAGAACAAGAGCTTCCAGATTGCTATGATTCTACAAATGCAGATGCCTATGATAGAGAGCATTGCAAAATCTTTATACAAAGGTAATAGAGCTTTAGCAAAGGGCAATCCAATAGGTGATGGTATTGGTCCTCTTGTTGCTGCAACATTGTTAGGGAATCAGAAGACAACAGAAATAGAAGAAGATATCGTAATGGGTAAAGCAGTAGTAGAAGGTAGAAACCTATTTGTATTGAAGGCGAAAGGCCCTGGAGGACGAATAGGAGCTCCGGGAAAGGCTGTTGAAAAGATTATAAATACAGTAAAAATCTCTAGGGTCATAAGCGTTGACGCAGCAGCCAAGCTAGAGGGTGAGAAAACAGGATCTATTGCAGAAGGTGTGGGAGTTGCAATGGGAGGTCCTGGAGTCGAGAGATCTTATATAGAGAATGTTGTTGTGAAGAAGAATGTTCCTCTTGATTCAATTATAGTTAAAATGAGCCAAGAAGAAGCTATAACACCAATGAAGAAGTCCATCAAGGACGCAGTTCCAGAAGTATTGGAAACCATAAAGAGAAATGTTATGATGGCCAAGAAAGGCGATAATATAGTTTTGGTTGGTGTGGGCAACACATCAGGTGTTGGTAATTCTAAGAAAGATGCAAAAGAAACAGATGAATGGGTAGAGAAAAATCATAAGAGATTAGAATCCCTAAAGAAAAAGAAGAAGTGATATGAGCGATCTCATAGCAGAACTTAACCAATTTATCGGTAAAGCAGGTAAATCTACTTATGCGGGCAGTGGTCCAGAATCTAAGCCTCAGAGACCCGGTTTTAGAGAATTGGAATATAAGGAAGGTCCATGGATATATAGAGACAGTTATACAGGATTTATCAGATCATGGGGAGAGGAAGTTGTTTGGCGTGATGGTAAACCGTTTTGGACACAGATATATGGTGGAGGAATGGAACCAGATTATGAAGATCCTAAATTAGCTGATCAGACATTCGACTTTTTGAAAAAGGCTCTTTCTGTTGGAGAAAAGGAAAAGAAATTTCAACCAAGAGGTCCCAAAAAATTTTCAGATGATGAGTATGATTATGTATGTGAATGGCAAGGTGATATAAGAAACTTCAAAGGCAGCGAAAAAATATTATATAAAGGGAAGCTCATATTCACACATGTATTCTTCGGTGGTATAGTTGTTGCCTGATCACATTAGTTCTTTGGTTGCATAACCGGTTACTATCAGTATTACTAATCCCATGATCAAAGAAATCCATAAACTTAGTATATAGTTATCTGGTAAAAGAAATTCGTCTAATAGTCCCCACGCACCTCTCCAGAAAGAAACTACCGCAAAAGCAATGAGGAGAGCAACTATAACCTGGTGTTTTGTTTTGAGTTTGTGGAAACGTTTTATCATGTTTATTATTAGTCCGTACCAGGATAAATCTTTATAGGAATTGGACATTCAAATTCGAATATAACCACACCATACTCTGTTTGTTTTTCTATCGGATTAAGATCATCATACATACGAATTGCATCTTCTGGATTTTGTGCAAAAGGGATTAGTTTTCTGTAATTTGTCTCATCTATCACATCCCTAAATGTGATTCCTGGATCATATTTGTCTATTCGAGATATGCGTGTTAAGAGACGTTTATTTCTATAGTATGACCAGAATTCGACTCTATCTCTAACATCAAGCATTCTAACATTAGTCCATCCTATTCTACCTTCAGCAGTTTCCCTCCAGATTCTATCAAATCCAACGCCTCTGGCACCACACGCAATATCTTTTTTCTCATTTTTAGGAGGTGTAAATTAGGTTTTTAAGTTTATTTCCTAAAATAAGAATAAAAATTATGATATCATATATTTGTTATGACTTTTATAGCGGATTTGCAGATTCATAGTAGATATGCACTGGCTTGCAGCAAGCAAACAACAATTCCCCTTTTAGAAAAATGGGCACGCGTCAAGGGTGTAGATGTTCTAGGTACAGGTGATTTCATTCATCCTATATGGAACAAAGAACTCAAACAACATCTCACAGAAGACGGCAGCGGCGTGCTACAAACAAAGAACGGATTCAAGTTTGTTCTTCAAGGAGAAGTTTCTAATATTTTTCATCAGGACGGGAAGCTCAGGAAGATACATAGTGTCATACTAGCTCGAGATTTCGACGTTGTTGATCAAATAAGAGAGCACCTAGGAAAGAAAGGCAAGATAGAAGCTGATGGAAGGCCTATATTTGGAAGTTATTCCTGCATAGAATTAGTAGAAGATCTCATGAACATAGACAAGGATATAGAAGTTGTTCCTGCTCATGTCATGACTCCATGGTTTGGTCTGTTTGGATCCAAATCTGGATTTGATTCTGTTGAAGAATGCTTTAAAGATCAATCCAAACACATTCACGCAATAGAAACAGGCATGAGTGCTGATCCTCCTATGCTTTGGCGTGTAAGTAAATGGAATAAATATACTCTTCTTAGCAACTCAGACGCTCATAGTTTTTGGCCTTGGAGAATAGGAAGAGAAGCCACACTATTCGATTTCAAAGAACTCACATATAGCAACATAATCAAAGCCATTAGAACACGAGAAGGATTAGAGGGAACAATAGAGGTTTATCCTTCATATGGAAAATATCATTGGGATGGACACAGGAACTGTAATGTTTCTATGGGACCTGAAGACACAACAAAAAACAGAGGGCTATGTCCTGCTTGTGGTAGGCCTATGGTAATAGGCGTTGAGAATAGAATAGAAGAATTAGCTGACAAACCTCATGGATACACCCCTGAAGGATCTAAACCATTCAAATCATTAATCCCACTATCAGAAATAATCTCCAAAATTAAAAGAGTTGAACAGCTGTATTCGAAGACCGTCTGGACTGTCCATGAAAAACTTATGGAAGCGTTTGGATCTGAATTCAATGTTCTTCTTAACACATCACACGCAGATTTAGCTAAAGTTGTTGATCCAAAAATGGCCAAAGCTATCATTGATTTGAGAGAAGGTAAAGTTGAAATCAATCCTGGTTACGATGGTGTATACGGTCGCCTTATTTTTGATGAGAAAGATAGACCTGAAGAAATTATAACAAAACAAAAAGATAAACAGAGAATTCTTTCAGAATTTTAATTATTTCACAATAATAGACGTTGCCTTCTCAATAAAATAAGAATATTCAGATGTGACTGAAATGTCCCGCTTCACTACATATTCTTGTCTGTTAGTGCTTTCAGCGTCGCCCTCTATCAAATCATATGCTCTTATTTTACATGTAATTGCATTTGTCTCGCCCTTGAACAATTTGGTTTCCATCTCTGTATTACAATCATTATCTATTTCCATTCTTGTTCCCAACTCAATTTTGAAAGCTAATCTATTCCAGTCATCTGCTTTTTTACAATCTTCTTTACAAACAACTCCTCCACCAATATTATTGAATTTTATTAGTATTGGAAAAACAACATAGTTTTTAAACGTCACTATAGGAGATTTAGATTCAATGTCTATTGATATTGGACTACCTGAAATACTTATTGTATCTATTGGCATCTCTAACCCTGCATTTTCTATTCTTCTTAATTCCGACCTGGGTACAATGGAAACTGATTTTCTTGTTATAGTTTTGTAATCATAAGACACTCTTGCAACCGGAATATATGTCTGAGCTAATCCAGATGTCAGGTCAGGTGCAGTAAAGGGTATTGAGCATGTAACTATTTCCCCCTGAGTTCCACTCTGAGAATTTGGTGCTATCAAATTAAATGGTGACCGACACTTATCTCTTCTACTATTTTCACTCCATTCTTCTAAACCAAGCACATCAACAACAACGTCTGTAGCAGTGAATGATCCTTCATTCTTTAGTTTTACTTCGAGATCTGATCTCTCAAAAGGAAACACATTGGAAAATTCAGGCCCAAACTCTTCTATTACAACACCTGCTCCTGAAGCACTTGTTGGATTCACAAACATTGTACAACCAGATACTGCAACAATCAAAAAGATTGATAGTAATACCGGTAGTCCGTATAGATACATATTATATAATATGTTCTTTTTCAGTTAAATAAAATTAGTAGGGTCTGGTTTGACCCACAACATTTATGTTTGTTCTTGCGTCAATGAAGAATCTATAATCAAGTGTTATCTTCATCAGATCTTCTGTTGTTATTGGAGGTGGACTCACCACTTCAAGTTCACATGTTATGTCTGCGTCTTTACCTTTCCATAGATCAACTATCATTGTACCTGAACAATCACTCAAGTAACTACCTGAGTTAAAGAACTCTGTTCCTGATGGTTCTTCTACTGTTACTAAAACAGGATATGATGCTGGCTCATTTATTAGAGGTGCTACAGATCCACCAGTTTCCCATAGATCATTTGAAATGTGAATATGAATTGGGAATATGTCACGTGTTTGTCCTCCAGGACCAGATGTTTTTACATAATCTCCTGCTGCCACCGTGACTGTGAATGGGCCCGCTGAATTTTCTGTTGGTTTACCAGTTGCTAAAGATCCTCTTCCTTGCTGAATAATTCTTCTAAGTTCATTTTCATCTATTAACATAATTGGTTTGTGTGCAACTGTTTGATAATCATAACTTACTCTCACAATAGGAGTGTAAGCAAAGTTTGTTCCTTGTGGAAGTTCAGGAGCAAACATTATCCACTCAGCTGACCTTATTTGTCCTGGTGTATTACTCACTGTGTCCGGTGCTAACAAATCACCGAAATTGATCATTGTATCTGCTGTTCCATAGAAGTTCCATGTCTGTGGGTCTATTCCGCTAAGCTCTGCGGAAACATCTCTTGCTCTTACTTCTCCCATGTTCTGCATCTTCAACTGTAATGAAACTCTTTCACCAGAATTAATTTGAGCGAAATCAGGTTCGAAAGCTGATATTACAACACCCTTGCCTGTGCCTACGCTATCTGTTGTGCATCCTGATACAAATACTACTAGAAGAACTGGCAATAAAGCCAATACCAAACCCCTTTGGTTTTTCTTTTTGCTTGACATTGAAACTCCAATCAGGAACGCGCTTACTATAATATTGTTAGCATAAACTTATAAGTTTACCTACGTCTAGAACCCAGGTGCCTCTACTGTCACCTTCACTTTTTTACCGAATTCGTATTGGTAAGAGACATCTACCGTCATTGTTCTTGTTGTTTCTTTGGTAACTTTGCTATCTGGCAGAACATTTGCTTCACATAAAAGTTTTGTGGATTCTCTGTCTATTAATTTAATATCTCTTTTCTCAGGACCATCAAATGCACACTCATTATTAGAATCTGCTAACCCCTTTAGATCAACATCGTACCACGCTTTTCTTATATGTATTTTATCCTTACCAGAGTCTGTTTCTCCGGTTTTTGAAAATGATACTGGGAACCCTCCACCCGCGTTTCTCATTTGTAAGGAGACTGTTGTAGTGGCTTTCTTATCGGAGATAGATGCTGCCACAGGTTGTTGATCTTCTACTATGAGTACAGCTTTCACCGGACCTGCACCAACAACCGTTTCCGATTCCAATTTAGTGTATGTACCTTGCTCTATCTGTCGTTGTAATTCTTCTGAGTGAATAAATGCTATTGTGCTGAAACCCTCGGTTTTGTATGGATATCTTACATACACACCCATACCCTGTTTAGGACAAGTTGTTGTAAAAGCGACATCGCCAGCAGTGAGTATCCAATCGACCTGCTTTATTTCTTGTGGAAAAAGGTCTTCGATTACACATCCCTTTTTATTGTCGAATCCTTTGTCGCCAGGACAATTAATAACATCTATTGTGAATAGTCCTTCACAATAATCAAACAATTTAATTTCAATACCATTCAATGCGACACCATCACTTCGTGTTTTTACATCACTCTGATTTATACTTTTCACAACATCTTGTATTGATTTGTCTCCAACGTTTTGAATGTGTGCAATTATTCTTGTTTGCTGCCCACTGGTTATTGTTGAAGGTATTGCTTCTAAACTCCTAATTATAATAACATCGTCTGTGTCTGATGTTACATCACAGTCACCTAAAAAGGGAATGCACACAGGACTAGTACATCCTGAAATAGAAACCACAACTACTAGACACGCAATGAGTAATATGATTTTCATTAATTATAACTTGGTTTAGTAGATTTATATTCTTAGAAAAGTCTAAATAATTATGGGGAAAAGAAAAGGACAGCTTGTTTTCGAATTTATAATTGCCGCCATTCTATTATTTGGTATAATCATTTACTCTATCAATTATCTAAATACAAGTGTGAATGTATTCAGATCGGATTCTTACGGAAATGAGTTGGAACTTAAAACGCTACAAACATCAGAAATGTTGGTTGGCCATAAAGGCTCTTGGTCTGGGGGAAATCCCGATATTATTGGTTTGGCGCATGATAGCGGGTGGCCAGTTTTAGATTCAACAAAACTATCTGATTTTGATAACACGTGTGATTTTCCAGCAGGGTATTCTGACATATTAGATAAATTAGATTTACTAGAAGCGACGTATCTCTCTGTTAAATCTAATTATGATTTGAAGGTTCAGATAAACCAGAGCGGAACACTTTTAGTTGAATGTAATGATCCGGCATTGAGCGTATTACCAACAAACCGCAGAATAGCACATGTGCAGAGATACGCTCTAACAGAAACTGGTGAAATTTTAGACGTTGATGTCTGGGTTTGGTAACATATTAATTCCGCGGGATACTATAATAATTATGAGACTTATAATTTGTGGTGGTGGAAGTTTAGGTTCTAAACTTGCGGAAGTTTTTGTAAAAGAGAAACATGACGTCATCATAATAGAGAAAGACGATATTATTGCAGAAAAACTCGCAGAGAAATTGGATGCACTCATTTTACATGGAGACGCGACTGAATTGAAGATTTTGAAAGACGCCAACGTTGAGCATTCAGATGCTCTAATAGTTGCAACGAGTGATGATAAAACCAATCTTATGATTTGTGAGGTTGCTAAATCTTTTCACGTTCGTAAGATCGTATCCAGAATAAATGACTCCACAAACGATCCTATATTCATGGAACTTGGGATAACAGCTGCTATAAACACAACAACAGCGTCTGTTCTATCATTCAAAAAGGCTCTTCAGGACCCAGGTAAAAGAATAATTGGTCTAGTTGCTGGAGATCAAGCTTCAATTGTTGACAGGCTAATCACAAAAAAGTCTAGGGCTGTAAATAAAAAAATAAATCAGTTACCACCAACTATGATTATCTGCGCTCTATTTAGAAATGGAGAGCACATCATTCCTAGAGAGAACACAATTTTGACTGAGGGCGACATAGTAACTGTATGCGCAAGTATTTCAGAAATTAAAAAGATTGATAATTTATTTTATGTGAAATAATCATTTATACTTTCTCAAGAAATCTTTCACTATAACTTCTATGTTTGGTTTTCCCTTTTCTGATAGATCGTATTTAACTCTTACAATTGGTTTGTTTACACTCAAAACTTTTGTTAAATCTATCGGTGTTCCTATGACAACAGCATCACAATTTATTTTATTTATCATTAATTCCAGTTCTTTGATCTGTTTTTTCCCGTATCCCATTGCTGGCAAAATTTTATCAAGATGTGGGAATTTTTTGTACACTGCCTTCAGAGAACCTATGGCATCAGGCTTTGGATCAACCATAATCGCCGAATACATTGCAGCTGCAACTGCTCCTGCACCGTAAGCCATTCCTCCATGTGT
This sequence comes from Candidatus Aenigmatarchaeota archaeon, assembly GCA_043824495.1. Lineage (GTDB taxonomy): Archaea > Aenigmatarchaeota > Aenigmatarchaeia > QMZP01 > QMZP01 > JBDRNB01. The sequence continues at coordinate 19,668 of JBDRSV010000026.1, read as the reverse complement.
CAGTGTTGGCCCGTCCTCTACAACAAGAACTGACTTTCCATGTATTAAATTTGGATCATCAACTGTAACAACAGAATCTGCATGGATTATTTTAGCAGTCGGGTTTACAATCTTTACGTTGTTTTCAACCTGCTTTATGTTTTCTTCATGTGCTGTATTCTCTTTGTTTATAATAACATAATCTGCCATTCTTACATTAACTTCTCCTGGATAATATGAAATTTCGTGTCCTGCTCTATGTGGATCTGCTATTACTATAGACACGTCAGGTTTGTAGAAAGGTGTGTCATTATTTCCTCCGTCCCACACAATAATGTCTGCTTCTTTTTCTGCGTTCTTTAAAATTTCTCCATAGTCAACCCCAGCATAAACTATTATACCTTCTCTTATCAATGGCTCATATTCTTCTCGTTCTTCAATTGTACATTCGTATTTGTCTAGATCTTCATATGATGCAAATCTTTGTGAAATCTGTTTCTTGAGATCACCGTATGGCATTGGGTGCCTCACTACAACAACCTTTTTACCTTTTTCTTTTAAAGTCATGCATAATTTTCTGGTTGTCTGGCTTTTTCCTGACCCTGTTCTCACTGCCGTTACTGATATCACAGGTTTTTTGGATTTAATCATTGTAACTTCTGGTCTCAATAACCTGAAGTCTGCGCCCGCGGCTAGAATCTCACTTGCTTTGTTCATTACATATTGATATGATAAATCAGAATAGGAAAGAATGACTTGTTCAGCATTATATTTTCTAATTAGTTCTACTAATCTGCTTTCTGGGTATATCTGAATTCCTCTTGGATACAAGTTTCCCGATAATTCTTTTGGGTACATTCTTGTGTCAATTCCGGGTATTTGTGTTGCTGTGAAACAAACAACTTCATAATCACCATTTTCTCTAAAAAATGTATTAAAATTATGGAAATCTCTTCCCGCCGCACCCATTATAATTACTTTTGTCCTCATTTCAGCACCTTATATATATTATTAATTACATCTGTGCTACATAAACTTACTCCTTTCTCTCTGTAGGCAAAATCGCCTGCCGCCCCGTTTATGTAAGCTGCTGCAGATGCTGCATCTAAAGTGTCTACTCCCCTAGCTAAAAGCGCTCCACATATTCCAACTAAACTATCTCCTGTTCCTCCAACACTCATGTAAGGATTTCCTGTTTTATTTAGAAGTAATTGCCTACCATTGGATATCACATCAATTGACCCCTTTAGTAGTATTGTTGTTTTTGTGTTGTTTGTTATCTGTCTAACAAATTTTATTCTATGCTCTATTTTATTTCCAGGCATCAGACCTGTTAGTGTGAAGAACTCAAATGAATGTGGTGTAAGAACATGATTTGGTTTTAGTGACATTATTTTATTTTTGAATGCATGAATCGCATCAGCATCAATTATACATGGAAGTTCAACTTTGTTTAGTAAACTTAAAACGAAATCCACCGTAGCGTTATTTTTCCCTAAACCATTTCCTATGATTAGACTATCCGCCTCCTTCGCCAATTCTAGTATCTGAGCTACATGCCACTTGTTAAACATCTCTCCTTTTATTGGATACGAAACTAGGTCTGGGAAATTAGCTGCAACATTGGCTGCTCTTTCTGGGGCAACCACCGTTACTAAATCTGCTCCAGCTTTCAAAGCTGCGAGTCCCACCAGAGTTGGAGCACCAGTATATTTTTTACTTCCACCCACAACTAAAACCTTTCCGAAGTTTCCTTTATGTGACCAAGGGTGCCTGGTTTTATATATTTTTTTTAATATTTCTTTTGTAACTGTTTTCATGTTATCACTTTATTCGCGTGCCCTTAAATGTGTTCTCGTTTAAGGCCGCGTCTAAATTTTCTAATTTCTTACCATTAATTATTATAACTTCTAGTCCAAGCTTCTCTGCTTCCTTAGCTGCAACCGGATCAAATGGAGCATGTAGACCTGGATCCCACTCGTCTCCAACAAGCTTTCTGAAATCCGGCCACGTTATATTTTCTATCGGTTTTGCGTCTTTGTGATACTTCGGGTCTTTATCACAAACTTGGTCCACATTTGTTAGATTAAACATTTTTTTGACTCCAAGAGTTTTGGCTAACATAACTGCAACATAATCTGTTGACCATCCAGGCTTCCATCCAGCAGCTATCAGGATTTTTTCTTTAAAATCTATGCTCTCTGTAGGATCTCGTACTACATGAGGATAAGCCGCATCCTTGAAAATAGCATGCATCAAACGTGCATTCAGTCTAGTAGAATGGATTCCTATCCAATCCAATTCGTTTCTTGTTAGTTCACCAACTTCGTCAGATGCTCTTTGATATCTTCTACACGTTTTCCCACCACCAGAAATTATTATGAATCTGTGACCATGCTCTGTGTATTTGAAAATAAGTTCTCTGAATCTTTTCAGAAAAGAGGTGTCTATTTCATCAGGCACTATTAGAGACCCTCCAAGAGATAATATTATATCCATGGTATTATTTAGATCGCAGGATTATATTTACCAATTATGATTTTTGTTTTAGGTATTGCTCTGTGAGCTTAACATATTCTTGTGCGTTCTCTTTTATTTTCTGTATATCTTGCTCTGTTAGTTTTCGTATTACCTTTGCTGGAATTCCAACAGCTAAGCTTTGTGGTGGTATAACTGCATTTTCCATTACCACTGCACCAGCACCGATAACGGAATTTTTCCCTATTTTACATCCATTTAGAAGAATTGCTCCCATGCCTATGATACAATTAGATTCAATTGTACATCCATGCACAATCACATTATGACCGACTGTAACACCGTCTTTGATCACGGTTGGGTGACCAGGACACACATGTATTGTAGCATTATCCTGTATACTCGTCCTATTTCCAATTTTGACTGATTGTTGATCTGCTCTGATAACCGCACTGTACCAGACGCTACTTTGTTCTCCAACACTCACATCACCTACAAGACTGGCTGTCTCTGCTATGAAAGCATCTTTATGTACATCCGGTTTCTTTCCTTCAAACTTTTTGATCATACCTATATTTTGATTTGAGTAAATAAATCATTCTAGTTTGTATTTTTTTTCTTCCAGAACTCTTGATACACCAAAAATTCCTATGAAAATAGTATCGCCTTCTATTTCATATGTTGCTGTCCTGTCTGGACCTTCGAGTATTTCATCTCCATAATATATTCTAGTTGTAAGAGTTCCACCTGGAGAAAAATGTAGAACATTGGTTAATTTACACACATAATCAAATTCTCCCGCCACACAACGAAGGGTTTCGTTTTTCATATTCAAAGCTTCGTCGTCTGTATTGGTTGTAGCTGATTTTTTCATAACAAAAGTTGGTTTTAAGGCAAATCCGCCTGGGAACGCAATTCTCTTTCTTCCCCACTCATCTTTTACTTCCTCTACTTCCGGAATATTACAAATGGTCCAAATAGGAGATTGTTTTTCTATTGCGTATTGACCAATATAATAATGGCACGGGACTATAACAAGAGGCATGTAATTATCGTAAATTCCCATAACCTCCTCATCTGGAGGAGAAGCGAAAAGTGTTCTAAGAAAATCTTTCTCGCTTCTATATACATGGCGCTCCCACTGACTCATTAGTTAAACTAAGTACATAACATTTTTAAAGTTAGAACTCGCTACTCCACGTCATCTATCTGTGCTTTTTGTAATTTACCTGAGTAATCAACATAAACTGTTTTGACCTCACTGAATTCATCTAGTCCATGTATTCCTGCTTCTTTTGTGTGGCCGGTTCCTTTCACTCCACCAAATGGTAGATGAACTTCTGATCCAATTGTACTTGAGTTAACGTAAGTTAATCCTGCTTCTATTTCATGTATTGCCCTGAAAGCACAATCCACGTCCTGTGTGTAAATAGCTGAAGATAATCCATATTGTATGGAATTCATTACATCAATTGCTTCGTCTAAATTCTTTACAGAAATTATGGACAAACTAGGACCAAATATTTCTTCTTGTGCAATACGCATGTCAGAAGCTACATTTGTGAATATTGTTGGTTTGTAGAAGAATCCTTTGCCTGATGGTATTTCTCCTCCAGTAAGGAGTTTGGCTCCCTGCTCTTTTCCTATTTCCGTGTAGTCATGAGTTTTCTTTACAGCAGCTTTGTTTATCAGAGGTCCTACATCTGTTGTAGAAAGTAAACCCGATCCCAACCGTAGTTTTTCTGTTCTAGCTACAATTCTTTTCTCGAATTTTTCCAAAACCTCTTCTAACACAATAACCCTACTTGTTGCAGTACATCTCTGCCCTGTTGTTCCAAATGCGCCCCAGATAACACCATCTTCGACTAAACTTAGGTTTGCGTCTGGCATAACTATTATTCCATTCTTCCCGCCAAGTTCCATCCCAACCTTTTTGATACCAGCCTCTCTTGTTATGAACTCTCCAGTTTCTTTTGATCCTGTGAACGATATTCCTCTAATATCATGATGTTTTACTATTGGTGTTCCGACCCCTCTACCAGATCCTGTAACCATGTTTACAACTCCTGGTGGAACTCCTGCATTTTCTAAGAGCTCTACGAATCTGGTTGCACATAGCGGAGTATCTGTTGCTGGTTTGAATACTACGGTATTTCCACATATCAATGCTGGTAATATTTTCCATGCAGGAATAGCTGTTGGGAAATTCCATGGTGTTATTAAACCGAAAACTCCAACGGGTCTCCTGATAGTCATTGCAAATTTATCTCGAAGTTCCGATGTTGTTGTGTGGCCAAATAATCTTCGGCCTTCTGCTGCAAAATACTCTGCTGTATCAATTGCTTCCTGTACATCACCGCGACCCTCAGATATAACTTTACCCATTTCTGTTGTGACCAATTTGGAAAGCTCTTCTTTATGTTTTTTTAGAATCTCTGCAAACCTGAAAAGAATTTGACCTCTTTTTGGAGGAGGAACTTTATTCCATTTTTTGTAAGCTTTCGTTGCAGCTTCAACTGCCTTATCAACATCATCCGAATTCCCTTTCTGGAAGATTGCGAGTGGTTTTTCTGTTGCCGGATTTAAAGTATCGAACGTTTCCTTAGAAGACGAATTAACCCACTTTCCTCCGATAAAAAGTTTGTAGGATTTCATTGGTTATTATTTATTTTAGTTCCATAAAAGAATTATTTCTTTCCATAATCAACCAACACTCTAATTGATTTTGCTGCTGCCTGTGGATATGAATAACAAGGGACACCAGAATCTTCTAGTGTTTTCTTTAGAACTTCAGTGTATCGCCCACCAGCTGATATCACTATAACAGGTTTCTTTCTTTGTTGTGAAGCTTCTGATATCACATCAACAACATCAGCTGTAAGTGCTGGAACTTGGAAAAGTACTATAATTAGAAGTATGTCCACGTTTGGATCATCCATTGCAGCTGCTATAGCCTCTCTATATCTTGGTGTATCTGCATCACCTGTCAAATCCATTGGATTTCTGAGAGATACATATGGAGGGAATATTTTTCGTAGACGTTCTATACTCTTTTTCTCCATCATTGCGAGAGGCAGACCATTTTTTATTAGCCAATCAGCGGCTATAACACCAAATCCTCCGCCATCGGTTATGATTTGAACCTTGTTTCCTTTTGGAATTGGCTGTGTTGATAGTATTCTAGCATAATCAAATAACTCTTCTAGTCCCTCTGCGAAAACCACACCGGCTTGTTTGAAAGCGGCTTTGTAGACTTCTACAGATCCTGCAAGAGAACCAGTGTGAGAAGACACTGCCTTAGTTCCTTCTTCTGTTATACCACCTTTAACAACAATGATTGGTTTTTTCTTTGCAATTCTCCTTGTTATATTATAGAATTTTCTTCCTTCTTTCACACCCTCGAAATATGCACAGATAACATTTGTTTTTTTGTCGTTAGCTAAATATTCTGTTAAGTCTGCTTCATCAACATCAGTGGCATTTCCGTAAGAAATGAATTTTGCGATTTTATATCCTTTCATACCCATCCAATCCATGACTACAGAACCCGTAGCACCAGACTGTGAGATGAAAGAGATGTTTCCCCTTCCTGGTCTTTCTAATTTATATCTTGGTAAAAAGAATGTATCTACTCCTGTATATGCATCGAAAACTCCTAAACCATTAACACCAATTGCCCTCATTTTATATTTTTTCAGCGTTGCAATGAGCTGATTTTCTAAATCGACGTTTCCGATTTCTTTGAACCCACTGGTAATTATGACAGCGCATGGAACTTTCTTTTTACCACAGTCTTCTATTACCTGAATTACAAACTTTGCCGGAACTGTGATAATAGCTAAATCCACTGGTTCCTTTATATCAGAAACTTTAGCATATGCTTTAGTCCCAAACAACATTTCTGCGTTCGGATTAACTGGATATAATTTACCTTTGTATCCACCATCAATAAAATTTCTAAAAACCACATGACCAATTTTTCTTGGATTTCTAGATGCTCCAATGACTGCAATACTCTTCGGATCAAAGAAATAATCCATTTGGTTCATATTGTAATTTTGTTTTTATTTGATATTAAGTTTACAGATTTAACTTATTATGAGAATAATATAGTATGCTTAGAAATGTGATCTCTGACAGAGAAAAAGATTTGCCCATTCTTACAATTGGTAAGTTTTTGAAGCTTGCTGAAGAGGACAAAAGTGTTCTTTCGCTGGGACCAGGAGAACCGGATTTTGATGCTCCTCCTAATGTGATCAAAGCTGCGAAGAAAGCGTTAGATGACAAAGAAACACATTATTCTCCTGTTGGGGGAAGACAAGATTTGAAAGAAGCTGTCGTGAAAGCTGTCAAGAAAAATAATAAAATTAAATGCAATCCTGAAAATGTAATGATTACCACAGGTTCCACAGAAGGTATTTTACTCACATTATTATGCATAATGGATCCCGGAGAATCCGTTATAGTTCCTGATCCTAGTTTTCTTTCGTATGAACCCACTGTAGAAATATTAAGTGGAAAAGTAATCAAAATGAAACTTCACGAACAAGACGATTTCCATCCAAATTTTGATAGATTTAATAAAAAATTCAATCCTGAAAAGACTCGCGCAATAATCATTAACACCCCGTCCAATCCCACAGGAGTTGTATTCAGAAAAAAGATGTTGGAAGAGGTTGCAGATTTCGCAGTGGAAAATGATTTGATAATCATGTCAGATGAAGCATATGAGAAATTAATTTACGACGGAGTTGAGCACACATCAATTGGTTCTTTCAATGGTATGGAAGACCGTGTTGTCACATTACATTCTTTTTCCAAGAGTTACGCAATGCCTGGATTCAGAGTTGGTTACGCGATCGCTTCAGAAAAACTTGTAGAAGCTATGAAGAAAGTTCACATCTTCACAAGCTTATCCACACCAACAATATCACAAATAGCTGCTATAGAAGCTTTGAAGGGACCACAAGGATACGTTGACAAAATGGTAAAGGAGTATGACAGAAGAAGAAAAATGATTGTGAAGAGATTGGACGAGATGGAAGGTGTGGAATGTGTGAGGCCCCAGGGTGCATTTTATGCTTTTCCCAAAATAGAATCCTTTGGGATGAAATCTCTGGAATTCAGCGAACAACTTCTCAAAAAAGCCAAGGTTGCTGTACTACCAGGAACAGAATTCGGAGCTGGAGGAGAGGGGTTTATACGCTGCTCCTATGCGACTTCATATGAAAAGATAGAAAAGGCCCTCGACAAAATGAAGAAATTTTTAAGAGACTTTTAAATATATTTTCAGCCATTTTAGTAAATGAGATGTCAGGACCTGCAACTGAAATTGTTGTGAATAAAACAGGGGTATACAGAGTTCTTAGGAATATCGGTGCCATTCCTGCCCTTGCTGTAAGTGGGATCACGGTGCGAGGCAGACCAGGACAATATGGTGTTCTTGTGAATGGTCGTAATTTAGATGATGGTCCTCTTTCTGTAGAATTGGGTGTTTACACAACACCAAGCGCTGTTGCAAAAGCTATCGATGATATATCACCAGGATCTTCTTTTTTATTAAGCGAAACTTCACTGCCCATAACATTTGATGGGGATTTTGATCCGGCAGCTGTTAAAGACGCTATTCGTAGAAGAGGTAGTAGTTATTTCAAAATTGATGGTAACGGACGTGGAGAATACGGGAGCATATAGATTAGGGATTATTTTTATATAGTCGACATAGAAAATGATGGATATGAAAGTGGATAGTATTTATTTCCCAAGTGATGAACAACTACGAAAAGCTCTGGGGATTGTTGGATTAGAACTGAATGATCATTATGTAGACCCTACTGGCGAGGGGTTCCCGACCAATGACCGCGGTCAGGTTTTAAATGTTGGCTATATGGGAGGAGGGGGAACTGTTTTTCTTTATAACGCCGATCAGCCGCAGATACATGCGTTGCATGATCAACTCATAGAAAAATCAGCTTCTCTTGGTGGAACCCCTCATTATGTAGACTCGGATTAAATATTGAAAATTTCTAGAAGTTGATTCAGCTGCATCCAGTTATCATCATCATAATTTCCTGCTTCTGCGTCTTTAAGTGTAAGAAATCTCCACCTATTTTCATTATACCACCCTAGAAAAGCGAAACCGTCTGCTCTTTCACACCATTCTTTAAACCGCTCTAACTTCTTCTTTTCAAGTTTTGGTTTCTTTGCCCAAGACTTAATCTCAAAACATAACACGCGACCCTTCTTGAGTGCTACTACATCCACTGGGTATAGGAATCCGCCACTAGATGCACTTCTAATACAAGAGAATCCGCGACTATTTAAGAAATGGGTAAGCTCTCTCTCTGCTCTGGCTCCCTTTTGGTATGATTTTATCGGCATGGTTAGTTATTGTTTTTGATGTTAATATTTATCGAAACGCACGAATTAAGGCTTAAATATCCTAAAGTCAATTAACGAACGTGACTAGCCATATTGACGAATTCTCTCTTGTAAAGGAGAGCCTAGCAAAGGATATTATAGGCGAGATTGTATTAGCCGATTCTCCAGAGAATGTGATTAGAAAGTGGAGAAGCATATTTAAGATCTCTCAGAAAACACTAGCAGACGAACTCAAAATAACATCTTCTGTTATATCAGACTATGAATCTGGTAGAAGAAAATCTCCTGGTATACAAGTTATTAAAAAATATGTTATTGCTCTGATTGATATAGATTCGAAAACAGGCGGCAATGTTATAAGAAGCTTCAGCAAAAACACAAACACCACACCACTATCAGAGTCTATAATAGACATTAAAGAATTTTCAAAAAACACAACTATTAGCGATTTTTGCAAGAAAATAAATGCTACTATGGTGACCGGAAAGGGCAGATCATCAGAAGAAATTTATGGTTACACAATAATTGACTCTTTGAAAGCAATAACAGAACTGTCGTTTAATGAGATGATTAAATTATATGGTATGACAACGCAAAGAGCTCTGGTTTTTACTAAGGTTACAACTGGCAGAGGCCCTATGGTAGCATTAAAATTAACAAATCTTCATCCAAGCCTAGTTATACTACACGGATTAAATCAGGTTGATGATGTTGCTAAAAGAATAGCAGAAGTAGAAAACATTCCTTTGGCCATCTGTAAAATGGAAAATGTTGATGATATATTAAAAAAACTTAAGTGAATTTCTTTAATTCACATGTTACTTTTTTTCCGGTGATATCTACAATACCATAACATCCATCAGAAACTGAACCTGGGTTGAACAATATAGTAGAACCCAATTTGTCTGTTCCTCTGGCTTCGTGTATGTGGCCGGAAACACACAACACGGGTTTTTTGTCTAGTATGAAGTCTCTTTCTTCCTTAGAACCGACGTGCTTGCCGTCTAATAAATCTAGTTTTGTATCTTTTGGGGGGTCATGAAGCAGTAGTATGAATTCTCCCTTTATTTTCTTGGCCATATCTTCGAGCCCTTGTTTTGTTTCCGCTGGTGGTGGTTCGAAATTCGTATTAAACGGCGTTACTGCTCCACCCCAACCAGCAATTTCTAATTCCTTTACTTTTTTTGTATGGTGGTGTATGTTTGCGCCATAGTCAGCAAACACGCTAACAATATCAAATGGATCCACATTACCAGGAACACAAAAGAATGGTTTCTTGAGCGATGCTATTTTTTGCACTATAACTTCACCCATATTTAGAACACTAAACCCATACGGCACATTATATGCATCTGTAAAATCTCCAGAACATAATACCAATCCTATATCTTTCATATCAAGGGTGTTAAGTAATTTTGACGTTGCTTCAATATTACCACGGAAATCGGCTAATGTTAATATTTTCATATCAGTCCTTATTCATATATTTAGACTCAATTAAATTCATGTTTTCCAAACTATAAAACTGTCCTCTTTCGAGTGCTTCTCTAGCATGTATTAGATGATTATATATTCCTGGTATACATGTGTGTTTTTTGAGATCGTTTTCCGTAGATACCCACTCGTGTTCTGATAACTCGTCTGAAAGCCTTACATTATTATGTTTGGCCCTAACCAAAAATGCAAGCCCAACCGTCTGTTTAAACGTGTACGTATTAAGCACAACAACATCGTCTGTTATATCCAACCCGGTTTCTTCCATTACTTCGCGTTTTATTGTATCTACCACGGTTTCTCCTACTTCCACCTTCCCGCCAGGAAATGCCCACGTGTCTGGGAAGTTTTCTTCGTTGTTCCCCCTAGATACAAGTAAAAACCTTCCTTCATACTCAATTAAAAATGTTGTTGTGGTATTTGGGTATTCTTTCATATTATCACACTAAAAATTATTTTGATCCAGATTTTAAATATCATCAATCTCCCCAGTACTTCCGAAAGTGTTTGATTTCCTGTGGAACTTTAGAGGTTTGACTGGACAATAGGAGGCGGGATTCGAACCCACGAAGAAACTAATTCATCGAATTGGTAGTTCGATCCCTTTGACCGCTCGGGAACTCCGTCAAATAAATGACAATGATATATCTTAGAATAAGAAAAGCATGTTTAAATTAATTAGATTAGAGTTTGCTACGGCATGTCTGCCATTATCAGCAGTGTCCCCACAATCTTCGCAGTCACCAACGGTTTTTCTCCATTCTTTCCGTAGAGGAACATACAGAGCATCGCGTTCACGATTACCCAGAGGTTGTAAAGAGTGATAGAGAACATAAAATAGAATAATCTGATTATGTAATTCTTCGATGTTGTGCGAGCTCTAAAACATTCTTTCACACGATAACTCGTTTCTATGCCCCATCTCCTACTGTACTTCTCCGGTAGCAGGACAGCCGACATCTTCGTAACTTCCGTGTTCGTGGCGAAGGCATATTTGTTCCCATCCTTCGTGAGTATGATAAGCTTGAACCATGTCGTTGATTTCATCCAGAGGTTTTTCATCTTGTAGTCAGAAACGTAAGGAGTCTCAACCTTTTCCATAAGGCGTTTTATTCTCCAGTTCTTCGTGGCAGGCATAATGAACTTTATGCCCTTTCTGTTCAGATACTCTATTACATCCGTGCTGAAGAACCCCCTGTCCATGAACAGTGTCTTGATTCTGACCTTTCCATTGGCGTATCTAAGCAATCTTTCAACAATGTCCACTTTCCTCGTCTTCACAGCCACGGGGAGAGCGAAAAGGACGTACCTTTCCCCGTTCTCCACTATATTGACCGTGGCGAATCTGAAGGCGTAGTTTGTCCCCTTTCCCGGCTTCGTGCCGACAACCATGTAGTCCTCCCTATCCCCATAATACATTATGTCCGTGCAGTCTATCGCAAGGTCTACGGGCCTCTTCAGGAAGCCCGATTTTCTGGCCATCTCGAATGTCATATCGAATATTCTTTCGAACATTCCCTCCACTTCCTTCCTGTGTCCGTACTTCTTGATGTGATATAATAGCGTGTCCGCATCCGGCGTCTTGTCCCTTTCCAATTTCATGGTTGCAGAACCGTTCTCCGCAAAATCGTGAGTCAGCGCCACATGTGTTATGAGGTCCAGAAAATCCTTTTTCTTGTAAACTGAGTTTTGGGCTATCTCTAATCTTATCTGCGGATATATTGTCTTTCTCATGAGCTTGCATAGTTCTATAGTTTTTGCCTGCTTCTTCCTGAAATGTGTCCTGTCAGAACATTTCTTTTCCTTTTCAACTGAAGGCAAATCAAACAGTTTTCCTCTTTCAACCGCTTTCTTTTTTATGCAGTTGGACGCGAAATTGATGAGTTCCCACACGTCTTTTGTAATCCTCTCGTTCATGAAATGGTTAAATGCCCTTCTGCTGACTATCCTTGTCTTTTCCCTTCTGCCGACATCACACCCGAGGTTCCACGCATCTCCAATATTTTCATTTAAGTGTTTTATCAGTTGTGTCTGGAATTTGAATCCCTTCAGCTTCATAAAAAAGGTTGCCTTGATCATGGCTTTGGGATTGTGCCTATATCTCCAAGGCTCGCTGTAGTTTCTGAAAATATGCGAAACCAATGAGGTTACATCAAGCTCTCTCAAGAATTCCGATATTGATATGCTTAGCCTGTTGCTGAAGCTGTCGAAAGCCTTATTAATCTCCTTCTCCAAACTCTCCATTGCGGAGTTGGTATCTCGCATGATTCGCTCCGTCCAGGAGGGGCTGTCTTCAAAACTCCCCTTCTGGTTATATTCACCGATAGATTCACCGATGAATGTATTATTATTTCTCCTGGGGATATTTAAAGCTATCGGTACAACCACCGATAAGCTTATATATGAAGAAAAAGAATTATTGTATATGGACAATATCTCCCAGAAAATTCTTAAAATACTAAAGAGTTCAGAGGAACCGCTGGAGACTAGGGAGATTGAAAGCAAGATGAAAGGAACCACCAGGAGCAAAATAATGTACAGGCTAACTGATCTCCGCGCCGAAGGAAAAATAAAGGGCAAGCGCATCAGCGCTGGAGGCAAGGGCGTCTGGGTCTGGTGGAAATGAATCTTACATGGTCATAATAATACCTTTAAGTATCAAATACAATGTTAACATAATAAGCCCCGACAGGGGATCTAACCCTGTTCTCCTGTTTACCAAAACAGGTGCGTTGACGGTACGCTACCGGGGCTATTATATTTTCTCTGTAATAATGATGCTTTCCTGTTCTGGCTGACCTATTTTAGAGATATATTCGTCAACCAATTTTTTGATCTTTTCCCATTCTGATTTCTTTTTGATATTAAACCTACTGATTTGTGATATGGGATCAAGCTTGTTTTCCAGTATGTATTCCAGTTTATCACCTTCTCTGTGCACTTTACCCTTCACTTTTCCTTTTGCTATCCTTACTTTTCTTGTATGGGTGTTTCGGTCTTCTACAATTCCTACTACAACTGCCCAAAATCCTCCAAGTGGGATAATCTTAAACTCTACCCATTTGGTTCCGTATTCAATCTTGGTCATGAACTCACTTCTCTATTATATATATAATATATCCTATAAGAACAGTCATATAATAAAGCTGCTTGCTATCGAAACGCCTGAAAAGCTTTATATATCTGACTGCCCAATATATATCATATAGTTGGCTGAGCGGATCACAATAATGTTGCTCTGCAGGGAGAGTGCCCTGTACTACCATACCAAGGTAGGGACTCTTTCCTGTCCACATTATCATGATATTCCGCGCTACTAACTTCAGCTCTACTAACAAATATTAGTGCCGCATACTTAAATATGTTGAATGGTATGAATAACATTAGTGCCGCATACTTAAATATGTTGAATGGTATGAATAACAATTCAAGGTGATAAAATGGTGAGAGAAAAGATTTTTTGCATGCCGATACCAAGCCTGGGGTCTGAGGATATCAGTCTGCTGACTGAAAAAAGACAGAAAATATTGATTAGTCTTCTACATGGAAAGAACACACTTTCAGGTATAATAGCGGATATAAAAACCCGGGACAAAATAGAAATTGAAATATCGACTGTGCTAAAGGGTTTAAGAAAACTTGAGGAAAAAGGATTTATTGAAAGGACTCAGAACAAGGTATATGAACTAACGGAAGACGGCAAACTTTTGGCATTGTTCTTGGCCAGGCCCAATGGCATTAAGGAAGAAACCATAATACAAGAATTGGATAATATGCTCAAAGAAAAAAACCCAGAACTCACAGAAGAAGAGCGAAAAGAAACGATTGAAAATCTAAGGGAAGATGTGAGTAATTTATTTTAGATTAATATTAATGATTCCATCCACAAAACGGGCAGTCTGTGCTTGCCTTCGGTTCTTTTTTCTGTAGCAGGCATTTCATGGCGTCTGTAAACAGTCTCTTCCCTGCAGCGACGCTTGTCTTTATTTTAACACAATCTGGCTGGAAGTCCACGTTGCAGTTCTCGTCAACCTTCTTCGGATGATAGAATATCAAAATGGCGAACCCTGCTGGAGGCATACCGTTCGCCTTGAGCAGGAACGAATAAATGTCCATCTGGTTCTGATAATATGTATGGGTATCCGGCTTCAGCGGGAATCCCCTCGTCTTGAAATCAAGCGGCGCATATAGCCCGTCCGGCGCCACAAACAAGTCATCCAATGCCCCCATCAGCACTATGCCAGAGTCCTTGTCCGTATAGCGAAGCCCTTTCCTGTTGTTGCGCCATTCGTTCAATTTGGCCACATCAGCGTATAAATGGCCTGTAAACTTGCCGTGCAGTTCCTTTGGCTTCCTGCCCTTGCTGCGGTGACCATCGAAATGCTCCTTCAGAACTCGGTCCATGCCACTCGGCAGCGACGGGAATATCATAGGTGGCCTCTTGATTCCTTTCACTCTGTGCAACCAGAAGCATCTCGGGCATTCCAGGAATAATGATATGCTTGACGACGAGATCACTATTTGCTTATCCATAAGTATATTATAATAAGTAAACTTTATATATTTTTACTACTAAGTATACTTATGGCAGATAGTAAACTCATCAAAGTACATAGAAAGACTCACAGCCGGCTTCTGCGCATAATGGGTGAAATCCAACAGTCTTCGGATGAACGTGTTACGCTTGAGAAAGCAATACTTAGACTTATGGATGTGTGGGGTGAAAGGAATGGAAGTAAATAAATTATATTGTAAAAGTTCAGAAGAAATGTCAGAAATAGAAGATAAAATTATATCTCTAGTGGTAACTTCACCACCATATAATATTGGTGTTCATTATGGGAATAATCACAAGAATGGTAAAGCAATAACAAGTAAAGGAGTGAAATATGAAGATAAACTATCTGAAGGAGAATATTTGAAACTTTTGTCTAAAGTATTCCAAGAATGTAAAAGGGTTTTAAAAGATGATGGTTCTATATGGATAAATATCAAAAACAGATATAAAAATGGTGTAATATTGCCTCCTTTCTGGATAACAGATTTTTTCGAAGATATGCATTTGAAAAATATAATAATTTGGAATTTTGATTGGGGAGGTTCAACTAATAAGAGATTTTCACCAAGATATGAATATATTTTTTGGTTTACTAAAAACAAAGATAATTATACATACAATTTAGATGATGTGAAAATACCAGCACTAAATTATAGACCGGATAGATTCAAGAGCCAATTGAAAAATCCAACTGATGTTTGGTACATGCAAATGATAAGTGGAAATTATCCAGAAAGAACTATACATCCAGCGCAATATCCTGAAGAAATGATAGAACGAATAATAAAGGTCGCATCGAACGAAAATGATGTTGTTTTAGATCCTTTTATTGGAAGTGGAACCACTGCTAGAGTAGCTAAAGATTTGAATAGAAATTTCATAGGTTATGATACAAATAAAGATTATGTCAAAATTGCCGAAGATAGGCTGAAAGCTTCGAGTCATAGAAAGAAAAGAAAATCTAAAGATGTACGCGATTTTTATTTCCACATGGATAATAAAACTTTACTAGATTTTATTAAACGCGGAGGTCATAAAAATGGTTAAAACCAAATATGATTTTGGGGACTGTAGAAAATTAATGAAAAAAATAAAATCAAACACGATTAGAATGGTTGTGACATCACCACCATATAATCTCAAAAAAAATTATGGAATGTATTCTGATGATGTGCATTTAGAAGAATGGAAGGCCCTTATAAACACGACAATGAAAGAAGTTCATAGGGTACTTACTGATGATGGTAGTTTCTTCTTAAATGTAAGTCCAATACCAAACAAAAAGACAAAGGAAATTATACCTCTTGATAGCATAGCATGGGAACTTGGGAAAAAAAACGGATTTTATTTGAGAAATAAAATCGTTTGGCATTTCAATAATATGCAGAATTGTATAAATAGACTTAGCGGTCGATGGGAAGCAGTTCTTTGGTTTGTAAAAGACATTAATAATTATGTTTTCAATTTGAAAGATGTTAAAATTCCATGTATAACCAAGAGGGATAAAAGATTTGATACCAAGGCAGGAAGAAATCCAACTGATGTTTGGTATTTTGATAGAGTAAATAATGTTACCAAAAAAAGATTAGGTATTGAAAATCATCCTTGTGTTTATCCTGTTACGATGATTGAAAGAATAATAAAAATGTCAACCAATAAGAATGATTGGGTTTTAGATCCCTTTGTTGGATCAGGAACAACATTAATTGCAGCAAAAAGACTTGAGAGGAATTCTATAGGTTACGAGCTTGATAATAAATTTAAAAAAATGATAATACAAAGAATTGATAATGAAACATCACAAAAAACAGTTAAAGATGTATTTGAATAAATCATTCTGGAAATAGTATATCTATCATGTTTTTTTTGAATTGGCATTCTGGTATGGATTCTATAAATTCTTTGAAGGATCTTTCATCTTTGAACACCCTCATCCTTTCACAAATAAAATCATACTGAATAATATTGTGAAGATATATCAATATTTTCGCATAATAATTTTCTTCTGTATTTCCACAATACAACTTTTTTACTACATCAAAACCAATATTGTTACACACAAAACAGTCGCATTTAAAATCATATTTGTTGATGTTTACAAACTCCAAAAACTTGTTCTTATTCTCTGTTATAACATTTAGATTCGAATCTAAGAGCGAAACAAGTACTTTTGAAAAGCTTATGTTTTCTCCTGCGGTTTCATGCTCTTTAATTTTACTTTCATCGAAAACACACTCTTTTGATATTTGATTTCCATCTGAAGCTCTTCTCCACGCACTATGACAATCAAAAGTATCACAACCAGAATAAATCAGTGGTATCAAATTGTAATGAGAGGCAGAACCCAGTATATGAATAGTTCTATCATCACTGTTTTCATTTAGAATATTTCTTATTATTGAACTAATTTTCAATAGATATAATGCAGCTTTTATCTTCCCATTCACGTTATCTGGGATATCCCATACCTTTTTGTTTATTTGATTTGGATTACCTAATCCACCAATAGCGAAACCAGAAAAACTAATTTTCTCTTTTCTCTCCATTGATAATATTTTCTTAATATACTCTTCGTATTCTCTGGGATTGTTACCGTGAATTGGTGCTAATACGTTTATTGTTGTTTTGTTTTCTTTCATGTAATCTAGTGTCAATCTAAGTAATTCAAAGTTGTATTCATTGCCGCTAAATTTAACAACGTTAGAAACATATTCTTTGTCTTTCATTTCTCCGGCTTTCAATGTGTTTTTACCAGCAAAGTCCATAGCAATAATTATGTCAAATTTGTTTGATATTGAAAAGCTAAAGTAATCGTCTATTAGTTTCTTATATTTGTTTTTGTAATTCTCTGTTGTGAGCTCTCCTCCTTTGATCTTACCCCTCAGAATGTTTCCAGAACCAGAATCAAGTAATATTATTGGTAGCCATACGGTTTCCTTTTCATATTTGTAATTTTTAATTGCTTTTTTTGATGCGGACTCCAGATATTCTTTTTTAACATACTGAATAAAACTATTTATGTTTTTGAACTCTGAAAGAATTCTTATCAGATTCGTATCAAATCTTGGTGTTGAATCTGAGTTGATATCAAGATAATAATAATTCATCAACAATTGAGATTTACTGTTACGAAAGAGATCAGAATAAACGAGAAGTCTACTTACGTTGGTGCCACCACCTCCAAAATCTGATGTCGCAAAGAAACATGGAGTTTCTGTTTTTTTGTTACCAATCTCCAGGGAACCAGACCTAATTTGTCCGGTCTTCCTTTTAATTTTGAACATCTATTAAGATTTAGAGATAGTTTTAATAAACTTGTCCAACCCCTTCATTTCCAATAGCGGTGGGTAAATCTTGCCTCTTTCCTGTTTAGCTTCGGCGTCACCAAGTCTTTCTTTTCTCTCGTGGGATGTTCCAACACTATCCCAAAAATCAAACACCTCTTCTGCTGTCATGAAAAATATTCCCTTTATACATGGAGCATCAAACCACCAAACATAAAAAACAGGAATATTAGCTGAAAGCAGCTCGTCCTCTATTTTGTTTCTCTGTTTCGTAAGCTTTTCCCCAATATCCAAAGTTAGAGAACATTCGTAACACCATCTACTATTATCCACTTTACTGTTAGCATAAATGAACGGCGATCTAATATATTTGAGTTCAAAATACGCCACTGGGTTATTGTTTTTTATTACTTCTATATCAGGAAATGGGAATCCTCTTTTTTTCGTTTCGATGTTTTTGCTACGTAAGAAATCTCTGAAAGCATCTTCAAACCAGTGCCCGTGTTGTATATCAAACCCCTTTATCATCTCATTCCTTCTTGTCATATGAAATCTAGCACATTCTGAACAAAGTGTTTTTAGTTCTGTTATTGGTCCGTCTTTAAAGACGAGCGGCCTTGTTGGTGTTTTCCTGTTTAGAAACATTTCAGTATAACACTTCTCGTTCAAATTAGAGAACATTATATTGGATTCGAATCTAAACCTCTGTTGTTCCTTTATTTTATCACAAAAGGTTAGAAGCTCTTTGTAGAGTTCGTTATCAACTACCATGATTTACTAAAGTGTTTATAATTAAAAAACTAATTACCATCTTATTTACTCACCTTTAAGAATTTTTCTGGTTCCCAGTTCACTTCGTCATATTCGATTGGGTGGCGCACACCAACAAGTGTTTTCATATCTTCCCTAACGGCGTACTGTATTTTTTCATAGTGTTCCTTTCCCATTTTTTTAAGCCTGGTGTTCTTATCCAGAAGTCCGTTTCTCACCAACACACTCTGTATCTGCTCGTCAATGGGGCAGTTGAGAAATGGTGATATTCGATTCGCTGTGTTGTTGTCAGGTAGATGGCAATAGTAAACACACACCTTAAGCCCCACGTCAAATATTTTTGCGGCCTGTCCCCATGAGACGAGCCGCACTTCTTTACTTTTGCATTGTTTTATGTTGCTTTCTGCCCAGCGACAGAACTCCTCCCTTATTTTATCTAGGTCTATTTTGCTCTTAACCGGGATTAGCTTATTGAGGAGGGGATCAAACTTGTTTTCTATCACCACACTGGCACCACGTTCACACATCCTAATAATGCTTGGTATTCCGATTGCCAAATCTATGATGTGCCGAATCTTCTGCTCCTTCGGACTGACGTGCCTACTGATCATAATATATATTGCGCTACATGTTAAAAAAGCTGATTGCCAGATTTTGACATTCGGAACTACTGCTCCCAGACACCCAAGTTTCGTATGGAAAGTTTAATATTAAAAATTTATA
>JBDRSV010000025.1:0-39766 GCA_043824495.1 Candidatus Aenigmatarchaeota archaeon | reverse complement strand
AAAAATACATCTGAAAACAGATGACACCAAGCTATTTGATTATTCAATTGAAACAGTGAAAAAAGAAAAAATGGAAATCATAGAAGAGATAAGAGATCTCTACAAAATAGAACCAGACCCTGTTCTAAACATCAAAACATTTTATGAAAAAAGACACCTAGAAGAAGGAAGAAAGATAAACTATCTATGTTTTAGCTTTTAACACAGCAAATGTGATCAACATTACTATTGGGAAGACGAACAGTGCTGTGAATGTGCCTAAATTGAGGAGTATGAATATCAAAGGAACTTGAGCTCCCAGTATTGTTGCAAAGTCATAACTCCAACCAAATGTTCCAATAACTTTACCTTTTTCTTCACTTTCAAATTTTTCACTTATGTTGGAGAATATCCAGACATCAACAAATCCTCCAGCTAATCCTATGAACACACCAACAAGATAGTAATGCATCAAATCAAATGCGAAGAACATTGTAGTTGCTGCTAAAAGATGGAATATTATACCAGCTGGTATCCAGTATTTTCTCCTATTCTTATTTGATATCTTCCCAACAAGAATGTTGCTAAGAGCAAATATTATAACTTCAGCTACAACAACAGATGAAATAACTGCACCAGATAATCCTAGAGTTTGTAGTGCGTATCTTGTGAAGAAGAATAGGAATGCAGAAAACATTGCGAGATCCATTGATTTTAATATAACAAGATGTGGTATTTTCTTTAAGAAAGAAAATGATGGTCTGACTGAATGTTTAGTCTCCTTCTTCTTTGCAAATCTAAACATAAAAATAATCCATAACACACCGACAGCAAAGATAAGATAAAATGCTGGCTGAATGCCAAAAGAGTCTACGAATAATCCAGGTATAAACAAACCAATTACCCAACCCAGATTACCAAGACCAGTGAAGAATCCAACTTTACTATCTGGTTTATCTTTAACCAGTCTAAGTGAGTAGATTATTATGATAACAAAAACCAAAGCGCTTGAAACCCCACCAATTATCTTGAGAATAGCCAACCAAACAATGTCTGTTGTAAATCCTATTAAGAAAAGTGAGACAAAGAATATTATTCCACCAATTATCATGTATCTTCTCTCTCCATGCTTGTCAGTCAAAGCACCCACAATAGGTTTCATGATAAATGAGAAAACATCTCCAATAGAGAGTAAGAAAGCATAAACAACTATAGATATTTCCAAGGAGGAGAAGTATATAGTGGGTATGAGCATTGCAAATGCCATTAAGGTTATCTTAAAGAAACTGAATATTGTACCCGAAAACAATCTGGACTTAACTTCATCCAAGAGAATCACCAATTACTGTTATTTGCTTTTTGATCCTTATTAATTTTAGGAATATTTCATGACTTAAATATAAAAATATAAGAAACAAGATTGATGTAATGGACAAAGTTTTCGAGTATATAGAGAAAGAAAGAGAGCGTCTCTCTACAACTATTAATCTAATACCGTCTGAGAATTATGCAAGTAAAGCTGTACTGGAAGCAACAGGATCTGTTCTAGCTAACAAATATTCTGAAGGATATCCTCTGAAAAGGTATTATCAAGGTAATGAATTTGTAGATCAAGTAGAACTGCTTGCAATTGAACGTGCTCAGAAACTTTTCGGGGCAGAACATGTGAATGTTCAACCTAATTCTGGAAGCCCAGCCAACTTAGCAGTTTTCTTCACTCTACTTAAACCAGGAGCAAAGTTCATGGGTATGAGATTAGACATGGGAGGCCATCTCACACATGGAAGTCATGTTAATTTCTCAGGAACTTATTACACTCCAATTCCTTACTTTGTTGACAAAGAAACAGGTCTTCTAGATATGGATCAAATCAGAAAAATAGCTCTAGAAGAAAAACCAAAAATGATCATTAGTGGATATACAGCTTATCCAAGGACAATCCCATTCAAAGAGTTTCACGAAATATCAGAAGAAGTCGGGGCTTACAGCTTTGCAGATATATCTCACATTGCTGGATTAGTAGCAGGTGGATCACATCCATCTCCATTTCCATTCACTGACGTGGTCATGACAACTACACATAAAACCCTACGTGGACCTAGAGGTGGAATAATTATGTGCAAGAAAGAAGATAGACTTGCAAACACAGAAGGTTTAGACGAAAAGCAAACAAAGAGAATCAAAAATCTTGCATCAAGAATGGATAAATCTGTATTTCCGGGGCTTCAAGGGGGTCCTCATAACCATGTAATAGCGGGCAAGGCAATTGCTTTTGAAGAAGCTTTACAGCCAGAATTCAAAGATTATGCTCATCAGATTGTAAAAAACGCGAAAGCTCTAGCAGAAGAACTGATGTCACAAGGTCTCAAATTAGTCTCAAACGGAACAGATAATCATCTAATACTCATGGATCTCACTCCAATGGGAGTTGGTTTAGGTCGTCCAGTTGCAGTAGCTCTAGAAGAAGCTGGAATAGTGTTAAACTGTAATGCAATACCTTATGATCCAAGTACACCATTCAAACCATCTGGCCTGCGCCTCGGTACACCAATTCTCACAACAATTGGAATGAAAGAATCTGAAATGAAACAAGTTGGTGAGTGGATAGCAAAAGTAGTCAATGATCGTGACAATTCAGAATTAAAGAACAAGATCAAACAAGAAGTTCTAGAATTGTGTAAACATTTTAGATTTTATTGAGTTATATGAAACCAAAAATAGCACTAACAAAAGATCTGAATTTATATAATGATCAAAAAAAGCGCTTGGAATCGTTAGGTGATGTTGTTTATCATAATGAACTTCTTAAATCCCCTGATGAGTGGTTAGAGAGATGTAGAGGAGCTGATATAATATGTTCAGGTATTTTTGGGTTGAGGTCAGATAAGGTATATGAATTAAAAGATGTATTCATCTCATTACCTTTTGTTGGTGTTGAGTTTTTGGATAAAAAAAAGCTCAATGAAAGAAATATAACTATTTCCAATTCACCAGGTTGCAACAAAGAGCCTGTTTCAGAATGGATTGTTGCAATGATGTTAATTCATTTCAGACGTTTACTTGAATTGACTAGAACAAAAAACCCATCAAGAGATGAGGTCTTGAAAGCTGCAACAAGTTTATATGATAAGAAAATTACTATTTTAGGCGCTGGTTTCATTGGTAAACAATTAGGAAAAATATGTGATAGTCTTGGTATGAAAGTTAGGTTCTTTAGACGTGGAGATGATTTATTGGAATCTGTAAAAGATGCTGATACTGTTGTAAATTGTCTAAGTGTAAATTCATCTACTATGGAAGTGCTTAATAGAGACTTCTTCTTTTCTCTTAAGAAAGGAGCATTCTTTGTATCAATTTCAAAATCTCAAGTCTATGACATAGAAGCACTTAAAGAGGCTCTTGATAAAGAAATTTTATCTGGTGCAGCAGATGATGCAGCTAGTGCTGAAGTGGGTGATGTTAATGAACCAGCATATAAAACGCTCTTAGAACACCCTAAAATTCTTGTAACACCACATATTTCATGGAACACAGACGCAGAACGCAGACACGCAAATGATATAATGATTGATAACATAGAAACTTGGATAAAAGGCAAACCAATTAATCTTATTTAATTACTCTACTGAAGCCCCAAGTTCTTTCATCACATCCCCGACGAGGTAGATGGATCCTGTGACGAGAATTAATTCTCCGTTTTTCTGAAGTGATCTTGCATATTCTATTGCTTTTCTGAAATCCTTGATCTTTTTGCAGTCTACATCTACTGAATCAGGATCTAGGCCTTTCTTTTGTCCCATGTCTACCAATGCTGATTCTGATTGAGTGAAAATTAAATGTTTGTTTTTTGGAAAATGTTTCATCAATTCTTTTGCATTTCTTTTACCTGAGAATCCGAAAATGATTATAACTTCGCGGTCTAGAGAGTCTATGTATTTTTTCAGAACTTCTAAACCTTCTACGTTATGTGCTCCGTCCACAAGGAAATCCTTTTCTAAATATTGTAAACGACCAGGCCATTGTACATGCTTCAAACCATCTCTTATATTCTCGTCTTTTATTCCGATCTCTTTTGTAGTTGCTACAGCTATTCCTGTATTTATTCTCTGGAAATCTCCGAGAAGATTTGTTTCATAATCACTTGGAGATGCTTGAATAAGTTTAGCATCTTTTTTTTGAGCAATGCTTTTTATTATTTCTAAAATTTCTGGTTTCTTTGCTGCGGTTACTACAGGCACTCCTTGTTTGATTATTCCTGATTTATCCTTTGCAATCTCCTCAACTGTTTCACCGAGTATGTGAGTATGATCTAATCCAACATTAGTTATAACTGAAATAACTGGAGTGTCGGAGATGTTAGTGGCGTCCATTGTTCCTCCACACCCAACTTCTAGTATTACGTAATCTACTTTTTGTTCGCTGAAATAGATTATGGACATTAGAGTTACGAATTCAAAGAATTTCATTTCCGGCATTTTCTCTTTCACTTTCAAGAAGAGGTCGACTAACTCTTGTTCTGAAATAAGTCTATTGTTTATTCTAATTCTTTCTCTTAGTGTGATAAGATGTGGTGATGTAAAGAAACCTACTTTATATCCAGCGTCTTGTAGAATAGATTGGATCATTGCCCCAACAGAACCTTTCCCATTGGTTCCTGTTATGTGAATTATTTTTAGTTCTTTCTCTGGGTTGCCAAATTTCTTTAATCCTTCTTTCATCATCTCTAGACCACGATCACCCAAGAATATGGGTAGGTGATAGAGATAATCTATAGCTTCTTCATATTTCATAACTTAACTTGAAACAATTCTCTTGCTAACTTAAATGAAATATCAAAATTGTGTATAGAAACCTGAGCTATGTTAAGACCTAGTGGAACTTCTATCTTGTTTTCCTTCTTGAACTTCAGATTGTTTTCATATGTTTCTCTGAGTTTTTTGATGGAGTATTCGTTCATGTCAGTTGATTCTCTTAGTTCTTGTTCTGTTTTTTCTGGTATTACCACACCTAGCCATTTGAAAAAGTCAATATCATATTCATCAGCGATTGTTGCAAAACAAAGAAATATTCTAGCTGGCTTTATTCTGTTTTCTTTGCATAACTTATCATATTCTTTCAGGACATTATTCATGTTCTCTTCTTCAAAAAGAACTTGTGTTGTGAAAAAAGAGCACCCACACTCTGTTTTCTTGAACATTCTATCAGCTTCATTGTTTCTATCTGGTATGCAGATATTTCCTACTATGATACCCGAGTTAGCTGCTTCATTGTTTGCTTCTGGAATTGATGGTCCAGGATAGCTAAAAGCGTCATTTGTCGGACCAACAAGAACAATGTTTTGTATTCCTTTTTCTTTTGTCTCTCTCAAAAAATCCTGGAAAATATCTTTTTCTATGTGACCAACAATTTTATTAATTATTATTTCTTTTTGTGTGACTTTCTGTATTTTGTCGCCTAGACTGACAACATCGACTGATCTATAATAAGAATCCCCTTTCCAGTTCTCTTCGATTATTTCTGGTATGTTTATGAATTGAATGAAATCATTCTCTTTGATCTTTTCTGATAATTGTATTATTATATTATCTACCTTCTCTTGTGTAGATCTTATCCCAGGTACCTTAATCTCGTAACTTATCAAGATTTCAGAATCTGTCTTCATGTCCATAATTAATTTTCAAATTGTGATCTAACTTGATCAGCTGCTTGAACCATGTTTTTTAGTTTTGGTAGATATGAATTGAATGGATGTAATTGTCTTCCTCCACAATCGGGCCATGGTTGAGCAAATTTAGGATCTTTCAAAAATTTAATGGCGGTTTCTAATCTAGCTCTTTGCAATTCAACTGATTCAATTTTTGGATTGTGTATATCAAATAAGCCAACACCAATCATACGACCATCATTATACTCAGAAAAGTCTTTTAAGAATTCATATCCAGGTCTATTACCCTCTGTGTTCCAGCTGTCACCATTAGATAACTCCAGTGAAAATAATTTACAGTTCTTGGCTTCCATTATATCAGGGAAGATTTCATTTCTATAATCCCCGAAGCACATGTGTATATAGAATTCTGCATCTAGACTCTTGGTTGCAACATTGAATGCTTCTGCGCATAGTTTAGCTCCAAGTTGGTGGACTTGTGGTTCATCTATTTGTATAATCTCAACTCCGCGTTTAATCAAATCAATTATATTTGGTCTGATTACATTTTCTGCGTAATCTAGAACAGCTTCTCTTACATCTCTATAATATTCATTTAATGACCAGAAAACCTGAGTTAAAGGACCTGAGAAAGCAAACTTAATCTTATCTTCAGGAGCCATGTATTTTCTTGCTATATTTATCTCATCATTAGGGAACATTTGTTTCAAACCTATTTTTCCAGTTATTATTCCAGGTTCATATATTCTATTATCAAAAGCTCTTGTATATTCTCCGCTTAGGTCTATTCCTTCTACTTGGTGTATTTCATACTTGTACATGTCTCCAGGTACTAGTCTCCACTCACCACTAGGAGAGAATACGTGTAAACCAGCTGCTTTGAAAAACATAACAGGGAATCTTAAAGATTCTATTAAAGTTTCTTGTTTCCAGCCATTCGATCCTGGATTGTTTAATAGTTCTTTTAATCTTGTAGCTTCTCCGTTTGCTCCAGTTCCTTCTTCCCATGCTTCAATTTCTTGTAAAGTCTTGGTTAATTTATCAGGAGTGAAGTTAGCTTTACCATGAAGAGTTTGAACCCAATCAGGTATTCTCAAACTTCCAACTTCCATTGGTTCCAGTAATCTCACATTAGACATTTATCCGCCTCCTAAAATCTGTTTAGCTTTTGCTATGCTTTCTAATTTCTTATCAGCTACTTTTCTTGGAACAAGAACCTCATCTGCACTAAATGTTATTCCTAGAGGAGTAGAAGTCTTGTCTTTTACAAGATTGACTACTTGAACTATCCATTCTGATGTCTCTAATCCCATACCTGGAGTTAATCCACCATTTCTTCCATTTACACATCCAAGAACGAGTTTCTTTTGTATGTCATAGTCAAAAATGAAATTATGATTTGAAACAATTTCTTCGGCTTGTGGTATGATGTTGAAGTAATCTCTTGATCTCATATCCACGGTCAAACCTTTGACTGGAAAGTCTAGAATATTTTCCCATATTGGTTGGGGTGAATTGAAAGGTAAACTGAGATTAGTTTCTGTTCCATTCAAATCTTTAGTAATTGTTTCAATGCAGCTCTTTGTTTGTTCTAATAAATCTTTTGTAGGAAGGTGCTCGACTAATGCTGGTTCTGCAATTTCTAGATAACTTAAATTAAGATCATTGACAGTTTTGGCTAATGCTTCTGCATGAATCTCCATAATTTTTTCAGTGGAAAATCCATTAAAAACAGCTAATTTAGAGAATGTATAAGGTCCATAAACCTTCAGACTCCTATTCTCTATTTCTATAGGAAGCATGAAATTCTTCAAGTCTATATTCTTCAATTCGTTTAATTCATCAACTTTTGGTCTTCGGATAAACGTGTTAGTATCAGATCTTCTCACCATTTCAAGGTTTTCTTCTGCTATTCTATTGTTAGTGAGAGCGAATGGTCTTGCATAATCCATCCATAAGAATTGTCCATCAGAAACAAAATCTAATCCAAGTTCTTTTTGTTTAGAAACAAACAGCCGAGAATCTTCTACTTGGATTTTAAGGAGATCTTCTTTGCTTATACTTCCTCTTCCAAAACGACGTGCAGCTAAAGAATGTTTACGTGAATACGGGTAAATACCTGTGACATGTGCTATTATTGTTGACATTATCTATAATTATGTAAGCTTCATTTTATATATTAATGCCCAAAACATTCCCATAAGAATAAAATGAGTTCTTGATGCTTGTTTTAACACATATATAGAATCTTCACAAATTTATTATTAGATATAAAATGGAAATTCAGATAATCATTTTAATAATATTAATAGGACTCTCCGCGCTCTTCTCCGGAGTAGAAACCGCTTTAATGTCTGTCAGCATGATGAAAGTCAAATCTCTTCTAAAGCAGAAAAAGAAGGGAGCTGAGGCTTTATTTCGTGTTAAAAATAATCCACACAAATTGCTCATTACAGTTCTCATAGGAAACAATCTAGTGAATATAGGAGCTGCGTCCTTAGCAACAGTTATATTCACAGAAATGTTCGGATCAAATGGTATAGGAATAGCCACAGGCGTTATGACATTCCTAATCCTGGTGTTCGGTGAAATAACACCTAAAACATTCGCAACACAGAATGCAGAAAGGATGTCCCTAAAGGTTGCAAGACCAATTGAAATCCTATCCAAGATTTTATGGCCACTTGTGAAATTCTTTGAACTTATATCAAGAGCAATGTCCAAGCGTCTTGGATCAAAGAAAGAGAAAGATCTTTCTGAAGAAGAGTTGAAAACAATTGTTACGATGGGTAAGGAAGAAGGAATTCTCAGTAGAGAAGCTGCTGAAATGATGCATAATATGATAGAGTTTGAAGATACCAGAGTGACGGAAGTGATGACGAGGAAGTCTGAAATAGAGATGCTTGATGGAGATAGTAAACTGAAGGAAGTGTTGGATTTTGTTGTCAAATCTCCATTTTCTAGATATCCTATATACGAAAAAAATAAAGATAATATAATTGGGGTTGTTGATATTGATGATGTTTTGAGGTTTGTGAAAAATAAAAGAGTTGATGTAAAGGTAAAAACTCTTTCAAAACCGGTCCCATTTGTCCCAGAATCCAAAGAAATAGACGATTTATTAACAGAACTTGAAGGAAAAGATGTTCCTTTAGCTATAGTAGTCGATGAATTTGGAAATGTATCGGGAATGGTGACACTTGATGATATTCTAGAAGAAATTGTGGGTGAGATTTTTGACAAAAGCAAGAGGCGTAGCATTCATATAAAGAAAATAAATGAGAAGACGACAAGAATAGATGCTCAAGCTTCTGTGCAAGAAGTGAACAAAATTCTGAGTCTAGGAATAGATACAGGACATTTTGATACTATAGCTGGTTACATAGA
This sequence comes from Candidatus Aenigmatarchaeota archaeon, assembly GCA_043824495.1. GTDB lineage: Archaea > Aenigmatarchaeota > Aenigmatarchaeia > QMZP01 > QMZP01 > JBDRNB01. The sequence goes on along the minus strand of JBDRSV010000025.1, from coordinate 30,735 downwards.
ACATAAATTGCAGAGAATACCAAAGAAAGGAGAAAGAATAAAACTAAAAAATGCTATCCTAGAGATTGACAAGGTTTCAAAACAGAAGATAATTAGCGTGAAAGTGATAAGGAACTGATTCTATGGATTGTGTATTCTGTAAGATTGTGAAGGAAGAATTGGAGTCAGTGAGTGTATGGGAAGATGAAGAGCATATTGCTTTACTAGACCTCTATCCTAATACCAAAGGAATGGTAGTTCTGATAACAAAGAAACACTATGATTCGTATGCGTTTGACATACCTGATAAAGCTTATGACGATCTTATGATTGCATCTAAAACAGTTGCTAGGATTATGGAGAAAGGATTGAAAGTCCAAAGAGTTTCAATGGTTATGGAAGGAATGGGAGTTAATCATGCTCATATCAAACTATACCCAATGCATGGATTAGAAGACAAATTTCACGAGATGCTGGCTAAAGACAGAGTATTTTTTAAGAAGTATCCTGGTTATATAACAACGCAGATGGGAACTCAAGTTGATATAAAAGAACTTAAGAAGCTAGCAAAAGAAATCAAATCAGCTAACGAGTGATTTCTTGTTTCTTCACAAATTCTACAAGATCTCTGGCTTTCTTTGTTTTAGTGAAATGTGTTCTTACTGGTGAGATCATTTGATCTAAGTAATCTGCTACTGTGTTCTTTAAATCCATTGGATGTAGCTTACCCTCTAAGAATATCTTTTCTAAGTCTTCGTATTTCTCAAAGAATAAATCCCCGCCAAATTTCTTGTCTCTCTTGATTTCCATCTGTCCGAACTTTCTAAGAATTAAGTGTTTAGAGTAGTCAAGCATTGGATTGTTTATCACGTCTTTAGGTGAACAATAAGCTCCAGAGATTTTTTTCTTGATTTCTTCCGTGGAATCATGTACAAATATAGCTGATGAAGGCTTACTCTTACTCATCTTTGAGCTAATTTCTGCGTCATAGACTGCATCTGTTTCATAACCTTCAGGAGTTTTTGCTCCCTCTAATCCCATAAGCATATGATGACTCACTACAACAGGTTTATGCCAACCTAATTTAGGTCCAACCTCACGAGCAAGCATATTTGCTCTTCTCTGATCTAACCCAAGTTGGCAAATATCAGCCTTCAAGTGAAATATGTCTGCAGTTTGCATCATAGGATAGAAGTACTGTGCTGTTTCCTGGAGTTCTCCCTCCTTTCTTCCCATAATAGTGAGTGCTCTCGTAGTTCTCTTGAGGGATGTGTTCTTAGATATTAGAAGAACCTTTTTCCAGTATTCTTTGTCCATCACTTCACTGTTCCAGACAAACTTAACTTTGGTGGTATCTACACCAGCTGCTTTCCATACCTCTATGAAATATTCGCCAACCTTACGTATCTTCTCTAAGTCTCCGCCCATTTTCTTGTTTATCCATGCAAAGTAGTCTGCTAAGTATAACGTAAATTTCACTCCAGCTTTGAGTAAGTCTTTCAAAAGTAAAGGTCTAAACACACCAAAAGGTAGATGAGCTAGGCCAGATGGTTCAAATCCATCATAAGCATGAGGATGTGTCTTAGTTTCTAGTAGATGATGAAGCTCTGTAGCTGTGATTATCTCTTCTCCTACACCCCTTATCAAATCTAATCGTGTTTGTATATCCATATTCTTACTTTGTTTTTAGAATATTAAAGTTTTAGAAAATTAAGAACCAATAACTAAATCTTTGGATCTTGTTCCTTTATTTCTTCTTCCTGTGTAGAATAAACCACCTACAATGATTATTGCCACAAGAACCACACCTGAAAGGCCTAATAGGTTTACTGGTGATCCTGGAGTTGCAAAGTCATCAACTACATACTGGAAGAATGCTACAGGAGTTCCTGAGTCTCCAGGAGAGAATTGATTACATACATTTAGAGAAGTTGCTCTGTTATTTGTCTCGCTCATTTCTGATACTTGGTCATAACTATCAGCTATTGCTGTGAATCTGAGTTGCTGGTTTCTTGCACATTTGTAACCATATGTGTTTGTGTATACTTGACCAGGAGATAATGAAGGGATACTAAAGGAGTTCTTTCCAACAAGTTCTGTTTGTGATTCAAGGGCTGTTTGTGGTCCAATGTTCTTTGTTCTAACTGTTACAGTACCGAAGCTTGATCCAGAATTTTGGTTTGCAATTACAGAAACTACAAGATCTGGTCCAGCAGCTCCACAATTAACTGTTCCTTGTCCAATATTATTAGTTTCATCAGATTCTGCGTTTGGGTTTCCGTCATCTGCTGTTACTGTAAATGTGTGGCTTCCTTGAGAAGGACATGTCCATGGAATTGTTAATGTTTGACTATTACCTGCTGTTAACGGATTCACATTCATGAAAAGAGTTCCGCCGTTAGGTTTTAATATTTTGGTTGGTGAAGAGACTGCTGATGGTCCTGTTCCTGCATTTCTTATGCGTATGTTAACTGTAATGGCTTCTCCTGCATATGGATTTGTTTTAGTAAATCTTACACTTTCTACAATAAGATCAGGTGCTGAGCCACAGTTGAGTGTTCTTTCTAAAATGTTGTTAGTTTCATCAGCTTCGGTTATTTGAGTATAGATATCTGCTTCAGCTCTTATTGTTTTTGCACCGCCAGTTAAGCATGTGAAATCAAATGTGATTACATTGATTTCATTTTCGCCTAAAGGAGTTACATTGAAATCAGCTCCGGCATCACCTCTTATACCAGTAAATGATTGGGAGGTTGTTGAAGCTCCTATGTTTTTAGTGTTTACAGTAACTGTTACGGTATCTTCAACTACAGGAGTATTATCACTAAAACTAATTGATGATATTATATAATCAGGTTCATTTGTTAAACAACTAAATTGTTCTGGGTATATATTGTTATTTTCATTTGTTTCTGTAATAACACTGTTTACGTCAGCTGTTGCTGTGAAATCTACTGTGCCCACATTCGAGCATGTGTATGAAAATGATTGGGATACTGGTCCTGCTCCTGCAGCTAGACTACCCACAGAACCAGATGTTGGAACTGGTGAACCTACAGTAGCTGCAAGACCTGTCATAGATGTTCCGGCACTTCCGTCACCATAATTTTTTGTATGAACAGTAATTGTTACTTGTTCTCCTATCTTGGCAGATGGAGGATCAAAAGTAATACTATCAATAGCTAGATCAGGTCCTGGCTGACAAGAGACAACCATGTTATCAACGTTATTCTGATTACTTATTTCATTCACAACATTGTTTTTATCTGCTGTTGCTGTGAAAGATAAGGTACCTACATCAGGACAGAAAAAGTTTGCAGTGTCTGTTTGTGTAGCTTGGACGGCAAGAGTTCCTACATTGAAATTCTTTGACTCATGTGTGTAATCTACAGATGTTGCTGTCAATGAAATATCATCGATGTAGTGATACACTTGCATGCATGCATTTGCTCCACAATCATTAGCAGATGAACAAGATACACCTGTTCTGCTACAAGTTCCTAATATGCATGCATCTCCACAGTCATTGTCAGTTGTACAAGTTGCTCCACTAACAGTGCATGTAGGTGTTGGGGAGGCCGTGTTACAATAATTTCCTGTTGTAGGTCCAGCTGCTCCAGGACAGCTAGAATCAATAAGTAAATAAATATTGGCATTCATTCTTGGGTCTGCTGGATTTAATACAGGGTCATTGAATGGTGGTCCCCTAGATTCTAATATTTCCATAGGGTTGAAAGTGCAAATTCTTTCTTGCCATCCATTTTCTAAAGCTCCGTTTTCACATGCGTCTGTATAAGTTCTAAGATAACCTATATATGAGCCGCCTTCATTCGGCTTGTATCGATTAACAGTTTCTAATAGTGCAAATGCTGTCCAACTTGGAGAAGCAGAACCGTCGTTTTTAACCCAAACTTTTAATGTGTATTCTTTATTTGATTCTAACATGACATTTTGCTTTGCCCACCAGTTACCCCAAGATGCTCTTATACAACCATTACCTGAATGGCAGCCAGCAGTTTGAATCGTATGAGATTGTTCTCTTCCATCTCCTACTTCCCAATTAAGGAATCCACCAGATGGTCCTCCTGTTAGATTAAAATCACCATTTAATGTCATTTCGTTAGGTTCCCAGCCATATGTCAATCCAGTAACAGAAGCTGCTGATGGTATATGACCAACATTTGTTGTATCTACATTAACACTAAATAATTCTCCGTCTATCGGAGATGATGAACTTTTTGTTATACGAGTTATTGACAGGTCAGGAAGATTTGGATCGCATGTTAGAACTTCTGTTTTGTTATTGTTGTCAATATGGAATTCCTCGAAAGTTCCGTATTTATTAGCTTCTGCTTTGAAAGCATAATTACCTGCAGTTACGCATGTGAAAGTTGTGCTGTTACTGTGTGATGTTTGAGGTGCGAGACCTAAAGGGACTGTGATAAAGAATTCTCCACCACCGGGCAATGTGAGTAATGTTGTGCTTGGAGTTGGTGTGGCAGAACCACCAGTGTTCTTTGTTGTTACTGTAACTATAACTTCTGAGTTTATTGTTGGGTTTGCTGGAGCAAAAGTAATACTTTCAATAATTAGATCTGGGTCTTCTGGACCAGGCACTGCTGATACCGATATAACAAGTAATAATGAGATAGCAAAAATAGGGAGCAAAGCAAATTTGAGTTTCATCAATTTCAACCTTTGTATATTATTGCTATATAATTGGCTAGAATCATATTTAAATCTTAAACGAGCCCAGATCCCTTTAAATTTCATTCTTCCAAATCATAATCATGTCTGATATAAGATTACCAGAGCCTCTTCATAGTCTAGTTATGGAACTAGAGCCTAAGACCATTACTAATTTTTATGGTGCTCCTGGAACCGGTAAGACTTGTGCTAGTATACTAGCAATGATTGCCTGTGCCAAGAGTGGTGGACGTGTTATATATATAGATACAGAGAATGGGTTATCTTATAAGAGAGTTCAACAAATTCATCCCCCTGGAGTTCCAGATAATGTGGAAATACTAGAACCTTCTACATTCCAAGAACAAGGTCAGATGATAAGAGGATTGGTAGATAAAGCAGCTGATTTGATAGTAGTTGATTCAATGGTCTCACTATATAGATTAGAATATACAGATCCTAAAGTCGAAGCAATTGAAGCTAATAGAGAATTGTCCAAGCAACTTTCAGTCTTATCCAAAATAGCGAAGGATAGAAACATTCCCGTTATAATCACAGCTCATACTTTCGAAAATTGGGATACAGGAGAGAATGAAGTTGTTGGTGGAAATGTAATCAAGTATTGGTCAAAATCAATTATCTATATAGAGAGAACAGGTAAGACTTCTGAAAGAAAAGCTATAATAACAAAACATAGACATATGCCAGAAGGTAAAAGTGTCAAGTTTGATTTAGTTGAAGAAGGAATAAGACCAGCTGGATTCAAGTTGTTTTAAGTGAACGCTTATAAATTTTATTATATTTCTAATAACATGGACAGAATAATTGCTTATGATTTGGATGGTACTTTGTATGATTCTTTAGATGTGATGGTGACTGTAATAAAGAGTGTTTTTAGTGATTTTGGATACACACCACCGACAAAGGAAGCATATAGAAAATTTTTCCAGCCACATAACTGGAAACAGTTTTATCGCGACTTAGGCGCTAAAGAAAAAGATGTTGATGGTATGATAGCAGCATATGTTGCTAGATTTGATTCTACAGAACAACCACATCTGATTAAAGGTGCTAGAAGAGCACTAGAAAAATCAGAAGAAGCTGTTGGTTCAAAAAATATATTTTTTATTACAAATGCACCTGGTGCTCTTGTGAAAGCTAGACTTGAAAGAGATGGATTGGTTCACCTAATTCCAAATATAAGAAGTCCATTTGAAGGTAAAACAAATGAACTACATGAAATAGCAAAGAATTGTAAATCTCTAGATTATGTTGGTGACGTGGTTTGGGACGGAGTGGATGTTCTAAATGTGAGAACAAGAGGAGAAACAAATATTCGATTTTTTGCTATTGCACATGAGTATGCATTTAATACATTGGAATCGCTAAGAGAATTTGTTGACAAACACCCAGAATTCGCAAATATGCTGAATGGTTTGGATGAAATTGATAGAATTTGGACACCTTGGAGTTAACTAAATTTATACAAGTTTTGAATGCTTTCCAGATCTTTCATTCTTTTTTCTGCTGGTGTTGCTGTTCTGAATAAGTACCAGAAAACTTTCTGGAACCAACTTATCCATTCTTTATCATAAATTTCGTAGAAGAGTAGAAACTTCTCAGGCATTTGTCCACCTTTGTAATCTAGAGGATCTCTCACTTCTCTGAATCTTGCAATCTGATCATCTATTACAAAGCCTCTTAGTGGTTGTTCTCTGTGTCTCAATTCTATTAGAGGTTTACCAACCACATCATTTATTTCTAAAACTCTTTTAACATTCTTCAGGCCATCCACTGTAACTCTAGTAAGAATCTTAATTGAAACATTATTCTTAATGAGATCTTCTATAATCTTGCTTAGCTTTTCTTTTCCTTCAGTTCCATTTATCCAGGATAGATTTCCAGAAAAACTTAGAATTTGTTTTTGAGAACTTTTCAAATAATCTTTAACATGATCATCTTTAGATGATTTTATTTTTTTCATCACAGCGTTTCTATTATTTGGTTCTACATATTGGTATATATCAAATGGTGAGAAGAATTCTTTTCTAGGAGTAGATTCTAGTTTCTTAAGCAGTCTTTCTTGGAATTCACTTGAATGTATTTTTTCTATGTTGCTCCAGAATACAATTTTCAAAGCACCTTTAGTTCCGCCACGAAATACCCGCGTGGAAATACTTCCAGTTTCTTTAGAGATCTGATCTAGGTATCTATCAGCTGTTCTCCAGTTCTTAGAAATTAGTTGAGCTACTTCTTGCACAGTTCTGGGTTTCAGATATACATAATCATTTATTTGCTTTATGGTCTTACTGTCAAGACTCATGTTTTAGACTTAGAAACGTAGCTTTTTAAGCTTTTTAAAAAGTACAACACTGTGTATACTTTTTGTCACTAAAAAGTATATCAAATACAACAATACAGTAAACTAGGTGAAAAAGTGGTAGGAAAAGTAAATCCCGGTGGACCAAAAGACGATAAGTGTGTTGTATGCGTGGCTGTAGGATCCAAAAGTCCTCATTATGCAAATCCTGTAGACAACGAGTTCGGACCGAATCATTATCAAATGCCAGGAGGAGAGGTTCAAACTCTACCAAGACATGCTCCACTTTGTGGTCAGCATGCAAAATATACATTTTAACTAGGGGGTAATTAGTATGACATCAACTCAGATAGCAGAAGCTAGATTCGAACAGATGGAGGATGAGAAATTAAATTCAGTGATTAAGATAGAAGCAGAGCTTCTAAAAGGAGCAAGAGCTTACTTTGATACAAACGGATTTACAGAAATGGTTGTACCGCATATAACAAGAGCAACAGGCTCATGTGAAAATATGGACACATTATTCAGCTTAGATTTCTTTGGCAGACAAGCGTATCTAAGACAAACCGGGCAACTATACTTAGAATCATTTGTACCGAGATTAGGAAGAGTTTTCTGTGTAGGATCTAGTTTTAGAGCAGAACCCACTGTTGATGAAAGACATTTAACAGAATTCACTTTACTTGAAATAGAACACCCAGGAGACCTAAAAGAGCTCATGGGACACATAGAAGGAACAATATTTTCAATGATACAATTTGTACTAAAAAACAAAAAGAAAGAATTAGAAATTCTTGGGGTAGATCAAGAAAAACTAAAAAAGATCACAATACCATTCAAGAAAATTACATACAAAGACGCCATAGACATCCTCAGTTTAGAATGGGGAGATGATCTGAAAAGTAGTCATGAAGCCCAGCTAGTAAAACACTTTGGAGATAGACCTTTATTTGTCACTCATTATCCAAAAGAGATCAAATTCTTCAATATGAAGACAAATAAAGACGATCCAAAAGTTGTAAATTCTACAGATCTACTATTGCCACACTCAGGAGAATCAGTGGGATCTGCAGAAAGAGAACATGAACACGATGAATTGATAGATAGACTGACAAGTTCATACATGTTCAAGCAGCTAGAAAAGAAAGGTGGAAGTTTAGAAGACTTCGGCTGGTATCTAGAGATACTAAAAAAGGGAAGCATACCTCACTCAGGATGCGGATTCGGATTAAATCGAATAACACAATTCATACTGGAAACAAAGGATATTAGACACTCAACAGCCTTCCCGCAGAATAGAGAGAACCTAATCTGATTTTTTATATCAGATATACAAGTATTTTAGATGGATGTATCAGGATATTTTAAGGATTTGAAAAAAACAGAAGAGTTTCTAAATACTAAAGGTAAGAAGATGCTCTTCTACCATTCTGATGCTGATGGTGTTTGTTCAGCTGCGCTTTTACTCAAACACTTCTCTGGATTTGACCACAAACCTAGAAGAGGACCTGAAATAGAATCAAGTTTTGTAAATTATTTAATTGAAGAAAAACCAGATGTTCTTGTTTTTGTAGATATGCCTGTAGATCAAAGCTGGGATAAACTACAGCTGGTCATGAAGAAGTTAACCAAAACAAAGCTCGTTATCATAGATCATCACATTCCTGGAAAGGATCTGAATTCTAAGAACATAGTTCATGTGAATCCTAGATTAGAAGATAATTACTATCTACCTGCAAGTTACTTGGTTTACAAAATGATTGAACTCATGAAAAAGGATGTAGAAGAATATATGTGGATAGCTGTTATGGGAGTTATAGGAGATTTCGCAAAAGAAGACACAAAAGATATTATAGCAGCTTTCAGGAAAAAATACCCAAAACTCATTGGCAAAGATACAATGAACTCAAAAATGACAAAAGGAGTAAACATGATAGCCTCTGCTGTTACAATGAAAGCAAATGTGGGAATAGAGCAGGTGTTGGATATTATACAAACAGCAAAAAACTACGAAGAATTTGCAGATACTTCAGAACTCAAACATTGGGATAATCAAGTGAATAAAGAGATAGACGAGGTAATGAAAACATTTAAAAAAGAGAAGAAAAAATCAAAGAAGGGAGAATCTGAATTAGTTGATTTCTATCCTGAACTTAATCTACTATTCTATATAGTAAATACTGAATTTGGAGTAACTTCTACAGTAGCCAATAAAATCTCAGTTAAGATGGAAGATACTGTAGTGATTATTGCGAGGAAAACTGAGAAAGGATACAAAGTTTCTGCAAGGAATCAGACAGGAAGAGTGAATACAGGGGCTGTTCTAAAGGAAAGCACCAAAGGAATTGGTGGTGGTGGGGGACACGAGCAAGCTTCTGGAGCATTTGTCACAGATTGGGGCATGTTCAAGTCAAGAGTGATAAGAAAGCTAAAATCCGATTAACTAAGTCAATTGACTTAAAATTGCGGAAAACTATTTATAAATTGACGAATATACTCTTATTTACTGGTAAACATGGCTCACAAAAGCATCCGAGAATACGATGCAAAGATTCTGATTTCTAAGAACCTTAATGGATCTGTTGCATTGGTAGAAGCGAAGCAGGCTTTGATTACACATGAGACTAATATTGATAGTCTTGGAATTGATCATCCTTGGATGAAGAATACAAAACTAGCCATAAAACCAGATCACATGTTCGGCAGAAGGGGTAAAAATAACCTAATACTTCTAGACGCTGACTTAGAGAAAGCAAAATTTTTTTTGAAAGAACACATGAACAAAAAAACAATAATTGGAGAGAAAGAAGGCGTTCTAACACATTTCCTTGTAGAAACTTACATACCACATGACAAAGAATTCTATTTAGCAATTAAGATGGGAAAAAATAGAGATGTGATATACTTCTCTGAAAAAGGAGGAGTTAACGTAGAAGAGAACTGGGATAAAGTAATTCAGATTCCTGTTGATGTTCTGGGTAGTCTAGACTTAGCAGAAGTAGAAAAAATTATACCAGATTCAATTGGACTAAAGAATTTACTTGTAACTTTCATAAATTCTATTTATACTTTCTTCAAAAATACAGGATTTGCTTACTTGGAAATAAATCCTCTAGCAATTTCTGAAGGTAAAATTGGCATTCTCGATACAGTTGCTAAATTAGATGATACAGCTGAATTTGAGAATACGCATAAATGGCACGGAATTGAATTCCCGGAAGCTTTCGGAACTGAATTAACCAAAGAAGAAAGCTACATAAAAGAACTGGATAGTAAGAGTGGTTCTTCAATGAAACTTACCATACTAAATCCCAAAGGTAGGATATGGACAATGATTGCTGGTGGAGGAGCTAGTGTGATATATGCTGATACTGTTTGTGATCTTGGTTTTGGAAAGGAACTAGCAAATTATGGAGAATATTCAGGAAACCCAAAAGATGATGAGGTGTATGAATATGCAAAATCTATTCTAGATCTTATGACAAGACAAGACGTGCAAAATAAAGTTCTAATTATAGGTGGAGGAATTGCAAACTTCACTGATGTTGCAAAAACATTCAAAGGAATAATAAAAGCTCTAGAAGATTATTCTGATAAAATTGTTGAACAAAAAATCAAAATTTATGTTAGAAGAGGTGGACCTAATTTTAAAGAAGGTCTTGAAAAGATGAAACAGCTAGGAAAGGAAACAAATATGCCAATATCTGTATACGGACCTGAAACACATATGACTGAAATTGTTTCACTTGCTGTTGGAGGTAACTGATGTCTGAGTTATTTACCAAAAATACTCAAGCAATTGTTTATGGACTTCAAATGCAGGCAGTTCAAAGAATGCTTGATTTTGATTATGTTTGTAAAAGAGATAAATCAAGTGTTGCATGCATGGTGAGTCCTGTTAGAGAAGGATTTGAAAAAGTATTCTTTGGCGTAAAAGAAATCTTAATACCTGTTTATAGAAGTTTGGAAGAAGCATGTAAAAATCATCCAAATGCAGATGTGTTAATAAATTTTGCATCTTTCAGATCAGTTTATGATGTAACTCTAGAAGCAATGGATCAAAAATCACTCAAAACAATTGTGATTATAGCTGAGGGAGTTCCTGAGAGAAGAATGAGGGAATTAGGAGCTGTAGCTAAACAAAGAGATGTAATGATCATAGGTCCTGCTACTGTAGGCGGTTTAGTTGCCGGAGCTTTCAAAATTGGAAACTCTGGTGGAGATATTAGTAACATAATATCGTGTAAGTTGTATAGACCTGGATCAGTTGGAATGGTTTCCAAATCTGGTGGAATGTCTAATGAACTATACAATATAATATCACAGAATACAGACGGTTTATATGAAGGAATTGCAATTGGTGGAGATAGATTCGCAGGCACTAATTATTTAGATCATATACTCAGATTCGAGGCAAATCCAAAAATAAAAATGATTGTAGCTCTTGGAGAAATTGGCGGAGAAGATGAGTATGAAATAATAGAAGCAATTAAAAACAAAAAAATAACAAAGCCTGTTGTCATGTGGGTAACAGGAACATGTTCTAGTTTCTTCCCTGGTGATGTTCAATTCGGTCACGCAGCTGCAAAAGCTGATAGTAAAAAAGAAACAGCTGAAGCAAAGAACCAAGCTTTGAAAGAAGTTGGTGTAGCCGTTCCAGAATCTTTCAATGATTTTGGAAAGAAAATTTCAGAAGTTTTCCAAAAACTGAATCTGCCAAAAATAGAGGAGCCAGAAGTTCCTGAAATACCAATGGATTACAAAGACGCTGTTAGACAAGGAAAGATAAGAAAACCAACTACATTTATCTCCACAACCACTGATGAAAGAGGAGAAGAATTGGAATATAGTGGAATTCCAATAAGTCAGATTGTAAAAGATGATTATAACATAGGTGATTTGTTAGGTATCATGTGGTTCAAAATGAAGCTGCCTAAATATGCTTCTGAATTCTTGGAATTATTACTAAAACTTACAGCTGATCATGGTCCAGCAGTTTCTGGAGCACATAACTCTATAGTTGCTGCAAGAGCAGGAAAGAATTTAGTTTCATCCTTATGTTCAGGTCTACTCACAATTGGTCCTAGATATGGTGGAGCAGTAGATGATGCTGCTAGCTATTTCAAGGACGCAAAGGATTCCAAACAAACACCAGAAGAGTTTGTGAATGACATGAAAATTAGAGGAAGATATATTCCTGGAATTGGACATAGAGTGAAGAGCGTACAAAACCCAGACAAGAGAGTAGAAATTCTTGTAGACTTCGCAAAAAAGAACTTCAAGAAAACAGAGTATTTGGATTATGCTTTGGAAGTTGAAAAGATAACAACAAAAAAAAGAAATAATTTAATTTTAAATGTGGATGGTTGTATAGCTGTTTGCTTCTTAGATATTATGTTAGATTGTGGATTCTCAGAGAAAGAAGTTAATACAATTCTTGAAACTGGTGGACTCAATGGATTATTTGTTCTAGGGAGAACAATTGGTTTGATTGGTCATATAATAGATCAGAAGAGAATGAAACAACCATTATATAGACATCCTTGGGATGACATATTATACATAAAAGATGAAGTAGAAGAAAAATAATTTACTTTTTCATACTCTTTAACATTCTTTTGATTTCATCTAGACCTTGTGTCATTTTTTGTATTTCCCTTTCAGATTTTCTATCTATTTGATAATCATACTTAGCTGTTGTTCTGTCTAACTCAGCTTTTCGGTTCTGGCTCATGAGAATTATAGGAGCTTGTATTGCAGCTAGAGTTGAGAGTACAAAATTAAGAAGAATGAATGGATATGGATCCCATTTACTTACAGTAACAAGATAGACATTAATGCCGATCCAAATAAACATGAAGACGAAAAGAAGTATTATGAAAGTCCAGCTACCAACCCATTTAGTTACCAAATCTGCGGCTTTATTTTGTAATTTAATTTTCTTTTTGAGTGCAGGATGATTATCCTGGTTTTTGTCTACTGGTTTTTTCAGTACTGTTTTGATCACTGGTTTGGAAGGATTATCCATAATATATAATTAGTTGAACTTGTCTATATAGTTATTTCCACTTCATTAGAATGAACATGTGATCCTTTTCATATGGATCTAATTCTCTTTTGTCTAAGATTTCGAAGTGTTGTTTTAATTTCTTGAGCTCGTCTTTGTAAACTTCTCTTGGATTTTTTACAACGTTTATTGATCTGGATTTAATTGCTATCATTGCATATCCGTCTTTTTTTAGAAAAGCTTGACAATTACGAATCAAGATTTCACTTTGATCATCTGTTGCAACATCTTGGTAAACTATGTCAACTGGCTCAACCCAGCTATAATTTTCAGGACTTCTTGCACTTGCAAGAATAGGAACTATGTTCTTTCTTTTTTCTGCAACTGGGTTTAGATCTCTTATAGATCTTTCAGCAACTTCTATACCGTAGATAATTCCGTTCTCTCCAATTATGTCAGAGAAGAATGACGCTGTGGAACCTGAAGAAATTCCCAAATACAGTATCTTGCAGCCCTTTTTTATAGGAAAAGTTTTCAGTCCTTTCACCAAAGCTGCAGCAGCTTTGGATTTTCTATGATCCCAAATACGAAACTCTTTTCCACTGATTGTAACAAGCTTACCATATTCTCTGAAACCTGGCACTAAGTTTTGCGTAAGTAATTCTTTTTCTCGTTGCCAAATTCCTTGAAAAATTTGTTTCATGTGAAGCTCTTAGAATAGTATAATATTAAACTTCACTTCTTCTGTAAAGTGTTTTAAAAGTAGACTTTAGAAAAGGAGCCATGTATCCAGCAGCTGGTATGTCATTGCAATGCCTCTCAATAAATTCCGTTAAGTAGGTTTCCCTCTCATCTGTTGCTGTGTCATCAACAAATAAAGCTCCGGAATTTCTTGCTGTTTCTGAATCAAAACCTGTCGTGACATCTCCATTAATGATTAATGGGGAATAAAAAGTATTTATACCATGTTCTTCTAAAAATCCACCAGCGAGTAAAGCGTATTTTTGTGTTTCCCTCCCATCATGTGATTGATTTCCATTATCAGTTTTTCTAGTAAGACTGTAAACCAAAAGAGGAGTATTTGGATCTCTACTATTTCTAGCAAAATCTAATAATTCTACTTGTGTCTCTTCTAGTAATCTAAGCATTATCTTTTCAACTGCACTTGTAGGAGTATTAGAATTAGCTAGAGTTTCAAGTAAAGGTCTTCTGCCTAACAATTCTGCCACGCTTGGGACAACTCCCACGTCCGCCAAAAGTCGATGCATATTTGTTTTAAAACTACTATTCATGTTCCACTCCTACATTCTCAGAACTCCCAATACTCTAGCTGCTGCGACTCTACCATTTATTCTTGTTTCATGACTATCATCTAGATTGTCGTCTAAACTTACTTTTGGAACTTTCATTAATGGTGAATCATAAATAGAATCTACTAAACCTGTGCTTCCAGGAATATCTAAATGATGTTCATATTGAGTAGGAGCTAACATTCTCATCGTTCTTTTCATTCCTATATGTCTGTGACCTTGGTTTGCAAAAGTTGGATATACCCAGACATTTGAAATACCCGCGCAATCATTTACTATAGCTGATAATATTTCTGTTTGATCAGGAGATGCTTCTATTTCCTCTAATGTTCTTAATAGTTCTACGTAAGCTCCTGTCATTACTCCTCCTGTGTGAGATCCATTATCCAATAGAAGTAAATATCTATGTTTTCCTGAGCCTGCGGTTCTCGCTAAACTACCAGAAGGGTCAATTATTCTCTTGTAACCAGGACCTTCACCGTCTCTTATTCTACCGTCTTCTGTCAAGTCTAGACGTTCAAAATTAATACCAGCGTCTCTTAAAGCGATCCCGAATGCTGATGAATATCCTTTACCATCTTGATCTACAGGAAGATATAATGTAGGTTCTGTCCCTATACGTTCTGCTAGTGTTACTGCCATTGGATATAATTTCTCTATCATACTTGCTTGTTCATTGCCCATTAAAATCACTCTCTAAATTCAATAGTATCAACGTCACCGTCACCTGTTCTATCACGTCCCACAATCACATTTGCAAAATGTTTGTTATTTGATGCATTCCCTTGCATTACAGTTCTTGTGTTTTTTGTGAAAGCAATTACAGCTGCTCCGGTTCCTCTAGGTCTCTTTCCTCCAATTAACAAAATTTCTTTATCTTTGTTGAATGGATTTGGAAATCTTGTGATCACTCCAATCACATTCTCTTTGTATGTGTTATTAGACAAACTTGATATTACTTGGAAGTCTTTTTTCTCATCAAAATATATTGGTAGTATTCTTTTCTTGTTTAGCTGATGTGCGATTACGTTAAATTTAGGACCACCTAATATGATCAAGTTGTTTTTCAAATCGATTTCTTTTACGTGTGTGTCTAATCTGTAACATGGTATTGGAAGTTCATCTAAGAAATTCCCGATGAATAAAGTTAAATCAGCAATGTAACAGCCGTCAAGACCGCCCTGATCGTATTCTCCGTGTGGATATGGATCACCAACTATTATAGTTGCGTTTAGTTTCCCGTCCTTTATGAAAGGTTCCAAGAATTTCGATATTTCAGGGTCTGTTTTTGATTTCTTTGATTTTATTATGTATCCGTTGTTGTGCAGTTTTGTTGCTATTACAGGACTGACGATATCATAAATTTTTGCATTCATTCCGTATCTTTTTTCTGTGTTTATCAGTTTGATTATGCCAGCAGATTCTAATCTTCTCAAATGGTAATAAATTTTTTGTTCATGTTGTCCTAAATTTCTTGCCACATCCATTGCGCATGCTGGCGCTTTTACAAGATCACCTATTATTTTTTGCGAAAGATCACTCGAAACAACGTTTAGACTTTTCGGAGATAACAGTATAGAATTGTATATCTTCTGTGTTTCTCCATTGTTTTCTACTAGTACTGTAGACTTCATCTTAAAGGCCTCCTTTTTTCCTTTTATAAAATTAATATTAATATCTCGGGCTTAGTGCTATAATTTTGACTAAAGGATTTAAATACTTTTATAATATTTCTTATAATATTACAATACATGCTCAAGTCCTATGAACATTATTGTAGTATTATGATAATTCTTTTTAAATTTTACGCACACTATCAAGCTTTATAGTGTAAGTATAAAGAATTATTTTTTTAGAGACACTATTTAAATAACATATCCAATTTACTATTAGATGGATATAAACGGTGAATGGGTGAAAGAAAATGAACCAATCAACAATACCAATATGTCAACTATGCAAGGATCCAATATGGAGCTACATCTGTCCCCAATGCCTAGCAGAAGACATATCGAAATGGCTTCCTGAGGCTCATTCAGGTCCGTTTAATAAATTCCATAAAACGTTTGAAAAATTCTTCGAACCAAATTTAGATACAACTTTCTTGAATTGTGTACACTGTAAGTCATCTGCGCCAGCTTCTATATGTCCATTTTGTTATATATTAGAAGCTTTCAATTGGCTAAAACCAAAAGCACCGGAATTAGCAGAACAGTTGTTCAAAATGTTACCGCTCGCAAAGGACTGGGTTGTAACTGAGCATAGTGGGTGTATGTGGAAAGAGGGGTTTAGACCAATGGAAGAACAAGAAGACAAAAAACAAGAATTCGGATTTTGTGACGAATGCGGAGAATATACAGACGAATTGGTTTTACTAAATGGATCGTGGGTATGCAGCGAATGTGGAAGCCTATAAATGAGAAATAGAATCTGCTAATAGATTTTATTAGATGATTCTATATATTTATCCAAATTATGTCACGTTTTAGTCATAAAAACATTTATAAATCCTATTAAGAATTTTAAACTCCCATGACAGAAGATTTGCTCCCAGGAAGACTTGTTGAGAAATCTAGTGCATTGGTAACTCTGAAATCCAAATATTTAGAGAGAGCTCTACAGGCAATAAGTGAAAATCCAGGAATTGTAGGATCTCTGGGAGATTATACTGATGTTTCTCGCGTTGTTGAAAACGCTGGATATGCAAATATTTGCACTCCTTATGATGCAGAAAATAGAAGCGGAATCGATGAATTATTCTTACCCTTTGCTACAGCTGTTTATGGTTATCCCGGTAGAATGTTTGAGTTGGATGGTGAAAAAGCAAAGCCAATTGCTAGAAAAAGAAAATCAACTGGTAATATAGGAATAGTTGTTGATGTTCCTATGAGACTTAGAACAGATGATTCAGAAACAGGTATAGCTGAAACAAGAGCAGTGTTGGATGCAATAACAGATGAAATGGGAAGATATGTCAGAGAGGGTGAGATATATCTTTTACCTGGAAGTTCCATTTTTTGCACTGGATATTACAGACCTAATGAAAATGCGGATCCAGCAAGAGGTGAGAGAGGAAAACTAGAGAGAGTTAGTTATAGAGAATTTATTGTGTATCTAGAAACAACAAATAATTTATTTATTGAGAGAGGAATTGAAGATTCAATAGTTAGAAGAGTTAGAGAAAAATCACCTTTCAAATTACCAGTAATAATTCTCCCTGATGATACAGAACAATGGTTACTTGCACATCATGGAATGCCTATGTACCTTAGTGTTGCAATTACAGAAGATGGAATAGAAACAAACTATACAGGTGATGATAACATGGACATTGTTGGCGATTTGATTACTGACCATGTAGTAGATGAAGAGGAGAAATAAACCCTATTTATGCTCTAAACTAATTATATCTTATGAAATACTCATTATTGGTTGATGTATATGAAAAACTTGAAAACACATCATCTAGACTCGAAAAGATCGATCAGATTGCTAGTTTGCTCAGTAAAACAGATGAAGATCTACTTTCTAGAATCACATTACTTGTTCAAGGAAAAGTGTTCCCTTCATGGAGTGATCAAGAAATTGGTATAGCTAGTCAATTGGCTATGAAAATTATAGCCACGGCTACTGGGTTCTCTTTGAAAGAAATAGAAAATAAATTCAGAGAAATAGGAGATTTTGGTTTGGTTGTAGAAGAGTTCATGAAGAAGAAAAAACAAAGAACTTTATTCACAAGACCACTCACAGTTGAGAAAGTTTTTCAGAATCTAGAATCTCTAGCAAGTATAGAAGGTAAAGGTTCACAGGATAGAAAGTTTCAGCTTGTTTCTGAGTTGATTAATGCTTCCGGTCCTAAAGAAGCTAAATACATAATAAGAACAACCATTGGTGATTTGAGAATAGGTGTAGCTGAAGGTGTTCTAAGAGATTCTGTTGCTAAAGCATTCTTTCCAGATGTTTCAGATGAAGAGAAAAAAGAAATAATAAAGATTGTAGAGTGGGCTTGGTTCTTGAGAACTGATTATGGTGAAGTTGCTATGATTGCTAAAACCAAAGGTTTGACTGGTTTGAAAAATGTCAAGCTGAAAACAGGAAAGCCGTATCACGTCCTACTATCCGAGAAAGCAACTGATTTGAAAGAAGCTGTTGAGAAATTTGAGCATGTGGTATTAGAATTCAAGTTTGATGGGGCAAGAATAAGCATACACAAAAAAGGAGATAAGATCTGGTTATACACAAGAAGATTGGAAGATGTGACTAAACAATTCCCTGATTTAGTAGAGCTGGTCAAGAAAGGTCTGAAAGCAGATGATTGTGTAATAGAAGGTGAACTTCTAGGAATTGATCAGAAAACAGGAAAACCATTGCCTTTCCAATCATTATCGCAGAGAATAAAGAGAAAATATGACATAGACAAAGCAATGAAAGATATACCTATCCAAGCTAATTTATTTGAGATTGTGCAACTCGATGGTAAAATGTTATTTGACTTATCTTTAACAGAGAGAAGAAAAATTCTAGAGAGTGTGATTAAAGAGATTCCAGGAAAATTCCAGATAGCAGAACAGCTTATAACAAAAGACCTGAAAAAAGCAGAAGAATTCTACAAAAGAGCCCTTAATGCGAATCAGGAAGGTGTGATGGTGAAAAATCTTGATGCCACTTATCAGCCTGGTAGAAGAGTAGGATACTGGCTAAAAGTGAAACCGATAATGGAAACTCTAGACCTTGCTATTATAGGGGCTACGTGGGGTACAGGGAAGAGAACTGGGTGGCTTGGCTCTCTGATACTAGGATGTAGGGACCCAAAAACAGGAGAGTTTTTAGAGTGTGGAATGATAGGTACAGGTATAAAGGAGAAGGGCGAAGGAGTCACATTTGATCAGCTAACCGAGATGTTGAAGCCTTATGTAATATCTGAAAAAGGCAACGAAATCCGAATCAAGCCTAAAATAATAGTAGAAATAGCTTATGAAGAGATACAAAAGAGTCCAAATTATGCCTCAGGTTTCGCATTGCGTTTCCCACGCTTGGTTAAGCTCAGAGAGGATAAAGGTCCTCTAGATACTGATTCTACAGAAAGAGTAATTAAGATATATAGTAAGCAAAGAGGCAGATAGACGTTGATTTCTACAGATTGGATAGATTGTACCCATTTTAGAGTAACAAAAGCTTTATAAACCTTTTGCCCTTAAATTAATCACTGCCCGATAAGTTTTTAAGGCAGTAAAGTAAAAAAGAACTATTAAATGTAGAGGTTTATATGGTAGTAGCAACAACAGAGGCATTGGATGCTTTGAAGAGCATTGGCCTCAATCTGTATGAGAGAAAGATTTTTGTGGCTTTGTTAGCCAAAGGAATTGCAACAGCAGCAGAAGTTTCTGAAATTGCTGGCGTTCCCAGATCTCGTTCTTATGATGTTTTAGAATCACTTTCTGGTAAAGGGTTTGTCGTTGTACAACCATCAAAACCAATAAAATATGTTGCTTTACACCCTAAGGAAGCTCTAGAAAGAACAAAAGAGAACCTAAGAAAAAATCACGACGTTATGATTGATAGAATTGATAAATTACAGGATTCTCCAATTTTAATAGAGCTCGAGAGTATTCACAAAAGTACACTTAGTTTAGTTAAGACATCTGATATGTCAGGTACAGTTAAGGGTAGATTCATGATCAATAGACAATTAAATTCTATGCTCAGAGGGGCAAAGAATGAAATCACAATTGCAACAACAACAGACGGATTAGAAAACCTACACAATGAGCAACTCAAACAATTGAAAAAGCTCAGCAAGAGAGGAGTCAAGGTAAGAATTCTAGCTCCAGGAAAGGACAAAATAATTGTAGGCGCATTATCCAAGGTTGCTGAAGTAAGAACCTTAGACAAACCAATTGGAAGAATTGTAGTTGTAGACAATGAATGCATGCTTATGTCTTTGACAGATGACGATGTACATGAGACACAGGATGTTGCTTTCTGGTCTAATTCACCACATGCAGCAAAGAACACAATAAACAACTTATTCAACCAGGCTTGGAAAGTCTCTAAGTAAACTGATTCTATTTTAGAAAGCTAAACATCTACGCATAGGACTATATCCAGGGGTGTTTTCTACTATCAAAAATAGAGATAGTCTAAAAACTACCACGAATAAAAAAATAAAGAAAAAAGAGCTTTACTGAACGATTTTAGGTTTTTTGGAAGCGGTTTTGTCTTTTTTATCGTTATTTGTTGGTTTCTTTCTTTTTTCTTCTTCCTGCCTAAGCTCTTTTTGTGCTTTTAGCTCGTCGATTTCAAGCCATACAATAAACAATCCTATAAGGATTAAGAGTATTGGGATTACACCTGTTAGCACTACTATGAAATTTGTTACCCAGAAATTTCCCAATTCAGGAAATAGCGGAGAAACAGAATTTACAAATAGTCCAAGTCCTATTATAATCAGGATGAATCCAGCGATGATTTTAGCTGCTATGCCCATTTAAATCCCCCATGTATATCAAATCAATACCTTTATAAGTCACGGTTATATACTTCTTATAACCATTAAAATATTTAAATCTATCTTGAGATCATATTATTACTTTAAATATATATCACACGCGAGAAAGGAAAATAAAATATGAAAGCTGAAGCAAAAGTTTGGAAAACACCAAAAGAGAATTTGGGACCTTTGTGGAAAAAGAAAATGATTAGTCTGAGAAAAGAAGGTACACTTATTAAATTGGATAAGCCATCAAGACCACAGAGAGCAAGAAGCTTAGGCTACAAAGCAAAGCAAGGATTTATTATTGTTAGAGTTAGAGTTGTTAAAGGAAGAAGAAAGAGACCTAAAGCTGCTGGTGGAAGAAGACCAAAAACTTCTGGAAGATATTATCCTCTTGATAAGTCAAAACAAGTTGTTGCTGAACAGAAAGCTGCAAGAAAGTACCCTAACATGGAAATTCTCAATTCTTATTGGATAGCAGAAGATGGGAGTCATAAATGGTTCGAATGTATATTGATTGATCCTTACCATCCTTCTATAACTAAGAATAAAAACACAGAATGGATAGTTGAACCTCAACATAAAGGAAGAGCATTTAGAGGTAAAACATCTGCTTCTAAAAAATCAAGAGGTCTTAGAAAGAAAGGAAGAGGTTCTGAGAAGACACGTCAAGCAAAATAATCTAACCTATAACCTAAATGCGTGGCCTTCTAAGCTTTATAAACTTAATCGACCAATATGATACTATGGATGCAGTGTTATTCCAAGCCGGAGGGAGCGCATTCCCAGTAATATTACAAAACTTACAAAACATGGGATTCTTTTTGTACTTGTTTCCTTTCCTTCTTGCGTTAGCAATTATATACGGTGTGCTATCTTTTTCACTTAGCGCTCAGTTACCAAATTCAGCAAGAGGCTTGATATCAATCATATTCGCATTTTTTGTGATGCTGTATTCAAGCTTTAATGTTGGTATTGTAACATTCTTCGCAAACCTAACAGGTATCGGATTGATCGTAGGTTCGGGGATACTGTTTGTAGCGATACTGCTGGGCTTGATAGGATTTGATATCAAGAAACTAACAGAAGGAGACGGTCACTCGAAGTGGATTTGGATCTTAGCAATAATAGTAATTGCAATCTTGATCTTCTTTGCAGCAGGCGCAGATCAATTTGGGTTAGTTCCTTCATGGGCAACATCCTCTGAATTCATGACGTTGGTATTCTTCGTTGTGATTATCGCACTAGCCATGTTCTGGTTAGGTTCTGGCGGTGGAGGAAAGTCTAGCGGCGGAGACAAAAAAGATTAATTTTTCTACTTTTTTTATTTTTCTTATATTAGAATAAGGACTATTTTTCTGATTTCATTGCCTTTATTGTTTCAGCTAAACTTCGAAGAGATTCCATCATAGGAGTCATGCTATCTTTCAATGCTTTCTCCATTGATCCCATTCTTTCTCCAACTTCTGTTATTGATCTTTTGTAAGTGTCTATATCGTCATGTATCTCTTCAATCTCAGTTTTCTTGTCAGATTCTATTTTATCTAATATTTTTTCTAGAATTCCAAGCCTTGTTGCCATGTGTCTTAACTCTTTACGCATCTCAGCATTTTCTGTTTTGAAATCTGTCCATTTCTCTTCTACCACACTCTCTGTTAATTCTTCTAAATTTTGCATTCTGTCTCTTTCAGTTTGTCTTCTGGTTTTTCTGTGTTCTAGTTTATGAATTGGATCGGGTTCTTGGTCTTCTTCCAAATCTCTAAAAGGTAGTCTTTCTTGCATTCCTTGATCCTCTGACATTCTCCTTCTTTGTCCAGGAGGAGGTGGTAGATCAAAATCATCGGCTTCGTCTCCAGGTAATGGTGGAAGTGAGAGTGTATCAGGAACATGTTTTTCATATTCAATTCCAGGAGGGTCCTGTTTCATGTCAGGATCTTCTTCAAAACCTCTATTAAAATCACGTCTAAAATCATCTCTAGGTTCAGGATTACGATCAAAACTAGGTGGTCTATCATCAAATCTAGAAGGTCTTGGTGCTTCAGGAGAGCTAACAGAAAATCTTAATGCTTCTCTCATTCCAGAGTCTACTTGCTCTGGTGAGTATCCTTCTTCCCTTAATGTTCTTATTATCTCAGGTTCAGAGATGCCCTGAGAAGATAAATCCATTACTCTACCGGCTGCTGAACCTCCGCTTGACATTCTTCCAGGACTTCTTGGAGTCGCTGATTTTTTCTTAAAAGGTGCCCACATTTTATCACTTATATAATTATTATTTACTTTCTTACTATTAAGATTTCTTGGTTCTCTCTTGTAATATCCTCTCAACTTCTTCTCTAGTTACGAATTTAGATGATATTGGATTATAAATTTCTACAAGTTCTTCAAGGGCTGAAACATCCGTCTTTGTAGCAGAAAGTTTCATCTGCTTTACAATCTCTTTTATCATGTTCTCTATTTTTGTTAATTTACTTCCTTGTTTAAGCAGTTTTCCATCTATTAAATTGGTTTTTGAAAGTAAATCTTTTTTTAATCTGAGATTGTCTGCTTCTAGTCTGTTTATACGAGTTTGGAATACACTATTTTCTTGCTCAATAAGTCTAAGTCTTCTAGTATCAGAGTTAACTCTCCCTATAACTTCATTCAGAACAGAGCTGACAGTTCTTCTTTCGTCTTTCTTGAACATGTCCATATAACTGTATATAATTAGCCGAAGGGCCATAAAAAGGTATTAGAAACCTTTAATTAGCAGGATAATAATTAATATATAGCATTTCTGGATGGTGCGAACTAATGTCTACTGATTACGAATATGATGAAAACAGAATGAAAGTTAAAATTAATTGCATGGGCTACATGTATGGCGCCTCTATAGAAGACTTTGAGTCTACAATGTCTCGTGTAATTGATGTTATTCTTGAAGTGAAAAAACTAAATAGTGTTGTTCTGGTAAAAGAAAGGGAATATGAATATGGACCAGATCAGATTGATTATTTACTAGAAATAGCAAGGATAATAGAAGATGCAGTAAGAGAAAGAATAGTCTCCTATACAGGAGGAGATAAGTGTAATAGATTCTATTCTAACTGGAGCCCTAAAATACAACATCTAGCCGTTGACTTGATGAGAAGAGATCCTATTGGTGCATATGTAGAACTGATCAGAGAGATAAGAGAAACTAAAATAAAAATGAGTCATGCAAATCAGAATACTTATGATTGTTACAAAAAATACATTCTTGAAGTTCTTCAACCACTTAAGAAAAAATTAGATGGCACAAAAATGATAAAATATGCAGAGAATAGGTTAGTGGGTCATCATAGTGGTGACAGAACAATTTACAGAGAATTGTTCGCACCTATTGTGAGACCAAATTTCATGCTTACACGATACATGATAATGCCACCCAAAGGAGGAATCTCAGTTGATAGATATCAAGTTGGAGATACGAAAGTCGAAATATTCAAGGTTCCTAATTCCACAGAATATTTCTATCACGCATTACCTCCAGAATTTAGAATGTCAGAAGAGAAGTATGCAGTTATTGACGAAGCAAGAAGATACATGGCTTCACATAAACCAAGGAGTGCAGAGTTTGTTAGATCAAAAAGAATAAGAGAAGTATTCTATAATATTGGTAAAGACATAATAAAAGAAACAGCCGATAGGATGAATATCAGTTTGACTCTGCGTGATTTAGATCAATTAGCTTCAATGCTTACAAGATATACAGCAGGTTTTGGCGTTTTAGAAGTTCTGTTAGCTGATGAAAAAATACAAGATATCTACATAAACTCACCAATAGAGAGACAGCCAATAAAAATTGGACATCAGGACTGGGAAGAGTGTAAAACTAATTTAATTCCAACAATGGAGGATGCAGAAGCTTGGGCAACTAGATTGAGAATTCAATCTGGAAGACCTTTGGATGAATCAAATCCAGTTCTAGATACAGACCTTGCAGTTCCTGGAGGATCTGCTAGATTTGCTGTGATAACCAAAACTTTGTCAGCAGAAGGATTGGGGTTCGCAATAAGAAGACATAGAGACAGACCATGGACTTTACCTCTTTTCATTAAAAATAGATTTGTTTCTCCTTTAGCTTCTGGTCTATTATCTTTCTTGATTGATGGTTCAGTGAGTATGCTTATTGCTGGTGGAAGATCTGGGGGTAAAACATCTTTACTCGCATCACTCATGCTTGAAATTTTACCCAAAACTAGAATACTCACAATAGAAGATAGCGTGACAGGGGATTGTGAGCTGCTTTTTGAAAGAGACGGTAAGCTAGAAAGGGGTACTGTAGGCGATTTGATAGACGAGATGATAGACAACTATGGAACAACATTTGCTGGAAGAGATATCTCTAACATAAACCCAGAAAATATAAAGGTGTTTTCTATCAGCTCTGATAATAAAGTAAACTTATCTCCTGTAAGTAAATTCATTAGACACAAAGTAAACAAGCCTATTTATGAAGTGGAAACAAGAACTGGAAGAAAAATAAGAGTTACCGGAGATCATTCCTTGTTCACTTTAGCCTCAACAGGGAAGATAGAACCCATAAAAGCCAACAAATTAAGAAAAGGAGATCACATAGTCACCCCAAGACTGCTGTCCACTAACAACAAAAATGTAAGAACATTAAATATTCTTGATTATTTAAAACCTTCAACTTCTGCCTATATTTCCGGAGAAGAATTAAAGAAAGTGTTCACAAACAGAAAGTTGTTACTAAAACTCGCGTCTAAACACGAGTACCCTAAGATTACTGTAGGCAGTTGGAAGAGGAATAATATACTACCCTACAGTATATTCTCAGATCTACTCGAACTTGAATACGAGTTTGATGCATCTAAGCTGTTAATTAAATTCTCGAAAAACTCCAAACCAATATCGATGATACTGGAACTAAATGAAGATTTCTTGAAATTCATAGGAATGTGGCTAGCTGATGGTTGTTATGATAAAAACTCGGTCATAATATCAGCTCAAGAAAAGGAGATAAGAGATGTTGTCAGAAATGTGGCTCAAATGTTTGATTCAAAAATAAGAATGCATTCTGATGGATTTTCCTCAATAATCAATTCTAACTCACTAAAATTCCTGATGAATAAGATACTCGAATTAGATGGTAATGCCTTCTCTAAAAGAATCCCTTCATGGATTTTTAATCTATCAAAGAAGCAAACAGGATGTGTTATTAATGGAGTAATAAGCGGTGATGGTTGTGTATCAGACAAGGAAATAATGCTAGATGTGAGATCACAGAATTTGGTTAAAGATATGCAAACGCTCCTCCTTATGTTTGGAATAGTATGCAGGACGAAAGAACGTAACGGCTTTTACAACTGCAGGATAAGCTCTTTGAAATCCATAAGAAAGTTTAAGGAAGAGATAGGTGTGCTGCCTAGAAAGAAAGCGGAGAAACTCGTTTTATTATCTAGTAAAGTATCAACCCATGATACTACAGATGTGATACCCTTGCCTATGGCTACCAAGATTCGTCTTGGAAGCTCGATAAGAGGTTTTAATTTCAATGATTATGTGAACAGGGATAATAACATTGGACGGGAACATCTGGGTGGCTTATTAGGAGGACAAGGAGATGATTTTGTTGTTCCCGAAGAATTAAGCGGTCTGGCTTCGTCTGATATTTTTTGGGATGAAATCAGAGAAATAAAGAAGATCAAAAGTTCTGGTTATGTATATGATTTTTCTGTCCCAGACAATGAAAACTTCGTATGTGAGAATATATTAGCACATAATACACTAGAACTTCCTGTGAAACAATTAATTGAGATGAACTACAATATACAGAGCTTGAAATCAAGATCTGTAATCACAAAAGTGGAAACAGAGACACCAGCAGATGAAGCTCTAAGAACTGCTTTAAGGCTTGGGGATTCCGCTCTGATCATAGGTGAAGTCAGAAGTACAGAAGCTAAAGCCCTATACGAAGCTATGCGTATCGGTGCACTCTCAAACGTTGTTGCAGGAACAATTCACGGTGAGTCTGCTTATGGTGTATTTGATAGAGTTGTAAATGATTTAGGAGTGCCTCCTACATCTTTCAAAGCCACGGACATAATACCTGTTTGTAAAAACTTGAGATCAGCTGATGGTCTTCATAAATTCAGAAGAGTAACTGAGATAGCTGAAGTTAGAAAAGAATGGTCTGGTGACCCAATGAAGGAAGGAGCTTTTGTAAATCTAATGGAATATTCAAGTAAAGATGATCAACTAAAACCAACAGACACTCTACTTAATGGTGAGTCAGAGATTCTGAATAGAATTGCTTCTTATGTAAAAGAGTGGTCAGGTAACTGGAATTCTGTATGGGAGAATATCAAACTGAGAGGAAAGATAAAACAAACTATAACAGAAACCGCAGAAAAACTAAATAAACCAGAATTACTTGAAGCTAAATGGTCTGTGTTATCTAATCAAAAATTCCACACAATTTCTGAGACAGTGAAACAAGAAATCGGAGAAGCATCTCCAACAAGAATAGATGAGGAATGGATGGCCTGGTTCAAGGGCGCAATTAAAGGACTTTAGCTATTTCTCCCACCAATTCAAATCTTCTCCTGATTTAAACCAGTTTATAAAAATGTTAATTAATTATAAAACATGACAATTTATGCGATGTGTGAAATGTCAGAAAATGGCAATCGCGTCAAAGTTCTTCTAACACCAGAAGAATTCTCACAACCTGAATTTAGAACGCGTGGTTCTCAGTGGGATATAGGTTTTCTTCCTAAAGAGAGAGTTCCCGCACATTACTGTAAAAAATGTGATACTTACCATGAAGAGCCTCCTAAGATAGAAGTTCTAATCGGAGAAAGGGGAGATAGATTAAGTACACTTGTAGAGTATAAATGCGTAGGATGCGACTCAAATTTAGTTTTAAATCATTTGGAATCTCCAGATGGAATTCCTATAGAATATATTATCTGGGATACAACCGGTGATTGGAAAGCACCAACTACAATAGGTATTGAAGATGAACTAAGAAGAGCAAAGAGATTCGCAGAAGAGGGGAATGGTGGCTATCGTGACTGTCTAAATCAAGCAAGTCGTTGGGCAGAAAAAATAGGATATGAAATAGATCCAGAAATAACACCAAGATTAGAAGAAGTCCAAAGAGCAGTCTATAGTAGAAAATTTGAGGTAGAGTTACCAGAACTGATTAATAATATAATAGAAAGGGATTGGGCATTTAATTTAGATGAGGATGAAGATATCAGTGTATTTGAAGGCAGTGGGTTGTCAGGAATCATGGACTATTTATTAGATACATTGCCTCAAATTAATCTTCCAGAAAGTGTTGAATTGAGACAAAGTGTTCTTAGAGTGTTATATGCTTACAGAGATATGTTCCGAGTAGATATTTTACGTGCACGAGAAGACAGAGAAGCTTCAGATAGATTACAATGGACTTTAAAAGGTGTAAGAGGAGCAAATCAGATGATAGGATCATATATTAGTAGAGCAGAACTAACAGCCGATCAAATAAATGAAGCAAATGACTCTCCTATTGGTTACGCCACTCTTGCTGAAGATTTCTGGTCTGATACTGGATAATTACTTGACTAAACTCTTCGCCTTGTTTTTGAGTACAATCTATCCATCTGCCTTTGTTTTGGAGTTTTATTTCCCATTCTACTAATCATAATCAAAACAACAATTACAACTATAATTGCTCCAAAAATCACATAAACGTAAAACCAATTATCCTGTGCGGGTGGAAGTTCTACTTGGACTTCTTGACAGTCTTGAGGACAAGAAGAAACAGTCTCAACTAAATCACATACATCATTCCCACATGCAACTCCAGAAACATCAAATGAGAGCGCCCTGACATCGTTTCTATTTTTAATTTCTATTCTCTCTCCTCCAGGCGAGTATGGAACATTTAGCATAATAAAATCAGACTCTAGTTCATTGTATGCGACAAAATCAGGGCATTTATCACCTGAGAAATCACCTGTAATTTCATCAAAACATTCAGCTTCAGGATCAACTAATATTATTTCTTTACTTGAAAACCCATGGGAATATAAAATCTCATTATCCGCACCTATAAGATCCAAAACATAATCTGGATTTTCTGCATAACTTTCGTCTGGAGGGAAACCCATTTCTATTGAAATGGATATAAGATCAAGGTCATTGTTTTCATTACTTAGTTGAATGTTATAAACAGATGGTATGTATGCACTTATCGAAGTCAAATTTATTACCAAAATAAGAATTGCTATAACTAAAAGTAGAAAGATGCCGTTCATTTTGATTATTTTTTTCGCTTTCATTTATTCTCCAATCATCCAGTTATTGATGCTATTTGTACTTTCTGTACCTCAACAAGTCTTTTATATTCATCTAGAATCGCTCTTATCTGTCTCTCATTAACAGGACCGAATACATTAGATTCCTCACTGTTTCTCATTATTGAAGTTTCCGTACTTCTTATATTATCGTCAACATAAGAACATCCTTGGAAATAACCAGCACCTTCTGGTTCTAAATTTCCCCACCATCGTCTTGCAGTTTTAATAT
Source organism: Candidatus Aenigmatarchaeota archaeon (assembly GCA_043824495.1). Classification (GTDB taxonomy): domain Archaea; phylum Aenigmatarchaeota; class Aenigmatarchaeia; order QMZP01; family QMZP01; genus JBDRNB01. The sequence goes on along the minus strand of JBDRSV010000025.1, from coordinate 1,381 downwards.
CGGGAGCACAATTTGGTTGGTGGGGTCTATCCCCGTAGTTTTCTAAAGTGTATTCATCTGCTAACCCGAACAACATATGACCGAGCTCGTGTATTACAGTTTTTTGTACTCCATAATCGTCCCTCTCACTGGTTCTTATAAAAGCGTATCCAGGGAATGCAGATATTCTATAATCATTCGCTGATAGAAAATTGTCTCCTGGTCTCTGATGTTCTAATAAATAAAGTGCAAGATCTTCAGGTTCTCTTGTTGGAAAACTTGAATAAATAAATCTTCCAACTTTAGCTACTCCTCGTGGTCCTGCATTGCTTATTATAATTGTATAGCTTCCCGCACACTCAGCGGACAATTCGCCTAATTCTGTCTTGACTGCATAACTAAATTTTGATGAAGATGATTCTAAACCAAAATTATTGCTTATCTTTTTATTTAAATAAAAATTAAAAAGATCGCTATAATCAGAGAAGACATCAAACTCCAGTATAGACTTTGTGCTTAACCATGCATGGTTTTCAAATTCTTCTGAATTTTCAAATCCGTTTCCAATAAAAACTAAATTTATCTTTTCATGTGGGTCACCTGAATAGTGTAGTACTTCACAGTTTTCTCCTACCAATTCTGTTGGTATATCTAGGGTACAAATAAAATCTTCTGTTTGCTTTCTTTTTATTAGAATTTTAAGTTTTTCTATGAGATTAGAGAAAGCTGTATTATAGTCATATGCTTCTAATAGACCACTAACATCTGGACTTCTTTGTATTGATAAAACGTCTTCTGTATCTAGACTACATATTTTGGAATGTGTTAATCGGATTTTATTTTCCTGAAGATCGTAAATGATGAGTGTATTAAGAGTTGGATCTCCTAGAATGTCTAGATAATACCTTCTAAATATATATTCAGCTAAGCTTTCTATATCACGGCCTTCTTTTTTGGAATCGTACACATACATGACTATTTTAACGTTTTCTTTCATGTAGAAATCTTTTAGTGTGTTCTCTATTTCAGTTGCTTCTCCTGTCCACATCGAATGAGGTTTATCACTCAAATATGATCCTTCAAATGGTTCATCTAGAGAATTGTCGTTTTGTGATCCTACCAAACTTACTAAAAATACGAGTGTTATACATAATATCAATATCAATATTTTCCCTTTCATCTTATATCAACCAAAACTTCTCCTATATCAAGTGGAGGTCTTGTGCCACCTTGGTTATTGTTTGTAGTTCCTGTACTTCCTCCAGTTCCAAGAGTTCCATCAGGATTTAGAAGATTGTCTGTGTCGGGTAATTTCTGATTGTCCATCCAACCAAAGAATTTTGTTATTTCTGTTTGTATATTTTCTATTCCACCATAGAATGTCATTAATACGATAAAGGCT
>JBDRSV010000024.1:0-171815 GCA_043824495.1 Candidatus Aenigmatarchaeota archaeon | reverse complement strand
AGCCTTTATCGTATTAATGACATTCTATGGTGGAATAGAAAATATACAAACAGAAATAACAAAATTCTTTGGTTGGATGGACAATCAGAAATTACCCGACACAGACAATCTTCTAAATCCTGATGGAACTCTTGGAACTGGTAGCGGATCTCCAAGTTCTGGAGGAACAGGAAACACTCAAGGAGGTTCAAGACCACCATTAGATTTTGGTGAGGTCTTGGTTGATATAAGATGAATAATACTTTACTTTATGTTTCAATAGTTGTATGCTCGTTATTCATAGTTCAAACAGCAGCATCGCAGGTAAATAGTCCCTCTACATTTATTCATGATAACGATTCTCTTCTTTCGGTAGAAGTAAAGGATCAACTTGAGTCAAAATTATCTGAATTTTATAAGAATTATAATGTAGTAGTAATACTAGAGGTAGAAAATACTCGTTCCATTACTTATAGAACTTTTGATCAAGAGACGAAAGATCGTTTTTTATACATCCATAATCTGGGCACTAACAATTATGGAGACAAAACCTTAAACATGTTTATTTACTATGTTAAGGATGAAAATACATTAAGAATTGCACATTCTATTGTATGTAGTCTAGAATCAGAAACTATATTGTCAATAGAGAGGAGCCCCGAGGTAAGTGATACGATCGCAGAAGGCAATTATGATGAAGCTTTTAGTAATTTAGTAGATAAATTGATTACCGGCATAAAAAATCACATAGAAAATGCACCAATCTGTCGTATTGGTCATGAAATAGACATAGATTGCAAGGATATTTGGAAAACCGGACCTTCATATAAAAAAATTGATATTACCTTTGTGGGGGTGTATTATTCTAATCTCATGGACTTGGAGAACGATGCAAATTTAGCTATTAACAGTTTGCTGTCTTCTTCATTATTTTATGAACAAAGAGATCTATTTAATTTTCATATGCTAACTCCAATAAATAACGAATATTCTAATCTCGCTTTCCCTAATTACAATGTTATTGACGATTTTATCGAACATCTAAGAGTTTATAATAGAAGAGAAAAATTTAGAAAAACTATAAATGATTATTGTCCAACAGATGTTGTTGTTGTTCTTTTCAGAGATGATGTAATAGGCAATGCAAATTTCGCAAAAAGAACTCTGGGATTTATCACATCACCCGGTTTTATTATTATTTCAACTTCAAAACCATATGAAAACGTTGTTGTTCATGAAATGGGGAAATGGGTCATGCGCTTTTCAATCTAAAGGATGAATATTTAAGAGAAGGCGGATTTGGTTTTAGTGGACAGCCAAACTGTGCTCCTGATAAAATGACAGCTCAAAAATGGTGGGGAGATCTAGAAGGACAAGGAGAGGGTGATTTAAAAGTAGGATATTTTTATGGTTGTGGTTCTTCAAAAGAGTATGTCCGTCCAACTAACAATTCTGTTATGAGATATCATAGTTTAACTTTAGAATTCGGTCCGGTAAATGAGAGGCATGCAAGAAAAATATTGGAACGGTATATTTGGCTTAATAAGATAGGGTCGTGGAACGAATGAGGAAAATAATCATTGTGTTGGCTGTATTGATTAATGTTGGGGCTGTCCAGGCTTATTTGCCTACTGTTTATAATATTGAGCTGTCATATAATAACGGTTTAATAACTATGAATAACGTAATCTTGGAAACGTCCTATCCCTCTGATGATGTCATACTCGAAAAAGATTATACAATCGAATTGGTTTCTAATGATAATGAGATATTATACATTTATAATTTTAATTTTCCTCTTGAAATATTCTTCGATCCTTTTCCAGAATGCTTTGATGAACAGACTCTTGAATTTGTACATGAAAACTGTCCTGATTTCGTAGCACATCGAACATACACAGAATCCACAGTGTTTCTTAACGTTCCATACTCTCCAGCAGGTGAGAAGATAAATATCTATGACGAGATTGGTATAAGAGTGTTGTCATTTGATGTTTCTGGTGTTGCTTGTGGGAATGATGTGTGTGATCTAGTTGAAACTGTTTCATCTTGTCCTCAAGACTGTCAAGAAGAGCGAGAGCCGCCAACTGCTCAAGATAATTGGTTTTATGTTTATGTGATTTTTGGAGCAATTATAGTTGTAATTGTTGTTTTGATTATGATTAGTAGAATGGGAAATAAAACTCCAAAACAAAGACAAGTTGATAGGTTGTACAGGAAGGCTAGGAGAGCTTATTAGTTCATTTTTTTAGTCATCTATATCCCTTTAATTAGACAATATAAAAAACCAGAGCAGGATCCGCATCCTTTCGAGACGCGAACTTACCTTGCTCTGGTTGTTATTCGTTACAACATGTAATAATCCTCTGCCTGGAGACTATGATTCGGGAGGATTATTAGCGTGAACATCGGCATACAAAACCAAGAAACTTGACTGGTTGAATTCGTGGTTAGTTGGTCTGTTTTTGGATCAGATCCACACGGGTGCACTCGTCGGCACCATGAGAACCCTATCATCCGCTCGCATCTTCTCCTCTTTGCGAAAGAGGTAATATGTTAGAAGCAACAAACGATCATCTTTGGATGACCACGAGGTGTAAGGAATGTATTCCGACCCACTCAATGGACAGTGTCGCGATAATGCTCCGAAGTTATTCCCAGGTGCGAGAGTACAGAAAGGATCTTCTGCGCTTCCCAAAAGTTTTGGATACGCACCAATGAATGCTCCAAGTGTGCGGAGCTTCGCGGGTCTGAGGCCGATTGAACGGAAGAACCTCACGAACTCTCTAAAGCTCATGTCACGTGAGAGTTTCACAAGACGAACCATGACGCTCAATTGATCGTCGTCCGTGACTTTCCGACACCTCCAAGTTGTCAAGTGCCGCGGGAAGTCCCTCAAAAGCTCCTCGAAGCTACGTTCACACACCCTGAGAGAAGCTTCATGGTTATTTGGGACGTGCATTATCACTGTCTCTGGAGTGGCGCCCCTGATGCGTTTGAGAGCGGCTTCAGCGTCTCCTACATGAACTATCAGTTCATGTGATGTGGAAAGAGCATCGAATTCTCCTGCTGCGATGACTCTGAGTGCTTCGTTGAGACCTACCGGGTCGAATGGATATCCATGAACCTGATCGAGCTGCCTACGAATTTCATTAAGTTTACTTATGGCAGCACCGTTGAGATCGCCATGATTTGCCACGACGTCCTCCTTCTTTGTGAGTCAAGCCTCGATTCTGTAAGCATACAAAACCAAGAACTTGACTGGTTAGATGATAAACTTCTGTGATTTGTCAACTGTCTTTTTTGTTTCACCTCCGTTGAGACAGTCAAGTTGGGGTTTTTGTTTTGTTTAGCGAAAGTCACGCCAGACAGAGAAAAGTCGGGTTAAAAGACATATATTGATCAGAAAATTCACTCTCAGAAATCGCTATCAAGAGAGCTTACACTATGCTTGTCAGATCCTTCCAAACGACTAAATTTCTGCGATTTTGCAGAATTTTCTTGTGTGTCTTGAAAGGCTGAATGCTTGTGCAAACTCATGGAAGTCTTCGAATCTAGTAAATTCTTACTGAATTCTGTGAATTTTCTTTTTGTTTTAAGGGGAACATGAAATGGTGATATTTGTTACTTGATGATTATAATAGTTGTCACTTACAAATGGTGACATATATAGAAATATATCCTTTTTGGGCTTAAATACTTTACTATTGGGAGAACAGCATCATCTCATCTCATATATCAGGAGAGCTCCAATTCCTCCTAAACACGAAAACTTTATAAGTAGTACATACACATATATATGTATGTCAACGAAAACAATTTCCATTTCAAAAGAAGCCTACGATAGACTAAAGTCTCTAAAGAGTAAAAAGGAAAGTTTTACTGATGTGATTAACAGGATGGCGGGAAAGGTGAAGCTTTCTGATTTTGCTGGTATTTTAACCGAAAAAGAAGCTACGGAACTTGAGTCATCTATAAAGAAAATTAGATCGTCTAGTAAGTTACGTACAAAGAGAGTTAAAGAGGAACTGGCATGATTCTTGATACGTCTTTTATCATAGATCTTCTGAGGAACAATAAAGAAGCAGTGGAAAAAGCCAAAGAACTCGATAAAATGTTTGAGCCTGCTTTAACAACTACCGTTTCTGTTTTTGAGTTATGGCAAGGACTAAAAGAATCGGGAAGTGAAAAGGGGAATATACGAAATCTCTTGACTTCATTAGGCATCCTATCTTTCGATCTTGAAAGTGCATTACTGGCAGGTGATATCCAAAGAGAACTTGTAAAAAAAGGAGATATGATAGAACCTGAGGATAGCATGATTGCTGGAATTGTATTGAAAAATAATGAAACCATATTAGCAAGAAATGTGAAACATTTCAGAAAAATACCAGAGTTAAAAATTGAGACCTACTAACTTCTCATTTCATATCTCAAGAGAGCACCAATTCCTCCGATACCAAGGAACTTTTCTCCGCTCTCATGATCAGATGAAACAATTATAATTCGAGATGCGACTTTCTCTGCTTTCTCCATAAGTTCATCTAGCTCTTTTAGTTTTTCTTGTGAAACAATCAAAGTTTCTATTGCACCCATTTCTATAGCTCTTTCTACATCAAGTTTGTTGTATGCAACTAGCTTTTCTTGTTTTATTCTCTTAAGTAATTCTTCTACAACCAAAGTCTCTTCAGTAACTCTACTATCCTTGAGTATCCTATTAATAGAAGTTTTCATTAATTCTTGAGCTCCATTCTTTCCTATATAAGAAATATATTCTGTTTTTATTTTGGCCGCCAATTCTGGATTTTCTTCTTTTATGAATTTTAGAACATTGTCCTTTTCGAATCCTGGACCCGCAACTATTATATGTTGATATTCTTCTTCGCTTTCTAATTTCTCCATCACTTTTCTGTAATAATCATCCCTATTATCTTCTTTACCTTTTATTTTCTTGAAGTTAATTGAACCTAACCATTGCAATCCTGATTCTTTCATACTTGCAAAATCAGCCTGCTCTCTATCGATTAAACACATGAATAAGAATGGTTTCTTTATTCTAGCCTTTTTGAGTCTTTCTAGCTGATACGTTTTCCATTTTTTCTGTATCTTTAGTGTTATTCCTGGATCTGCATCTATTGTGTGAAAAGAAGAGATTTGTATATTTTCAGGTCCTGAGACAATTTTTCCTGTTATTCTAAGCTTGTGTGTATACATATGGAAATCCGTTCTATCCACTCTAATTGTCAATGTGATAGGTCTTTTTTCTCCTAATTCTATCTCTGTTCCGCGTTTAATTGCTGTTTTTCTTAGAGTCCTAGCAGTAACCAAATCTCCTGGTTCGAGTATGTGACTTAGATGCCATAGATCATCCAAAGAATCTGCAGCTAATTTAATCACACCTTCTTTTTGGTCCTGGAATATGATTCTCATGCTTGATCTCCCTGTTTTTATACTTATATATTTAATTTAACAAGATTAATATGATGAGAAAGGGCGTCGAAGACTTCATGATTTTGCTTATTGTAGCGATAATCTTACTCATAGGTATGTTTTTAATAACACCATTTCTGGGACCAGTTGTAGTTCCTGAGAATGAGACTGTTATAGCTAATTTTAGTCTAGGAACAGTTGGTTTTGTAACAGAATCAGCTACTAGAACAGAATCTCTGGGATACATGCGTGTTGGAGAGCCCCAATTAGAGAATATCAAATCAATATTCAGATCAGATATAAGAAATGGATATATTGGAGAAACAACAGAAGAATTCACAATTAATGTGCCTGAATGGTTAATGGAGTCTAGAAGAGGCGCTAGAATCAAATTCGAGATTGTAGATACAAATGTTCTCGGTGATTTGCACATCAAATGGAACGGAAAGGATTTCTTTGGTAGAAAAGCAGGAATAAACACATATGATGTTACGATAGACAAGGACTTTGTAAGAGCATCAAATGATGTGGAAATATATGCAGATGGACCCGGTTTATTCTTCTGGGCAAGCAATGCTTATAATATCAGAAACATGGATGTTGGAATAGAATACGGACCAGCAAAGATTGTTTCATTCGACTTACTTGGAAGCGAATTACAAACATTCAGTAAAGCTGAAATCAGCTTCTTTGCTCTAGGTGGATCCACACTTAGAATAAAAGTGAATGGATTAGAAATATACACTGACACTCCAAGAGGATTTGATACAGCTGAACTACAATTTGGGGACGTTCCTCTTAAAACAGGAAAAAACATAATATCTTTCGAAGTTGTAGGAGACGGTGTAGTTACTCTAGAAGAGACAGAACTTAAGATATTCTTACTTTCTAATGAGGTTGTGAGAACAAGATCATACGATATGCCTGAAGAAAAATACAAATTAATTGAAAATGGACAAATGAAGGCTCAGGTAAAGTACTACGTAAATGTGATTGTGAGAGACGGTTTACTCACAATAAAGCAGAATGGACACACATTGACAACAGAACACCCAGACCAAGGCTGGAACACAGTAGATTTCACTGCAGATCAAGTAACTGCAGGTGAAAATCAAATCATCTTCTCAGGTGCCGGTAATTGGGACATAGAAGACGTCAAGATTGAGCTAGTAAAATAAGCTATTTTCTAATAGAGATTTATACGTTGATAACTAATTATTTATTGAGTGATAATCTTGGTTAAGTATATAGAACGCTGTCCTTATTGTAATGAAAATTGTAAAGAGTTTTTTCCTAATCAGGAGACTCCAACAATATTATATTGTCACAATCACGGTCTTATACCAATAGTAGACGAAGTTGGATTTGAGCATGCCAAAAGACTTTTCTGGAGAGGATTCGGTAAAGGAAGATTTAGGAAAAAAGCAAGGGAATTTCTGAAAACCATAGGGTACAATAGAAAAGGTAAACGTGGATACGATGATCATCAAATAGATAGACTTTTCAAGTACTGGGAAAAGGAACTGAATATATATGTAGAAAAGATAAATCCCAAAACATTTGTTCCTGGTATAAAAGAAATTGAATATAAAAAACCCACATCCGACACACTTCCAGCAATTTCACCTAAACTTCTAAATCATATCATATTAGAAGCTCGAGAATTATTTTTTCAAGATAAGAGAGGAGAATCCGCAAAACTTCTACTCAGAAACGGACTTACTAGCCAAGATATAGAAAACGGGAATGATGGATTTTTTGATGTTTGGTACAAAGAAATGGGCAACAGTAGTAGAACATTTGTTCCTGGTGTAAAACAAATTGATTATAAAAAACCCACATCAGACACACTTCCAGCAATTCCCCCCAAACTTCTGGAATACCACGAATCTGGATATTTGTATGTAAGAGCATGGGCAGACAAAGAAGGCGGAAATGAAATAAGCGCAAGTTTCTGGTGCTCTCGTTTGACCAGAGACAGGCTTGTAACACCGATAATGGATCTCGAATGCAGGCCGGGTAAATATAATTATTATGCTGTCTACTCAGGTGAAAGAAAGGACGGGAGTTTTGAAATAAAGCCTGGAGAAAAGACAGAAATTGATATTGTTTTCGATATAGAATACAAACCAACGCCAACACCTTCGCCTACTCCGGAACCTGTACCAGTTATCACTGAGGATCGCATTTGGTGCCCAAATTGTGCAAAATCCGTACTTAAACTTGTTCAGGAAATCAAAAACAAAAAAGGCCAGGCAATAAAATTTGTTTTCTGGTGTAAGAACGAAGGTAAGTTTGTTTCTCTAACTCCTTACGAGTATAAACTTTACAAAGAAGGACAGGACAAATATTTCCACTCTATGGAAAAAAGCACGAATATGGCTTTGAAGAAATACTTCAGTAAAAGGATAAAGAATCCTGATGGAACAATAGCCAGAGATGCAGATGGAAAGGCGTTACTTGAAACCAAAAATCTTAAGGACCTCAGCGTAACGGAAAGAAAAAGACTGGAGCGTTTCCTTGTCAAGGATAGAAAAAAAACTAAGGAAAAATTCCTCAATTCCTCTGCAGAGAAGGCAGAACTTGGCGATGCTATGATAGACAGAAGACAAGAATGGTCAAGGGAAAAACATATTACACGATCCAAAAAGATATTGGGTGGAATCGAAGGTAAAGCAGGGAACAGAATAATGAAAGTGTTCCCATTATTTGCACTGGTTGTACTTGGTTTCATTGCTTCTTACACTCTTGGAAGTTTCTGGTTCTGGCTAGCTTTTGCTACGCTTGGTGTATTTTTTGTTATTCCATCAGCATCAGAATTTAAGCCACCTAAGAATGTGAATATCAACATAAACTCAGGGGATAGATATATCTTCAAGAAAATATTTAATGACAAACACTTGGGATGGGGCTTTACTAGAAGCATTCTGAAAATCGGAGCCCTAACATGTTTTGCACTGGGTTTCATGGCGAGCACTTTCCCATTCGCAAATATAGGATTGATTATTACAGCTTTCGTGGGATACTTCTCACTCAAATTAACTTATGACCCTGAAGTTGGTTCAGAATATGTAGAGTCTGTTCTAAGATTTGGTGTTCTTGGATTCTTACTTATACCATGGATATTCTTCAGTATATTTGAATCTATGTTATTAGGTCTGATTGCAGTGGCATTCTTTGCAATACCGCCTAAACCGTCAAAAGAAACAGGAGAAACAGAAGAAATTAGAGGCATAGGACAATTGATAGATAAAGGATTATTCTTTATAATAATGATTATCGTGCTGGTAATATCTGGTGCCCTTGGTGGGGTATTTGGATGGAGCGCTATTGCTCCTACAGCAGGATGGGAGCTTCAAGGCACTCTAGCTTCAGTGTTTTTGTATTTCTGGATAATTTCATCTGTTGCAGGATTCTTTTCACCCGCGCAGGCGCGACCAACTACAGGATTTATCATGCTTGGTGCGGCGGTTATACTGTTTGCACTAGGACCTGGTACGAATGAAGTTGGTACAGCCTTCTTAGGTCCGTGGTGGCCTACAGTTTACACGGGATTTGAATCCACAGTGCAGCCGATTACGACGATGTTTACTCAGTTGAGCGCAAGTATAGGAACAGGATTATATATGATAAGCAATCCGGTTGGCTATGCGCAGGGCATGGTTAACGGAAGTTATACTACAGATCCGACAACAGGATTAGCGGGAGCTTTCGGTGTGGAAATAGAAGAATTTAAGACAACTCCTATATTTGTAGCCCAACCGTATAGTGCGATAGTAAGAATTAAAAACAAAGGCGCGTTTGAGGCGCGAGACGTATGCGTAGCTCTATCGTTCAATATGTCTTATAGGAATATATATGGCACAAGAGGTGGAGTAAGCATACCCGGTTTGTCGCAGAATGACTTGACAATAGATGATCTAGGTTTCAAAGATACAACGATATGTATAGAAGGAGATGGTGGTGATTTAGCTAAATTGGACACGCGCCAATTATTCTTTGAGAGTACAGGAATATCTTGTGAAACTGCGGAGAAAGCTGGATTAAGAGAGAAGTTCCTTCCATTAAATACAATAATAGATTATGGTTACAGTATAAATTCAAGTTTGGAAATTGAATTTATGAGTAGAGATGAATGGGATAGAAGAGTTTCACAAGGAAGTCTTATTACATTTTCAAAGAAACAATCTAAACTTTCTAACTCTCCTGCTATGCTTAGGATAGACACATTAGAACAACCAATAAGAGAAGGTACTAGATATCACATACAATTTGATCTTCTTCCAGATCAAACACAAAAGAATGCTAAAATAAAATCTGCTAAGATAACATTAAAAGTTCCTGAAAAAATGGGGACACCATATCAATGTAACTTCCTACCAAAAGGTGTAGACACTAATGATGAAAAATCTTATGCCATAGATGCTGTAGATGGTGTTAGAACTTACAGGTGGGACAACTTAAAAGATCAATACCTCATATTCTGTTTATTCTCCCAAAGAGAAGATATGACTTCTTCAGCTGAAACATTCCTTATACAAGCTGATGCATCTTATATTTTCGAGAGATCTGAGGTATCAAGCACCAAAGTAGAATTTGGTGGTATTTTATGTGATTCGTATGGACCTACAACACCACTATGTAATGATGTAGTAGACCAATTTACATGTGATTCATTTGTAACTGAAGAATGTTTATGTCCAAACAATTGTATTAATTCAGGACAAAAAACAAGTGGAAACTGTGGTGGAGAAGATATAACAGCAACTGTTAATGAACCAGACGAAGTCATGTTTGGTGATTATGCTCCTTATATAACAAGTGCCTCGAATGCGTATAGTGTCAACCAAGATATATTGAAAGCAATTATAACACAAGAAAGTAATTGGCAAAAAGGTGAAACTTCAGGTGCATCTGCAAAAGGAATGATGCAACTCAGATCAATTACTATACAAGACATAACAGAAGAAGGAAGGCCTAGTCATGATTATTGTAGAGATTTAGGACATGAAATTACATCAGCAGATATCAGTTTCGATAGCAGTACAATTTTCGATCCAGAAAAGAACATAAAAGCTGGGTCATGTTATTTCTCTTACTTAGATAATAGAGGACCTTATGCAGACACAGAGAGTGTTTTAGCTGCATGGAATATGGGACCTCAAGCATTTACTACAGCTTTGGTTACTTGTCAAGCATCTTCATGGTCTTCTGTAAAAGACTGTTCTTCAATACCATCAGAAACTAGAACATTCGTATCTAAAGTGATGGATTATTATGATTTCTACAGAGGCATGAGATCTGTTAATAATATATGGACCCCGGAAATGTTCAGAAATGATTTGTTAGCACATTCAACTGGATTGAATACTATAGTGATAACAGATGGATATGATGCAGCTAGATCAGGGACCCTACAAGAAACACACAAAGGTTATGATTTTGCAACTAGCCCACCTGCTCAAATAGGAGATAAGGAAATACCAGCACTTTATTCTGGAAGAGTTGTTGACATTAAATCATGGGATGACTATGGTGGTAAGGCTGTGTGGGTAGAAAGTAACTTGTTTGGTAAGAGATTCGTTACATCATATGGCCACATAAATGTTCACCCATTCATAAAGGTAGGTAGTTACGTGGGCACAGGAACAATAATGGGTTCAGTTAGAGGAACTACAACTCAGAGCGGTAGTCCAACAGCGCATCTTGATGTGAAAATGTTTAACTGGCCTCTAGAAGGATCAAATAAGTGGTATGATCAAGCATTTGATTGGCAAGTAGCAGTTTAAACTCCAGCACCTAATCTAATTACATCTCTCAGTCCTGGTGCAAGGCCAAGTATTAAGACTACTATCTTTAGTAGAGTTCTGAATTCATCTTTTTCTGCGTAATTGTCTATTATCCAGAGAACTGGGATTAATACCACCAGCTTTAGAAGGAACATTGATCCTGGTCCTAAGAATGGGAAAATTGCGCGTGGTAAAACATGTTGTTCGAAATAACCGAAATATGCTATGGATATGAATGTTGCAGATGCATCAAGCATATGAGCTGCTAATATACCTTGATTCTCTTTACTGAATAGATTTGCTATGTTATGTTTTTCTACAAATTTCTTCAAGCTAGAAAATTGGAATGATTTGGAAGCTAAGAAGAATATCACTATCCATACAGCTGTTAAGCCGAGTATTAATCCTGCTCCGTATAGATTGTCATATGGAAGCCAGAAAAGATTTAATAGCGTGGCTCCAGTACCTACTACAAACATGACTTTCCAGTAGGCTGTCTTAATTGTTTTTTGTAGACCTAGACCTACTAGCAATGTTACGAAAGCAAATGCAAATGTTATGAAATAGCTTCCTGGTGTTGGGAATACTAAAGAGCTATAAAACGTGTTGAGTTCTGGTAATAATCTACCCGCACGCGCAGCATCATGTAAAACACGTGTAGATGAAGCCCAGAAAACAAATGGAACAATTGCATAAAAGAAGTATTTGTCTATCTTGATGTTCATTTTCTTTAGTAGTTTGTATACAAGAACTACTGCTATAATTAGGAGAATGGAGTACACGATAGTGTTTATAGGATTAAACCAACCATTCTGTAATATTGAATTAACAAAATACGTTTGAAAGAAATCTAAAGCCATGCATGATTAATAATTTTTTGGTAATATAAATGTTGGTTTTAATAGGTCAATTACAATGGAAGAATACATAAATATCATCTTAACAATAATATAATACATGAAATCTAGTTTCATGTATTTGGTTATACTGGTAGTAAGCTTGTTCTTTATCTCAACTGTATTTGCTGAGGTAGAGACAAGTTCAAGCGACCACAAAATCAAATTCTTGGGATTCCTCGGACAAGGAATAGCAACATCACCAAGCGACGCCATGGACTTCATGATGGTGAAGGCCGGCATAGCAACTGTTTCTGTTGACCTATTAGGAGAAACTGTAGACGCAACAGTTGGTGTACTATACCTTGACGATGTTAAATACAGCATGAAGAACGTTGTTATAGCCGATGGGCATGCAACAGCAGATATCTATTTAGATGACGTAGATAAGGGAACAATAGATGTTTCTTCAGTTCTAAAAGGAACTCAAGAAGTTTGGGCAGGTACTCTTGTATTAGACGGGACAACATACCACATGTACATATTACAAGGAACAAGAGTAGCAAAAGCTCCTGAAATTGCAGAGAAAGTAAAAGATTACTGTGACAAGAATGAAGACGCAAACTGTAGGGAAAGAATCAGTGAATTCTGTACAGACAATTCTGAAGATGAAAGATGTAAAACATTATTCAGGAACTACTGCAGAGATAATCTGGATGATTCAAGATGTAGAGAAGCATACAAAACATACTGTGTAGATCATCCGGAGGAAAAAGTGTGTAGACTTCTAGAAAAAGAAAGAACAGAAAACTACTGTGAAGAGCATCCAAATGCGGATGTTTGTGATTACGTAAGAGATAAAATAGAAAGATTCTGTTCAGAAGCACCAGAAGATGAAAGCTGTTTAGAATTCTGTAAAGACAACCCTAACAAGTGTTTGAATGTAGTAAAGAGTCTAGCAGAGTATTGTGTAAACAATGCAGACGATGCAAAGTGCATAGATTATTGTAAAGAACATACATCTGCATGCAAAAAATTCACAGAGAGACTCGTAAACTTCTGTAAAGAAAACCCAGATAATGACAAATGTGCAGAATACTGCAAAGAGCACCCAGTTGTTTGTAAGAAGGTCACAGAAGTACTTGCAAAGTATTGTGTAGGTAACGCAGATAATGAAAGATGTGCTGAATTCTGTAAAGATCATCCAACTGCATGCAGAATCGTTGAAGACAGATTAGAAGATTACTGTGAAGATCATCCAAGCGCAGACGTCTGTGAGAAATTCTGTGTAGAACATCCAGACAAATGTGATACAACAGAAGATGAAGTGGATGACATAAACGATGGTGCAGGCGGAACAGACAACAACGGCAATGAAACTGACACAGACGGTAATTCAACAATTACAACAACCTGCGGCAATGGCGTATGTGAAGAAGGCGAAGCAAACGTAGAAACCGGATGTAGCGACTCTGATCCTACATGTCTAGGAGCAGAATACGAAGGCACATGCCCAGCGGATTGCGCATCTGACGAAGAACCTGGAAATGACGGTAATACAACAGAGACAAACACAACGGAGGGATAAATATGAAAGCAATTCTCCCTCTACTTTTCTTGTTCGCGGTTCTTGTGGTCAGTGGTTGTACAACTCCTAGCACAGAACCAATTGATGGCACTGGAGACGGGACAACAGGCAACGTAGTTAATGCACAAGTACAACAGGCAGCAGAAAACACGCTTGAAATTGAGCTTGAACAAGCCATACAAGACCTTAATTTAGACGATATTGAAGGAGCTCTCACAGGACTCTGATTTCCTTTTTTTCTCTTTCTAAGAGTGGGTATTATCTATTTATAGGGGCTAGACCAGTATTATAACAGTGTTATACTACTAAAAAGTAGATGCTGAAGCCTAAATAAGGCTTTTCTACCAGCTCAACAATAATATAGCAAGAGAAATTATGCAAGACATGATTATACGTAAGAAGACATTGAAGATCCAAGAAAGGCTAGGCATGAGACTAGGGATCGCACATGGAACATCAAAAATACCTGTTGTAAAAACAGTTGAAGATGCTCTAGAAGTTCTGAAGGAATTATACAGAATTGGTTTGAAAGCATTTGTTCTTCCATACGATCTATTCAAAAATGTTAAAACATCAACTGACTTATACAAGGTCCATTACGGAAATTTATTAAAAATAAAAGAATTGGCAAATAAATTCAACATTGAACTCTCAATTCATGTTACTAAGTTCCCAGATAACCCAGAACAATTAGATGAAATGCTCAAGATTTTAGTCACAATCACATCTATAATGGATTGTAGAATTCTAATACTACCACCCACATTTTACACAATGATGCCTAGAGATCAGGCACAGAAGCTTGTGGTATACAAAATAAATGAAATAATCACAGGAGAAAGAACAACAACAACTATAGGAATAGAAACAACAGGTAAAACGAACGAAGTTGGTAGTTTAGAAGATGTTATAGACATAGTAAAGAGAACACAATCAACAGAACCAGTAATTAACTGGGCTCATGTTCATGCAAGAGGCGCAGGAGCTCTCAGGGTACAGAACGATTTCAAACAGATTCTCAACGAGGTGAGAGCATCTATTGGTCAGCAATGGCTAAACAGTGCTTATTTCTTCTTCTCAGGGGTATCTTACGGCCCTTCTGGAATGACTAGGACAATTCCTCTATCAAAGTCTGACCTAAACCTAGAGTATTTGATAAGAGAATCTATGTCATTGAACACCAAAGGAACTTTAATTATAGATGATCCTGATAAAGACAAATACATACTAGGCATTCTTGATAAATTAGCTGACATGGTCAGATAATTACAGACCTAAGAAAAAGCCAGAAGCAGCTAAAATAATTATTATTATCACAACCAGTAGAAGCAGGTATCTGAAATATGTCTTTTTTGTGGTCATGATTTATTTTAATCACAAATCCTTAAATATATACAGAGAATTATGATTATAACAATTTCTGGTAAAGCTGGATCAGGTAAATCGAGTGTTGGTAAAATAGTTGCAGAAAGACTTGGATATCAACATTATTCTATAGGTGATCTCAGAGGGAAAATGGCCAGTGATAGAAGAATAAGTCTAGCTGAATTCAACAAGATCGGAGAGAAAGAAGATTTCACTGACAAAGAAGTGGATGATTACGTAAAGAAGCTTGGAGAAACAGAAGATAATCTAGTTGTTGATGGTAGATTATGTTTCTATTTCATACCACAATCAATTAAGGTTTTCATAACAGCTAATCTAGAAAAAAGAGCTCAAAGAGTTTTCCAAGACGAAAGAATAGATGAAAAGTTCAAAGATCTAGAAGAAACAAAAAAAGCACTAGAAGAAAGAGAAGAAAGTGATTTATTCAGATACAA
This sequence comes from Candidatus Aenigmatarchaeota archaeon, assembly GCA_043824495.1. Taxonomy (GTDB): domain Archaea; phylum Aenigmatarchaeota; class Aenigmatarchaeia; order QMZP01; family QMZP01; genus JBDRNB01. Next base: position 156,373 of record JBDRSV010000024.1, on the reverse strand, counting down.
AAAATATTACAATCTAGATCATCTAGCAGAAAAACATTACGATATTATTGTTGACAGTTCTCACATAACAGCAGAACAAGTAGCTGAGAAAGTTATAGAATTTATAGAAAAGAATACACACTGAACATGTTTTAATCTGAAACCTTTATAAACTATAACACACTATAGATTACTATGGTAACAACAATTCAGGTATCAGAAAACCTTCAGAAGGTTCTAACAGAACGTAAATTTTCTAACAGCGAAAGCTATGAAGAAGTTATTTGGGACATGATAGAAGACACAGCGGAACTAAGTGAAGAGACAAAGAAAGAAATAGAACTTTCACGAAAGGAGATAATAGAAGGTAAATTTTATACTATGGAGCAAATTAAGAAGGAGATGAAGAATTAATGTATCAGATTCTTTTTTCTTTGCACTCCAAAAAACAGTTTGACAAATTAGATAAGAAAACTCAAGAACACATTGTTGTAGTTCTGGATAGAATAAAAATACGTCCTGAGAAGTTTGTTAAAAAACTTGTAGGATTTCCCGGATACAGGCTTCGGGTAGGTGACCATAGAATAATTCTGGCTATAGAAAAAGATAATCTATTGATATTGGTTCTAAAAATTGGTCATAGAAAAAATAAAAAAAATAAACTATTGTCTATTTAAGCACTATGTTTAAACATCAGGCTCTTTGTTCTTCTTTCGTAGAATCTTGCCCGCTTCCGTTATGAACTTTCTAACATACTCTCTGTTCACAAGAATATCCTGCTTTGGTATTGTTGTAATCTTTCCTTCATGCACAATTCTATGCATCTCTTCAAGCTCATTTAATACACTCAAATATTTATCAGAAACTACACCAGGTTTTACTAAATATGTATCAAATGCTTTTGATATTGGATCTTCTTTTTTAGGTGCTTTTTCTATTGATTTTAGAAGAGTGATAGCAGTCTCATTCATAATTGTGTATGATTTCTCAACCATATTCTCTCTCTTTATCAACTCTATTTCCATTATTGTGTCTTGCATCTTTTTTACGAATTTCTTTGTTTTCTCTATCCATACATCAAGATCTGCACCAGAAACAGAATTAACCTCTTTGTGTTCAACCTTTTTTCTTAGATCTATGATATCTTCAAGGAATTTGACACTTTCCTCATCAATTAATTTCATTTTTACAAGAGCTTTTCTCAAACTCTCTGGAGCATCAGTAGGTCTTGGAGGTATTTTACCCATAAACATAAGAACAGCCTGAGCGCTTTCAAGCATAGCATAATAGCAGTCTTCAACTACCATATACATCTTTGCGTTTTCTACTCTTTTGATTCTCTTAGGTCCTCTCTCAATAAATTTCTCAACAGCTTCTTGAGACGGCTTTATCTCTCCTATTTGAAGTAATCTCTTGATAGGTAAAAACATGTCTCTGTCAAATACGGGAACTCCTTCTCTTATGAAATTGAAAACAATTGGATGACCTTCTCTCACAAGTCTCCAGAATTCAGTGAGCATGTAAGGTTGCTGCACAGACATTTTCTTTGAGCAGCTCTTAGCTATTTTGTCTAAATCGTCTTCTAGTTTATCTCTAAGCATAGGAGTGATTTTCTCTCTTGTATCATCAACTATAACAAAAATATCAATATCAGAGTGCTTCTTGAACCCGCCTCTAGCAGTAGAACCAAATAATACTATAGCTCTAATTAGCTGACCATACTCTTTCAAAACATCCTTTGTGAATTTCTTTAGAAGATCTATTCTTTCTAGCTTTTCATCATCAAGCTCTTTTGCTTCTTGTTCTGGTGTTAGTTTCTTGGTCTTAGGAGTAGGTTTAGATTTTGATTTGGCAGTCTTAGCTGGCTTTTCAGCTGTTTTCTTAACCGATTTCTTAACTGCTCTCTTAGTTATTTTTTTATTTTTAGCCATCCAAATCACTGTTTGATAAACAAATTATTAGTTTATAAAGTTTATACCAATAGCTGAATGTATATTGATTTCAGTTTATATAAACCACTACGAAAAGAAAATTCTAAACTAATTACCAACGCCCATTTTTTGTTGTATGAAGCCTATTACCCTACCATACTGTCCACCAGCACCACGCATATACATCTTTGATACTCTTTCCTCGAAAACGGTTTCATATGGACCTTTCTTTACAAACACGTAAAATATCTTTTCTCCACCCTTCCTAAATATTCTTCCAGCTCTATTGATCTTTCTTCCAGCGTTTTTCAATCCTGTCATTTTCTCTGTTTTAGGCTCCTCAAACTCCTTTTCTATATTTTCTAGAATATTTTTTTCTATACTAGGAGCTCCAACCATCTCATTTACATATTTATCAAAACTTTTCTCTATTGCATATATTTCAAGTAAATGAATTAACAAAACATTCTGAGACATTACCCATGCTCTCACAGGTTTAAACATCAAATTGTCTTGTTCTGACCCTTGTGGAGGAGGTGTTTTGGTTAGAGCAAGTTCTATATTCAGGTCTATTAGAATATAATATATCTCACCAGGATCCATTTCAGGATTGTCTCCTGATGATTTTTCTTTGAGGAGTTTTTTTACTTCGTCATCTGTTATTTCAACGCCATACTTTTCTTCTATTTTCTTTTTCCACTCTTTGACTAAGTCATCATAAGGATTTATCATGAATTTTCCGTCACTTCTAACTGATTCTGATTTACCCATTTGTTCTGGAGGGAACACTTTAAAGAACCATAATCTTACTCCTGTAGATGCTTGGGATTGACCAAAACCAGGAGTCATATAAGCATTTGAAACATATTCTTTTGGATTTAATTCGGTTTTCTCTCTTATCATTCTGTATTTAGCCACATACGGTTTAAGCCAGTTCTTGTATTCGTCAATTGATTTTCTTCTTGCTTCAACCATGGCCTGTATTCTTGCATATCTATCCTTAACAACAGGGAAAAACATTACTTTCCACTTTCTGAACAGCTGATTCTTTGTTTTCAGAATAGTAGCTTCAGCTTGAGAAACATCAAGATTATTCATTATGAGCTTAACTTGCTTATCCTCCGGAATTATGTCTGGATTCGTCCAAGCACTCTCCATTCTTATGAAATCAGTTATTATTGTTGGCCACCTCTTAGCCATTGTAACAAGAGAGTAATTATCTCCTGTATACACATCCACTCTGTCAAGGAACAGAGAACGTAGAACATGATCGTCTTTTTGACCCTCCTTGAAATAATCTATTATTTCTCTATATCTTCTTGCATCGTGAGCAAGTAGTTCATAATCAGCAACAGATTGGGAAGCAGAAGCTAACCCAGATTTAATTGCACCCTCTATCTTTTGCTTTTGTGCAATAGTTATATTATAATAATCAGCAAAAGCTGGTGTAACTTCTATCCATTCGTCTACTTTTTTGACCTTGAAGTTCCATTTAGGTGCTTGGTATATTAGAGAATAATATATGTTAGAACCGCTTCCCCTAAGTCCTGTATAATCTAAAATTATCTGCATTTCGAAAGGAGATCCACATACAGCTGTGCCTGTCAAAGGTCCTGACTCCATTGCCCAATCCCTAAAGTCATCTATTATTAATCCCATAATTCACCTACGGTAAAAATATTAAAACTGCACCTATAATCATTAACAAGAGTCCTATTAAAATACCCGTTAGAGCGAAACTACTTGACTGATGAGACGCATTCGACGGAAAAAAGAAAAATAAAAATACTCCAATAAGGAACATTAGAATTCCTACAATGATACCTATCAATCCAAACATAGAACACCTATACTTATATTTATTTCCTAGAGACAAATAAATACATAAGTTGGTGATTTAATGGTTTTTGCAAGAACAAAGTTAGTTATGGAGGACAATTGCTTTGAGGAAGAGCCAGGTGGAATAACAATGAAGTTTGTTGGTCCGAACGTAATCAAGCTCTATAACGGCCTATACGAAGGCATGAAAAATATATTCAAAGTCGCTGATAGCGATATACAAGAAACTGATTATTCTTACGGAAAAGGTAAAGAGGGAGATAAGATAAAGGTACGATGGTGGATACACAAAGATATGGATTTGAACACATATCTTTTTGTTAGAATAGACCTATCTGCACAAGGAAATGAGAAGACGGGGAATGCAAAAATAGATATCAGGGGCCTATTAAGAACAGAATATCCACAAGATACAATATGGCAAAGAACATTATTTTACGAAATGATGAGAACTCTTTGGCATAGATTATTCTATCACGGAAAAAGAGAAGAGTATGCAGAAGACTGTAGACACATGACTGTTTATTTACAAAGAAAAATGAGAGAATTCTTCGAGGAATTAAACAAGAACTCAGAAGATGTTAAAGTAGAAACGAGCTGAGGTAATTATGGGAAAGTTGCAAATTCAAGATGACTGTCTTGCACCAGACAGATTTAGCTATGTTAAATACCAAGGTCCAAATTCATTTGATGTTGTTAAAAGAATATCGGGAAGTCTAAAGCCATTTTTCCACGTGAGTTCCTCAGGTACTGCTCAAACACAACTTAATTGGGACGTTTCAAGTGATCCAACTTCTTTTTTCTCTAAATGGTGGGTGAGAGTAAAACTCAGTAGACATTCTGATGCTTACATAAAAATAAAAGTTCAAGGGCACACATCAAAAAAAGACAAATCTGGAGATTTTAGTTTACAACTACAAGGCGCTATTAGAACAAGTTTTGGTGGCAAAAGTATTATCTTAAAACCTATATGGTACATGTATTCCTATTTGTTTTACGATAGAGTTAGACAAGGTTACATAGCAAAGTGTAGAAATTTAATACTCAATTACAGAAATGGAATCAAAGATTATTTTGCTATTGAAAAGACAGACACACCAACTTCACATGGGGTTTATGGATAGGTATATGATTGAACAACCATTTTTTCATCCCAAGAGTGCAGCAAAGGGATTTGTTGCTGGGGCTTTACTTTTTTCAGGTGTATTTGGCGCTCTCGATTTATTCATAAGTTCTATAGTTTTCGTTGTCGGTCTATTAGTTTTAATTGAAGCTGTAATGCCATCTGATGGGAATTTTTATGGGTGGACAGTTGTCATATTCGCTATTGTTGGGGGATTTATAGGTTATCTGTTTTTCATAACCGGAATACTATTCCCATATACATTGGTTATGCTATTCTTTGCAATAATAGGTTACATTATAATAATAGATAAGCGAAAATCAATGTTTATAAGAAAGTAAGGTAAAGTATAATTATGCTCAATTATGGAGATGCATTGGAGAAGGGATTCAAATTCGGGTTTTCACCTCGAAGATGGTTACCATTTTTCATACTCCATTTAGTATTCTTCTTAGTAGCATTTGGTCTCGCAGCAACTAATTTAGAATCAATATTATCTGTGATAACTGAAGCTGCTATAAACCCACTTGCTCTGTTTAGTTTAGGTGGATTCATCGTCTCACTTGTGTTCTTGTTTGCTGTATGGACATTACTAAATCTATACTTAACAATAGCTCTTATACATCAGAGCGATAAAGAAAAGGAAGTGAGTAAGAGCTGGAGTGTTGGTTACTCTAAATTCTTACCAGGTTTAGGTTTGGTTATACTAATATCAATAATATCAATGATTTTCAGTACCATAGCCGGAGCAATACCATTTGCTGGTCCTGTTCTATCAACCATAGTATCTGTAATAATCTCAATACTGTTCTTCTTCAGCTTACAGTCATTAGTCATTAAGAAGAATGGAATACTCAATTCCCTAAAAGACTCTTACCACATAGTCACAAAGAGTCCTCTTCGTGTAATTTTAATTTGGATAATAATCACACTTCTTGTGTTGGTAATATTATTCATATTCTCATTACCATTATTAGGAGCAATTGCACTAGCATTGGGACCAGCCGCAATGATGGGCGGAAGTGAAGCAGAACTATTCAAAGCATTACAATCAGGATCTGTTAGCATAATAATAGGAGCAATAATAATGTTATTGGGAATCTCAATAACACAAACATTTACCATCAAAACTCAGACAGAATTCTATAAACAGTTCAAAAAGAAGAAATTCGGCCTATTTTAAGGTTCACCTACTTTTTAAAAGTTTATTATCAAGAATCCTCTATATTCATGTTTTTCAACTAAACACACCTTTAACCCAGCATTTATCTGAGAAGATTAATCTCATCTCAGTGCTGGTATTTGTATTTAGGTAACCACTTAATCACGAAAGTCAAGTAAATCGTCTTTCGTGTTGAGATAGAAGTAGAGAGATTTCTATAGACTCGGTCACGGCGTTCAGCCAAGGGGGTTTCGATGCATAAAGTTATCGCGAGGGTCTCGATGCGTAACATCATCGCAGCAGTGACACTGTTTGTGGTGGTAGTGTCTCCGGTGAAAGTGGATGCCAAACCACCACCAATTTACGACAACTCGTCAGTCTTCACCTACATTCTCAAGACCCCAACAGACGGGATGTATGGTTCGCGGACAGATTTCTGGGTAATAGAATCTGGAGCCTCGTACAAGCTCCCGTTCCTTCTCCGCCCACTGGGTACCGAGACTAGCTTTACTCTAATGGGTCTCGGTGGTTACACTCAATCAGAAGGCGTACCACCTGCACAGACCGACTTCCAAAAAATCGCCACAACGACGAATATTCGGTTTGCTCTCGGAGTTCTTCCTGGAAAATTTCGACTTGCTATCGGGGCTCGAAGAATCTGGGTGAGAACGAGAACTGTCAATTTCATTGCTCCCGGAACCGAGTACATTCCTGGCGGTCCCATATGGATCACCGAACCATCCCAGAACATGTGGGACTTGGACTTTGGAACCAGGTTTGAATGGAAACTTAATCACAAAGAATCATCAGTTCTCGGTTTTCTGAGATCTGCAAGAATTCAAGCTACACGATTCGATGCCTACCAGAACTTCAGAAAGGGTAAATGGGTCTTCTCTAGTTCTGTTGGCCTCTTCCACGGCCTGGGCTTTGAGACCTTCGGTGATACGAAATCCGGAAATGTTGGAATCGGTGCTGACAAGGCGTTTGCCTGGCAGCATGGGAAATACCTCCTTCTTCTCGGAGGCGGATACGAGTTCGGTGTTAAATCCTCCTGGTACTATATAGGAGGCAAGATTGGTAGAGTAATGCTCTTGCCAATGCGCCAAAGTGAATATGGGGACAAGTCACACCACATTCTTGTGACAGTCAGTTTATAACGCCTATATGGAACAGGCAAACCATACAAGGAGGGCAAAGGATAAATGGATAAAACGACACTTCAACTGACCGCCTATTACGAAGATACTGAGCTAATACCAAAAGGCATCTCAGTATTATTTGGTAATGACGCAGGCGACGCAAGCGAAGAAAATCGTGCCACCGTGAAAGAAAACGGTATCATCGTCTTAATGGGCGTCCTCGCGGCTGGATCGCTTGAAGCATTCGTAACAATCGACGGCGAGTTGTACGAAGCACGTCTGGATTATGACACGGCTGATGGGAACACCGATTTCGATCTCGACTTTGTTCGTGCTTCAGTCACCGTCAAAGCCGAAGTATGCCACGGCGATGACTGTATCGCAACTCCGAATGGGACCATCGTCTACTTCAAGATAGATGATGAGGACACTGAAGGCGGCTCTACGATCATTCGTGGGGAGATAACTCTCCCGAGTATTCCCAAGAAGTGTCAGATTCACGCTCGAATCAAGATCGGGAGCGCCAAATTTGCGACTACATTTGACTACGACCACGCAACTGACGGTGAGACCATTTGTCTGAAACTTCAGAAGGCTGAGAAGGACTAATCACAGACGTGACATTGATCACGCAGAAACGGAGGGGTATCGTGGCCGACAGCATTAAAATCAACCTGAAGTTCGGGGACACAGTTCTGAATGATGTAAAAGTAGACGTAAGAAGCACAACAATCGAGAAGATCGCCAGGGACAAGGCTATCGACCTCGGTTTGTCCGGAGGCATTGAAGCCTTTCGCAGTAGCAGTTTAACTCGCTCATTGGCTCCCGCTGCCCGCTTCGACTATGGCGACAGCGACACAACGATCGAGTTCAAACCTGCTCCTGCCAGTGGGTCCAAGGACACAATGTTCTTCGCGGTTACTTCGCCTACCACAATTGTCCCCGCGGCGTCAACAGACGGCACGTTCCAGATCACGGCCCGAGCCAACTTCGGTGAGGGTCACGGCAATGAGTTCACATGTACCGACAAGGCGATCGATCCCGCAGACGGTCCCATTCAGGATCTCGACCTCGACGATTAACTGCAACGCGAGCAGCTTCTCCGGGTGCTACAAGGGGAGAAAAAGTGTGACCACCAATCACACTTTCCCCTTTATATTGTCTATTTAAAGGGATATAGAAGGTTATAAAAAATCATTTCTTAAGACCAAGCAAAAAGCTACCGATGACAGAACCAACAGTATCAAAGGCTAAATCAATCATATCTGCTTCTCTCAAAGGAATGAAAGATTGTATAACCTCATTTATTCCACCAAAAGCTGCTGCAATTAAGAATGCTAGTATAACTCTATGCTTCTTGAATTTTGTCTGACTTAATACTCGCTCAGCTAAAAGAGCATAGATGAGATAAGCCATCAAGTGTTCGAAGTCTCCGAGGCGCAATGCTTCTATCCCAGTGTCTATAGATGCATACGGAACGATAGAGAAATATAGAAGAGCTATAGTTTCCAATATCAAAAGTATACCTGCAATTCTGAACTGGTTACCGGAATTGAAGCCCATGAATCGTTTTTAAATTTACTAAATAAATATATCATATGATCCAAATAGGGGTTGTAGGTAAATCAAACACAGGTAAATCAACATTCTTCAAAGCAGCTACTCTGATAGACATAGAAATAAGCAACAGAATATTCACAACAATCAAACCTAACCAAGGTGTTGCTTACGTAACAGCAGAATGTCCTTGTAAGACACAAGGAGTTACTTGCAAGCCTAAGAATTCTAAATGTATTGACGGAATTAGATACATACCAGTCAGACTTATAGACATAGCAGGACTTGTTCCGGATGCACATAAGGGAAAGGGTTTAGGTAATCAATTTCTAACAGACATTATGACAGCATCAGGACTAATTCATGTAGTTGATCTATCTGGAGGAACAGACGGGGAAGGTAATCCTGTAAAAGCAGGTTCGCATGATCCTGAAGAAGATATCCATTTCTTACCTAGAGAAATAGATTATTGGATGTTTCAAATATTAAAAAACAACTGGAAACAACTCTCTAAAAAAGCTGAAACAACTGATGCAAAACTAGAAGATTTAATTTACGAACAATTGTCAGGTTTACAATTAGATTATGAAACTGTTAGAGACGAAGTTAAGAAATTAGACATAGAAGTGCACACAAAAGAAGATCATTTAATACATTTAGTAAGTGAGCTAAGAAAAAGAAACAAACCTATTGTGATAGCAGGAAATAAAATAGATACAGAGGATGGTCAGAAGAATTTCAAACTTTTACATGATAAACATAAACATATAATTCCATGTACAGCCGAGTGTGAACTAGCTTTAAGAGAAGCTAATGAGCATGGTTTCATCAAATATAATCCAGGAGATAAAGACTTTGAGATAGTTGTTGCGCATAGACTAACACCAAAACAAATCTCAGCTTTAGAGTTCATAAAAGAAAAAATTCTTGTTAAATATGAATCTACTGGTATACAAAATATATTGAATCATACTGTTTTTGAAACACTCGATATGATAGCTGTTTATCCAGTTACAAACATAGGTAAAATGACAGATAAAGATGGAAATGTTCTACCAGACGTACATTTAGTTCCTAGAGGAACTCATTTGAAACAGTTCGCTGGAAAAATCCACACAGATTTAGCAGATAAATTCATAGGTGGAATGAAGACAGATCGTAAGAAAGTGGGTGCAGAGTACGAGCTCAAGGATGGAGACATAGTTGAGATCCTCACAAAGAAATAAATGCACTCAGACTAATTATTAATCAATGGCAGATGCTCCATTGATTGTGATACTTGAAATGATACAACTTGTTATAGGGAACACTATGAGTACACTGAGTGGTATCTTTGGTCTATTTCTAGAATTAATGGGTTCTCTCAACCCTGTTAGTAACATAGGTATAGAAGGAACTATTCTAGCCGGTGTACTAATACTGATAATATTATTCTTCATGGCAAAATTCTTTTTCAGTTCATGGAAACAGATATTTATGCTTATGCTAGCTTTGGTTATCGTAGTAGCTCTAATCATTATAGGTTCTGTTTAGCATGGAAAACTTATTTAAATTATTTCTTATTATTACTCCGTATGGCAAATAACGATAACACAGCAGCTTTTCTAAGAGAAGCTAGTGGAGTTCTTCTGGATGATCTTCTTACACTTACCCAGATATCCGATTTCTGTGGAAAACATGGAATAGATTACACAAATCCAGCAGAAATAAATATATCATCTAGAGAGAGAAGTAGGAGATTAAGAGACGATTTGGCTTCATTTGGAACAGAATATGATCTAGATGAATTTTCTGATAAACTAGTTAGCGCAGAGTCGACACTTGGTGGATTTAAAAGAAGATTGGGTGTCCACATCAGACACGCTTATTCACTAAAAGGAACTAGAACCTACATTAAAACTCTTGGTGTGTATCCTGTAGATGATCTAAAACCACTTTATACATGAAACATTTAAACAGGTAAAACTTATTCTTTAAATACCGTTATACTACTATTCATTTAAGAGAGTAAGAAGAAAGGGATTGCTTGCTCAGATGGGATAAATATGTTATACTTAATTTCACTTGGATTGTATGATGAGAAAGATATGAGTATCAGAGCTTTAGAAACAGCTCAGAAATGTGACATTCTTTACTTGGAACTATACACAACCAGAATGAATATAGACGAGAAGAAACTAAATAAGCTAATAGGAAAACCAGTAAAAGAGATCAAAAGAAGTGATTTAGAAGAGGGTATTGAAACAATTCTGAAGGAAGCAAAAGAAAAGAACGTAGGAATTCTAGTAGGTGGAGATGCTCTAGTAGCAACTACACACACATCTATTATTCTTGATGCAAAGAAAGCAGGAATTGAAACTCAAGTAATTCATGGTTCTAGTATTTACTCAGCTATAGGAGAAAGTGGTTTACAACCATACAAATTCGGAGCCACCACAACTATAGCTTATCCACAAGATAATTACAAACCTACAAGTTGTTATGAAACAATTCAGAAAAACAAGAAAAATGGCCTACACACACTTGTTTTGCTTGATGTAAAATCAGAAGAAAACAGATACATGACAGTCAAAGAAGGGTTAGAAATTCTCATAGACATGGAAAAAGAAAAGAAACAAGACGTAATAACAGAAGAAACTCTTGTTATAGGTGTTTATCAAATTGGTGGAGAACAACAAATAGTTTCAGGTAAAGCAAAAGAATTGATAACTAAAAATATCAAAACAACACCATCAGTAATACTCATTCCTGGTGAATTACACTTCTTAGAAAAAGAGTTTATTGAATCTGTTTAGTTACCTGTCCCCGTAACCACGATCTCTAAGCATCTGAAGCAGAAAATCTCTTGAGTCAGGAAGGTCATTTCTAATATCACCTGATGGATAAAATCGTACAGGTGGTTTTGTCATATTAGCTAGAACATCAACACCGGATTCTTCTAGTAGAAATGTTGGATCATCTCTGAAAGTAAGAGTATATTTTCTCATACAAAATTAACCCTTCTCGAACTTACTAGTCCACTTTAGGTTCTTTCCTACTCTACCCATTCTCTGGTTTTTCTGGCACTTAGAACCGCAGAAATGAAAAACTCTAGCATCAGTTCTAACAAACATCTTTCCAGTTCCTTCTTTTATTGCTTCACCACAAAAACTACACTTCATGTGATCACCTATCTGGTTTTATTTGTCCTGGGTATTTATATAGTTTACATGAAGGGACTTATCATAAATCCTCTTCAGACATCACTTTAATACCATTCCTTTTCAATAAAGATGCCGTTATACCATCCTCTTTAATTATTTTTCCAGTGAATGTTCCATCATAAACTTTTCCACATCCACAAGAAGGACTTTTTTGTTTTAATATGGCCTCTTTCACTCCCATCATTTTGGCTATTCTGAGTGTCTCTTCAGCTCCCCTTTCAAAATTTTCAGTAACATCTTTACCTGATATTGTTATCATTCTGTCTCCCTTCCGTTCAGCTGGCTCTCTAGGAGTAGATAATCCACCAAGTTGTTCTGGACAAACGGGTATCAATTCTTCTTTCTTGGATAGTTCTAGTATTTTTTCGTCTGCTTTATCTTTCCCATTGTATCTACACTTAACTCCAAGCAAACAAGCACTACATAATTTCATATTTATCCTTTTCAAGAATATCTGAAATGACCCTACCAAACTTGCTCAAATAAGGGAGTTATACCAGTTTCTTCTAGGGTTTCTCTTATAGGAGCGTCTTTTACGTGCCCCACATGCTCTATTTTGCCTATAGGTAGGACATATGAACCCTCGAGGAGCGTTTAGTCCCCCCTCTCATCCAAAGATATTCTTTCTAATAAGAAGGAATTTATTATCAGAAGTCAGAGAATCTATCTCTTCTGAAGTGAAGACACGCTATCCATTGAGGTGTCTTTTAATAGTATAATATCGCCTTTTCTGATAGGACCTGAAACGTTTCTTGTGACTATTTTGTCCTTATCACGACCGTCAAGAACCTTACATCTAACTCTGCTTACGCCTTTGACGCCCAATTTACCTGCGACTTGAACTACTTCTGCTGATACTACCATAACAATCACTTGATCAAAGCATCTAATTTAGCTTTAACTTCTGCGAAGATTTTCTTAGAATCGCCTTCTTCAAGCACAGCTAATGAAGATGTTGGAACATCTATTCCTGATGCTTTTCCCAATTCTGCTTTTGTAGGAACAAATGCATAAGGTATTTTCTTTTCCTTACATAACAACGGTAAGTGCATGATTACTTCTTCAGGAGTTACATCTTCTGCAATAACAATAAACTTTGCGCTTCCTCTTTCTATTGCTTTTGTTGCTTCGTTTACTCCTCTTCTTATCTTACCTGTAGTGTTTGCTAGGGAAAGTGCCTCATATATTTTATTTACTACATCTGCAGGAACATCGAATGTTACAAAACTTGGTTTTGCCATATTTTTTACCTCCATCCCATAAGAGGGATTTCATCCCTTAGGTTTGTATTATTTATATAGGATTTATAAGCTTTTTGACTTAAATACGTTCAAAAGTAGCTATAACTCGTGACCCATCTTCTCTTTCTTAGTTTCTAGGTATTTATGGTTGTATTCATTTGGTACTGTTTTGAGAGGAACTCTCTCTGTTATCTCGAGTCCATATCCTTCTAAACCGACTATTTTTGTTGGATTATTTGTAAGTAATCGTATCTTTTTCAGTCCTAGATCAACAAGAACTTGAGCTCCTAAACCATAATCTCTCAAATCTGGTTTGAATCCTAATTTCTCATTTGCTTCCACTGTATCATGACCTTGATCCTGAAGCTCGTAAGCTTTTAGTTTATTTAGCAAACCAATTCCTCTTCCTTCGTGATGTTGTATGTATAGTAAAACACCATTGCCAGCTTCTGAAATTTGTTTCAAAGCTGCATCTAACTGAGGACCACAATCACATCTTTTAGAACCGAAAATATCACCTGTAACACACCCTGAATGCACTCTAACTAGAACATTATCTTTAATTTCACCTTTTACTAGAACCAAAAATTCTTCACCATACACTTTGTCTTTGTAACCAAATGCTCTGAATTCTCCATATTTTATTGGCATCTTGATTTCTGTGATTCTTTCTATGAGCTTGTCTTTCTTTGTTCTATACTGAATTAAATCAGCTATTGTTATGATTTTCAATTCATGTGTTTTAGCAAATTCTAATAAATCAGGGAGTCTTGCCATTTCTCCATCTTCTTTCATTATTTCACAACAAACACCAGCTGGTTTCAAACCAGCTAGAACAGCTAAGTCTACAGTAGCTTCTGTATGACCTGCTCTATGTAGCACTCCACCTTTTAGGCTGATTAAAGGAAACACATGACCAGGTTGATAAAAATCTTCTTTTTTAGAATTCTCGTCTATAATTTTTTGTATTGTAAGTGATCTTTCAGTGGCAGATATTCCTGTTGTTGTATCTTTGTGATCTATTGAAACAGTAAAAGCAGTACCATGTCTATCTGTTGTTCTAGCCATTAAATCTAAACCAAGTTCTGATGCTCTTTCTCTGGTAATAGGAGTACAAATTAAACCCCTTCCAAATTTAGCCATGAAATTAATATTTTCTGGAGTGGCTTTTTCTGCAGCAACAATTAAATCTCCCTCATTTTCCCTGTGTTCATCATCTACAACTATGATAGGTTTTCCTTGTTTTACATCATGTATAGCATCTTCTATGTTTGAGAATTGACTCATAGTAGGACTATAGAAAAGGGGTTTAAATATCTAGACATATAACACTTTCCACTCATTCAACCATCTATTTCCAGTTTTTCTTACAACAAGATGAGGATCAACTGCAGCTACATGTAACTCAGTAGGATATCCAAGTCTGCCTAAGATATCATAAGCTCTTTCTCTTATCACGAAATGGTCATGAGAATCTGCCAGCTGAATAAGTGTCCCTATATCCTCATGTGTAGGATCTTCAGGAAATTCCGTTAAGTATGTTCTAGCTACTAAATAATCACTGAGATCTAAATCTGTCATGAGAACAAGATGTATGTTCCTGTTTAAATAATTTATCCTTAACTCGTTGCAATAGAAAATCTTTGTAAAGCAGAAATGTTTGTGAGTATTGCTAACAAGATAATAACATAACTCAAATATAATGGATTAACTATACCCAAAAGAAGTCCAATCAGCAGAATAACCATTCTATCTGTTCTTTCAAGCAGTCCACCTTTGATTTCCTTTGTAGTTAAACCCTTTTCAACTGCAGCTGCTTTTACATACGTAGTCATCATTGATCCGAATAAGAACAAGAAGATCCATGCATACATGGGTAGAAGTATAACAGGCATTGATACGAATAGCAATCCTATGATGATTATGAGTTCTACATATCTATCAACCACAGTGTCCAAATATGCTCCTAGTTTAGTTGATTTTCCCATATGTCTTGCAACAGAACCATCTATCACATCAACTACTATAGTAATTATGAAGAATAAAGCAGCTAGAGACAAGCTTCCTACATACAGAAAATAAGCAGTTATTATGGCTGGAATAAAACCAACCATAGTCCACTGATTTGGAGATAGACCAAACTTAGAGAAAAACGATCCTAGTTTTTTTGAATGTGAATCGAATTTTTTTCTTTTCTTATACAGTGTCATTTTCTCGCCTCAAGCTTTTGAGCAAGACTTCTGTAGAAGCCTGCTGCTTTTTTCAGTTCTTTCTTTCCATCTGTAGTTATGTCGTATACAATTGTTCTACCATATTTACTCTTACTTACATAACCATTTCTTTTGAGTAAATATAAAACCTTGTAAGATGTCACATTTCCTGGTGTAAAACCAAACCTTTTTTCCACTTCTTTTCTTACCGCATATGCATGCATAGGAGTCTTATTCAGTATACTAAGAATGTAGACCCACAAACAATCACTTGTATTCAATTTCTCTAGTCTCTCTAAAGGTTTCATTATTGAATAATTTACACACGTAAAGTATATATACTTTCTTGACCAACTATTTTACAGGTGTAAAACATGACAGAAATAAAGGTTGCATTTGCTGGAGTTGGTAATTGTTGTTCTAGTCTTGTTCAGGGATTATTCTATTACAAAGATGTAGATTCTAGTAAACCAGTATCAGGTCTAATGCATAATATTCTAGGTGAATATAAAATATCTGATATTAAACCAGTAGCTGCTTTTGATATTGATGAGAGAAAGGTAGATAAAGATTTGTCGGAAGCAATATTCGCAAAGCCTAACAACACTACTATATTTTATAAGGATGTTCCTCACATTGGAGTGGAAGTTCAGATGGGACCTGTGTTAGATGGTGTAGCAGATCATATGAATAATTATCCTGAAGATAATAGATTTAAAAAATCAGGGAAAAAAAATGTGGATGTTGTTCAAGTGTTGAAGGATAGTCAGGCTGATGTGCTAATTAATTACATGCCTGTTGGAAGTGAAGAAGCAACTAAGTTCTATGCACAAGCTTGTTTAGATGCAGGTGTTGGATTCATTAACTGTATGCCTGTTTTCATTGCATCAAATCCTGAATGGGGTGATAAGTTCAAGGAAAAAGGAATTCCTATTATTGGTGATGATATTAAGAGTCAATTAGGTGCAACAATTACACATAGAGTTTTAACAAAGTTATTCTCTGATAGAGGAATAAAGATTGATAGGACATATCAATTGAATACTGGGGGGAACAGTGTAACAGGAGATCAGGAGGTTCCTGTAGTTATAAACAATCAATTAAAGCGGGTTAAAATTGGAGATTTGATAGACTCTTATTTGGAGCTTTATGGTAAGAAAAGATCTGATGGAAAAGACATTGTAATTATGAAAGAAATTAATGAAAATATGCGATGTTTTACTATAAATGATAATTATAACGTTGTCCTATCAGATATAAATGCACTAATACGACATAAGGTATCTGAACCTATTTATGAAATAACTACCGAAGAAGGTAGGACAATAAAAATCACAGGGGATCATAATGTCTTTACATTAAGCGATGACGGTATATTAAATGAAATCCCTGTAAAAATACTAAAAGGAAATGAAACGTATATTGCTGTTCCTAGAGTGTTACCACATGCTAAATCAGAAGAAATTGAAAGTATAGATCTAAGTCCATATAGTAATAAATTATTAGTTGATGGTGTATCAGACGGTCATATAAATGTCCGTGGTCATCCTGAAATAAAAATTCCTGTTAAATTCCCAATTACAGATGATCTTTTACAGTTGGTTGGTTTATGGATTGCAGATGGTAATTATGATAGAGAAGGTTCATCTAATATAGAAATTGCATGCGGTGCTGAACCTGAGTGTATGTACCTTATAGATAGTTTAACAGATAGATTTAATATTGGATATAGCGTTAGAAATGACGGTATTAGTGTAAGGATTCATTCAAAAATATTGTCTAAAATATTTAAGTTAGCTATTGGTTTAGGGGGAAATGCTTATACAAAACGGATACCAGAATGGATTTTTAATTTATCAGATAGACAAATATCATTAGTTTTAAGAGGTTATTTAAGTGGTGATGGTGGTGTTACAGGAAAACAGATAAGATGGACATCTGTTTCTCGTGACCTTTTGAATGATATACAGACATTGTTTTTGAGATTAGGAATAAATTCAACAATTTTCAAGGAAAGATATAGTAGCACTAGAACTGCATATAACAGCAAACTAGGGTATGCTTGGCATGGATTAATATCATCAAAAATTGATATGGAATTGTTCATAAATAAAGTAGGATTTTTACAAGATTACAAGAAAAAGGCAATGCTCAATACTAATAATAAATTAAAACGTTATGGAACACATCGAATACCAAATATAAAACTTTTGAAAAAATGGAAAATAAAATCAACAACGTGGTACAAACACGGATCAATTAGAACTCATATAGTTCTTTCTCAATTGGATAAAGTTAAAAGTGAGTTTGAAAGAGAAAAAATTAAACAATTATGTACAGGCGATACTCGCTTCCTTAAGATAAAAAACATTAGAAAAATAAAATTAAAAGATGTGTATGTTTATGACATAAGCACAAAACCATTTGAACGGTTTATTTGTTCAAACATATTAGTTCATAACACAGATTTCCTAAACATGCTTGAGAGATCAAGACTCAAGAGCAAAAAAATCAGCAAGACAGAAGCTGTTCAGTCTCAATTACCAATACCACTAGAACCAGAAAATATTCATATTGGACCAAGTGATTATGTTCCATGGCAGAAAGATAACAAGATTTGTTTCATTAGAATGGAAGGAAGAAAATTCGGAGATGTTCCTCTTAATTTAGAACTCAGACTTTCTGTAGAAGATTCTCCAAATTCTGCTGGTGTAGTAATAGATGGTATTCGCTGTGCAAAAATAGCAAAAGATAGAGGTATCGGAGGCTACTTAGAAGGTCCATCAGCTTATTTCATGAAGCATCCACCAATACAACATTCAGACACTACAGCAAGAGACATGGTAGAAGATTTCATAAAAGGATATGAAAAATCAGTTGCAATTCATATCATAAAATAAATTTTCATTAGTAACAAAAGTTATTGAATCTATCTATGCCACTATATTCTATACAAAAACGCATATAAACTCAGACGAGAACAAATACACATGAAAAGCGTTCTAATTTTTGGTGCTCATCCAGACGATGTAGAATTTGCTATGGGTGGGACCCTACTCAAGCTAGTAGACCAGGGTTTCAAGGTTAGCTTAGCTGTACTAACCAAGGGTGAAGCAGGGACAAAGGGTTCTCCTGAAATACGAGAAAAAGAGGTTGAGGAAGCTGCTAAATTCGCAGGAGCTTCTTTCGAATTCCTCGGTTTCAAAGATTGTCAAATAGAAGACAATTATAAAAGTAGAGAAAAAATAGCTTCCGTTATTAGAAAGCATAAACCAGATATTGTATTTGCTCCATATTATGAGAACAATGCAGGGCATCACGATGGAGTAGCTCACTCTGATCATTTCACTACAGGAAATATAGTGAAACATGCACTGAGATTAGCTAAATTCAAGAATATCAAATTAGACCATGATCATCATTTTGTTCCACATGTAATTTATTACATGATTCCAAGACATCTAGAACCTAATCTAGTATGTGATGTAACAGACTATTTTGAGAAATGGAAAGAATTAGCAAATTGTCACAAATCACAAACAGAAGGTGTTGTAGATAGACTAAGCTTCTATAGACAAAGTGTAGGTAGTCTAATTGGTTCTAAATATGGAGAATCCTTCATAGTTGATAGACCACTAGAACTTAATTTAGATTTATTTAAGTAATTGAATAAATGCAAAATCTTTCTTATCTATTTCATCTCTAGGAACCATCTCTATTTGTTGTTTCTTTATATATTCTTTCTCTGACATTCCATACACATAATGAGTTGCTTTAATTACAGATTGCATCCAGGGAAACCTAGAATCTCTAGCAGCGGAGACTTGTTTCTTTGAATAATCACACATATCCGCCATCTTCTTGTAACTATCTCCGCCTTCATGTAAATATAACCCATCTTTCATACACCTAGCTCTTACTATTTCTCCATCATATTCCACATCTATGAATTCTTCTTCTGGCTTCTCTGCTTCTTCTCTAAACCTAGGATCACTACTTCTTACAATATCTATACCATCAAGTAATCCCATTCTCTTATACATCTCTATACAGAAATCCGCTACTCTTGTTTCATTCACAGAATAGAATATTATAAGCAATTCTAGTGAAACAATTCTTTCTAGAATTTTTCTTGTTTCTTCTTTCCATTCCGGAGTTATTTCTTTTAGGTATAAAGGAGTATATTTCCTTTGGGTTTTGTTCTTAATCGAGAAGTTAAGATCAACAAAACCTTCTTTATGCATATTAGATTCTATTCTTGTTTTTGTTTCTCTGTGATCATGATCTGAATCGTGACAGAACCATATTATTTTTCCACCAATTTCCCGCTGAAGCTTTCTAGCTGAATCTATCTTAGCCACAAAGAAATTCTTAGGAAATATTCCATTAGGCTGTTGCCCAAAACATATAATTGGTTCCATGTGGACTTCTTGTATCTTCTTTTATTTATAGTTTATGTTTAACTCTTGGCTTTGCACAAAAACCTTTTACTATTCGCTTTTAGTTCGTTTGTATTTACCTTTTAGAATGCCTGGAATTCCACCGCTTATTTCTTTTTCTGTCTCAGTTTTTGTTGGTCCAAATTTTTCTGATGCCAACCCAAAAACTTGTAATTCATCCAACAAAGTATTGACAAATAGTGTCATTTTTCTTATTTGATTCATGTAATCCGTTTGTTTTTCTTCTTCTGTCTCTTCATGCATTGTAGCAATAAACCAAGCATGTACAGTTCTATAATAGTCTTTCTGCCTTTCTTCATAATCTGGGAAAACTCTATTTATGAAAGTTTTTATTTTTCTATCAAGTAAGTTTAATTCATCTTTACCCTCATAATATCTTTTCTCCCTTAATTTATTCATATCACTTAGATACTGGTTTAATATTTTCATCCCTTCTTCAGGCGTCATAATATTCCCTCCTTTCATCTGTTGAATCTATATTTTTAAAATCTATGTTTAAACCCAATTCAAAGATTGAGTGGACAAGAACGGATATATTGTGACAAGCAACCTTAGCCAGAATTTCATTCTTCTGTGCAATAGGGTTCTTACTCCTTATGAAAGGAAGAAACTTCCTCTTCATCATTGAGAAGCTGCTCTCAACATTCGATCTCAGATGGTAGTGTTTTCTGAATTCTTCCTCTTTATGTCTCCACATGAGTACCATTCTATCCCATGCCTCTCCATCCACCCATCTCTTTTTGGAATATAACTTTGTGTTCTTCTTGGGCATTATGTAGGGTACTACGCCTAATTCTTTAGCTGCATTCACATTATAGAGTGCTAGATATCCTTTGTCTGCAGAGATCTCTTTTACTGTGAATATTTTGCATGTCTCCTTAAGCATCTTAGGAAACTGAAGAGAATCGTGTTGGTGTGCATCTGTCACTTTAGCTATCACAATTATGTTTGTCCGCACTCCGCATATTATATGCAGCTTGTTGAAGCTTCTCATGCTTGCGTTTTTATATTTGCTGGCAGTCCAATTGGTATTGTATTTACCAAAACCAGTAGAATCGATAGCAAAGTACTGTTCTATAGGAATGAATGGCATAGCCAATATCCTGTAGAGCTGCTCAAGATAATAAGTCAATTCAGTGCTGTTGAAGTAGTTGCTTATGGAATTGAAGTGTGGGACTTCAGGTATGTAGCCTAAACCTTTAGCCATATACAAATCTGGTATTGTCCTCCTCTGCGAGAAGCCGTTGAAAACCTTTATCACGAGGACTTTTATCATGTCCTCTATGCCTATGCTTGGTCTTCCGTTGCCTTTGTATGTATATTCTATATTCATGGAATTAACGGCATCACTCAGTATTCTCATGAATAGAAGTTTCTCCTGTGTTTGGGCCAAGTTATATTGGCTCCAGTCTCGATCTAAAGTAAGTTGTTTCGTTTTCATAAGCATGAGAGACTGGCGAAGTTATACCTTATCGCCAGTCTCGTTATCACCTCCTTATATTTTATGAGTTTGTAAGTTACATATGTAATTTAGAATGTTTATCCTTATAAAGGTTTGCATTTTGCATACAAAGCTTTAAAAATACACCATAACTTTTATAAAGAACACATGCAATATATTAAGTATGGGAAGAAAAAACATACAATGGGAAAAACCTGAAAAAAAGAGATCACTGGAAAAAGAGCTCCCATATGATAAAGAGATTATAACAAAATCAGCAAAAATAAGCAAGGACTCACGAGACTTGTTTTTCGTGAGGTTTCCAAGAGAGATATCGGATGCAATAAAATTCTCTGAAGAAGATCTTTTAGAGTATACTGTAGAAACTCCAATTCCACTTAAGGACAAGAAAGATATTAAAGTCAGCTTCAAGTTGATAAGGCGTGATTAAAATGGTAAACGGACATTCAAGATTCAGTCCAAAGGAATCTGCTATACTTAATCTTCTTAGAAGAACCCAGAGACCCATAACAACAAATAAGATAGCGAAAAGAACGAAAATGAGTTGGCATAGTGCAGATAAAACACTTAAGAGATTATTTAAACGCGGGTACTTATCTAGAGGTAAAACCAGAGGTGGAGTTACTTATTGGAAACTATAGATTAGTTAATAAGATAGAAAAAGAATATATAAATAACATATAAATATTAATCAAACATTAAGATTATGAAGACCAGGGCACGTTTTACCGTGTTCGCTTCCTGACAAAGGAAGTTATGGAGGGCCACCCGTCAGTCGCCCCTTCCACCACCCTGGTCATTATTTTTTCCTTAAGCTGTCTTTTCTGCTTTCTATATCAATCAGTAAGTTTTTCAGTTCATGCTCAAGCGAATTTAATAGTTTTATTTTCTCTGGGTTTGAGACAATATCATTGAGCTTAGCTCTTGAAATTTCTTGTAAAACACTTATAGTGTCGTTTATTTTCTTAAAGTCAGCGTCTACGAGCTCAGGATTCTTGGTTTCCAATGTTTTTATGGCGTTCTCCATATTTGTCTTTTCAAATTCATTTTTTGAGTCCTCATCATTTAGGACTTCATATAATCTTCTAATATCTTTATGATTTTGAAATTTTCCAGAATAAACCCATTTAGCAAAAATGTTTATGTTTTCTTGATCTTCTCTAAAATCTCTTAAATCTTTTCTCATAAAAAACTGCTCATAGAGCATGAATTTCTTAAACCATTCTTTATCGTCAGAGAATCTTGTGTGATATTTACTGACCTCCACATAAACAGAAACATTTCTCTGGACGGTGGCTTTTCCCATCCCAAGAAGTCTTGCTATTTCGTCATAACTTATTTTGTGCATTCTGTTAAGCCTGTATATATGCTTGGCTTTATTAAATCTTTTCCAAGGCTTCTTGCCTTTCACATGTATTGTTGCAAGGAAAAGATCCCTTGTTTCGTCATCTATTTTAGGCAAGAGTCTGCATTGCACCTCTTCAAACTGGGTTCTAGATATGCCTTCATCATCTAATTCTCCTTTTTTTGCCTGGTCATCCAAGAGCCTCAAACAAGTTAATCTTCGATTACCCTCGATGACCATATTATTTGAATCAATTACAATAGGCTCTATAATACCATTTGAAGAAAGTATTTGATCATAAAGGTCAAAGATGCCGTCATCCTCCTTCATTATTTCTTCTATGTTTTTTGTGCTCTTATGAATTTGTGGTATATGGCTAAACCTAACATTTTCTGGATCCAGTTGTAGGTCCTTTATTTTTCTTTTCACAATCTCAGCTTTTTCAAGCCAATCTGCTGAATATTTTTTTTGCATACATTATCCTTGTTTATAGGGCTTATAAAGTTTTCTACAGTTCAGTTGAACTAAGTTGAACCGCACTGAACCAGAACTTGTACAGCGGCAGAAAAGGAGAAACAGAAATTATTGGTGAAGATAAAGCTTATTAGAATTTGTTTCATTCTAATTATATGGATAAAGAGATCATTAAGGAGGAAATTCAAAAATTAATTAACGAATTCAACGCTGACAAAGAATCATATAAAAAACTGTCAGAAGCTGATACAGAAACTAGATTAATTGAACCTCTTTTTCAGTTGCTTGGTTGGGAGCGAAATGATTTTGATAAACAGTCTCAAGCACATAGAGGAAGTCAAAGAGGACGCGCAGATTACGCCTTTAAGATTAATGGCAGAACTGTTTTCTTTCTTGAAGTCAAAAAGGTTGGTGTATCTTTAGATAGAGAAGCGGATAAACAAGTAATATCATATGCACTATCAAAGAGAGTACCTTTTGCAGTATCAACCAACTTTGAAGAAACAAGAATATTTTGTGTAGAGGAAGAAAATTCTATAAGAAATAAATTCCGAGTTTTCAATACCCCAGAAGATTATATCAACAGCTTTGAAGATTTGCTTTTCTTATCAAAAAACAGTTTTGAAGAAAATATTATCCTTAAAAAAGCTGAAGATGAAGGTAGATTGAAGAAAAGGGTTTCTATCGATAAAACCCTGCTTAATGATTTGATGCTTATAAGAAGTTTAATTGCTAGCGACATTGAGAAAACCTATGCAAAAAAGTATTCTATTGATGAGAAGGATGATATAGTCCAGAGAATTCTAGACAGACTTATATTTATTCGACGCTGTGAAGACATAAACATAAATCCTGATGGTGTTATACTTAGCGATATAAAACACCTACATGATAGTAAAGCTTACACAAAACTGAAGGAAATATTCAAAACATATGATGATGTATATAACAGTGGTTTGTTTGCTATATCGAGAGATAATGATTGTGATACAATCAATATCAACGGATCTATAATTAAAAATTTAATTTATTATTTATACGAATCGAAAGACAAAACATACATTTATAATTTTGACTGGATAGATGCTGATGTTCTAGGTCAAGTTTATGAGCAATACTTGGGTCTAATTCTTGATCAAAAGAAATCAGGGAAAGCTCAATTAAGAGATTCGAGACTACATAGAAAGGAACAAGGCATTTATTACACACCGACTTATGTAGTAGATTATATTATTAGAAACACTTTAGGAGAGTTAATAACAGATAAAAAAACGAAGCCATTAGAAATTAAAATATTAGACCCTGCGTGTGGTTCTGGTTCATTCTTAATAAAGTCTTTTGATCATTTGTTGAATAGTATGATGCAAAAACCAGAAGCAAAACAAATGAGATTAGATTATCAGGGAATTTATTCAGTTAAAACACACATGCTTAAGAATAACTTTTACGGTGTGGACTTAGACAATAAAGCAGTAGAAATAACAAAACTGAATTTATTACTGAAGGCTGCAGAAAAGGGAAGAAAACTACCCACAGAGATTGATACTCATATATGTCATGGAAACAGTTTAATAGATGCTGAAGAGGTTGCTGGATTAGACTCTTTTAAATGGATAGACGATTTTGAAGGAGGTTCCTTTGATATTATAATTGGTAATCCACCGTATGTAGATATAAAACAGCTAGATCCTCTAATTGTTAAATATTTATTTTCGGCATATGAAACAGTAGAAAATAGAATGAATCTGTACTCAGTTTTTGTTGAAAAATCTTTCCGTCTACTAAAGAATGGAGGATACTTCGGTTTTATTATACCGAATTCAATCCTATATAATCAATCATATTCAAAAATAAGAAAATTACTATTAAACGAAGCGACTCTTAAAAAGATTGTGAGACTTCCTGATAATGTTTTTGAGAAGGCTAAAGTAGAGACCATAATACTCATATACCAAAAAAAGAAGCCAACAAAAAGTACTAAATGTGAACTTTTGATTTATCCTAGTGAAGAAAAGATAAGTTTCATAGACAAAGAAAATTGCAATACATACACAACATTTAATCAACTAGACTGGAGTCGTGATAACATTATCAATATATCTCGAAATCCTACTATAAGTAAAATAATTAAAAAGATTGAAGAAGGTACAAAACCTTTGATAGATTTGTGCGATTTCTCGCTAGGATTAACACCTTATGATAAATACAAAGGTCATACACAAGATCAAATAAAAAATAAAGTTTTTCATTCAGAAACAAAAAAGAATGAAACTTTCAAACCCCTCTTATCTGGAGCAGGCATTATAAGATATGGTATAAAATGGAACCAAACAGAATATATTAGTTATGGGAAATGGCTAGGCGCTCCCAGAGAACAGAGATTTTTCTTAAAACCTCGTATAGTCGTGAGACAGATTATCAGTGGTAAACCTCCAAAAATATACGCTGGATATACCGAAAAGGAGTTATATAACACACAAATAGGATTTAATATAATACCCAAGAACGGTAGTTCTGATCAAATTAAATATATTCTAGCAATTTTAAACTCAAAGCTAATGACTTTTTACCATAAAGAGAAATATTTAGATCCTTCAAAAAGGCTATTCCAAAAAATACTAATTGCTAATACGAAGAAATTTCCTATTAAACTAGTTAGTAAAGAAACAGAGAAAGATGTCATTAACTTAGTTGATAAAATAATTTCTATGAATAACAGTTTAAATGAGATAGGTGACAAAAAAACGGATAGAAGAGTACATATAGAAAATGAGATACAAAGAATTGACAAAGAAATAGATTCATATATATATAGAATATACGGGATAACAGAAGAAGAGAAGAAAATAATAGAGAAAATATAAGATATATGACAAGATCAAAACCTGAATTTACAAGAG
Source organism: Candidatus Aenigmatarchaeota archaeon (assembly GCA_043824495.1). Lineage (GTDB taxonomy): Archaea > Aenigmatarchaeota > Aenigmatarchaeia > QMZP01 > QMZP01 > JBDRNB01. The sequence goes on along the minus strand of JBDRSV010000024.1, from coordinate 130,348 downwards.
AAAGTATCAGGTGCCCATTCTGTAAAAAGGCGGATATTGATATTACCAAAACACTTGATTGGTATAGCGAAGGGAGAGCTCATGCTGCAGGAAGAAGTAAATTGATACCAAAATATCATCCAGAAAAGCTCGATGTCCATACCAAATGTCCTGAATGCAAAGCATCTAAAACAGAAATAAAGGACTCTATAGAAAGAGGCACAGGTAAAATGACTCATGAGGAACGTATAAAACGCCTCAGAGAATCGGGGCTCCCCACGCGAATTGAAAGCTAATTTATTTCTTTGCTCCAAATATAATGATGGTAGATATAATTCTAAAAGACATTAGAATAAAGGACCCTAAACCACCAAAAGAAGGATTCAGCGAAGAATACAGACTCAATGTTGTTGAGATAGTCAGACACTTGACAGAAATGAGGAAAGACGAATTCAGAAAGCATATTACTAATCCACTAAAATTCAAGATAGTGATCAAAGGAAGTAAACTGCCTGAGAGAAAAGCGCCGTGGGTAGAGACTGTTGATAGATAGGTTTTAGGCCAAAATCGCCGTAAAATAAAAAATTAATTCATTCACAGAATTCATTTGACCTCTTATCTATTTTAGCTCCTGGTCTGTCAAGCATTGTTTTATCTTTATATGTTTCATCGTCTCGAATATCGTCTCCCCATATAAGACAAATGATATCGTCTTCTCTTGGGCAATCGTGACATCTGCCTTCGATTTTATCATGACCTAGTCTTCGGCATTCCTCACACACGCGATAGAATACTCTAAGTCTTTCTCTTCTTTCTTTCCGCGTGCCTGCAAACTCATAGCGAAGAAAACTATCTGGTTTAAGTATATTATACTCCACACGTTCTCTTATTTTTTCTATAATTTTTTTAACATTTTTTTTGTCGAAATCGCTCAAACTTTGGAAGAATTCACGAAATCCGCTAGTTTCAAGAAATCTTTTTTTTATCATATATCATATTTGAATTCTCCTATCATCGGCATTGACATGGCTTTCTTAAGAGAAGAATGTTTTTCCTTATTCATCATTATGGCCAGTGTTTCTATCGTAGATTCTGTGAAGAGAGATCTGTTTTTAACATCTCGTTCTTCCGATCTGAAAATCATTGGAGTCCCCTCTGGTATTGTCTTTATTTTCATTCTTTTCCCATTTGGGAGATCAAAATCGGACTTATAAATAATTTCTAATATATGAGACAAGCTTCTCCCAGAAAGAGTTTTAGTTATTACACTTATTACGGCTTTAGATTCCGAATCTTTATCAACAATGGGATTAATATATGATAATATTTTATGCCCTTCTTTTGTAAGTTCATTACTATCTGTTATTAAATTGTTTTTTAGAAGAACTTCTCTATCTTGTGCAAGCTCTTTGCTAAATGGACCATGTTTCCATTTATAAATATAATAATTTAGCCCTCCACCACCCTTTCCTTTCGTAGTAACCTCAGTAGCGAAAACAAATTTCTGTAATAAGGTTCTACCTAATTCTGCTTTAGCTTCTTGGGCCTTCGATAGAAGGTAAAGTAAGAATGACCTATCTACAATTTTTATTTCTGGTTTTCGTTCGTCCATAAGCATATGAACTATTAATTATTGGTTTCAGTTGGTATATATTTAATTAGTTCCAATAGAAAGTGGTCTGTTTTATTTAAATAGGTTTGTTTGACACTGAAAATAGATTTGAATCACCATCTACAAAACCCACAGTCCTTGCCAGGATTGGGCTCTTTCCCCGAAAGGCATTTTACAGCATCCAAAAATATCTTCTCACCGTCCTTTATGCTGGTCTTCACCTTCAAAGGGTCTGCATTAAACTCAACATTGCATGTGCTTGTAACACGTTTCGGATGGTAGAATATGAGTATTGCATAGCCTGCAGTCTTCATGTTGTTCTTTTCTAGAAGATATGAGTAAATGTCCATCTGGTGCTGATAGTGTTCATGTGTGTCTTCCTTGAGGGGATAGCCTCTTGTTTTGAAGTCCAATGGTGCAAACTGTCCATTATTGGTGACAAAGAGGTCATCTAACGCTCCCATGAGAATAATGCCACTCTTTTTGTCTGTATGTCTTAGCCCTTTTCTGTTGTTACGCCACACACCCAATATTTCTGTATCACCAAAAAGCTTGCCGCTGAATTTGCCTTCTAGCTCTTTTGGTATCTTGCCTTTCTCCCTGTACTCATCAAAGTGTATCTTGAGTATCTTGTCCATACCCGCTGGCAACGATGGGAAAGCTCCCGAAGGCCTTCTTACCTTCTTGTTTATATGCAGCCAGAAGCATCGAGGGCACTCTAGGAAAAGTCTTATGCTACTTGCCGATAGTGCGATTGGTTTTGTCATAGGAAAGAATTAGTTGGAAAGGAATATAAATCAATGCAAGGGTTTTTGGTCAGAATTCGCCTTAGGTAATTCTCATCAGATCATCAATTTCTTTTATTTTATCCTTTAATTTTCGATCAAAATGAAGCTTAATAAAATAAAGATATTCAAAAACAACCAAAGCAATGAATGCAGAGACTAATGGATCAAGTTGACCTACAAACAAACCCAAGTTAAAAGAAGTTAATGGTAAAGCAGGGAGGGCCAATAAAATAGCATTTCTTTCTTGCATTATATATCTAGCTTCCAGATCTATCTTATTCTTTTTAAGTTGTATTTTGTCCATATTATCTAAACCTAACAAAAAAATAACCTGCTATGATAAATATAATAAACCCAATAATTTGTGCAAATTCACCTGAAACTAGAGGAATTATATACCTTTCTGGACTAAGAGCAGCAAAAAGACCATAAATAGCAATAAGTCCAAAAATGAACATTAACACTAATCTTGGAGTAATCATCATATTATTATCTTTAGATTTCCAACTTTTAACCTTTTTCACGCTTCACCTCCTTTTTCTTGAATTTTTTAGGCTAAGCACAGTTTTTGTGTAAAACAGAGTTTTTGTGCAAAGCCTTAACTCTTATATCCCTTTAATTAGACAATACAAATCCCGCACAGATTTTGTAAACACCTGTACGGAATTGGAACAAGACTACCATCGCGTCGTCTACTTCCGGAGGGACCGGATGTGAATCTCATACCTGGCTATTGTGATCACATCACCAGGACGGAGAACCGCTTTCTCGACCTTTTCTCCGTTGACAAACGTGCCGTTGAGTGACACGTTGTCAATTACTACAAAATTCTCGCCGAAATCAATGTGAGCATGGAAGAAGTCGACGGCGCGATTATCGAGTATTACGTCACATTCCGGATCGCGTCCGATCAGAATTATCGTCTGGTCGATAGGACGCACCTGAACCTCTTGGCCATTCAGGAGAACAACCAGTTCACGCGTGGCCCAATGACACTGGCGGGATCTATAAGATGCCTACGATTTAAGACTAGTTTCATGACCCGTCCTCCATCAAATGTTGAAAGGATAATGTTGGTTTCACTCCAGATTCTCAGACAGCGGAAGAATCTGCACTACAACCGCATGGTAACCTCTGTTTGTATCTTTCTTGATGAACTGTCCCCCACGGAAACAATACCTTAAAGGAACGCGTTCACCTTCCGGGATTCCCCTGATTTTCCCGACAATTCTCGCCAGATCAGTCGCGGCCACAAGCTCGGCCTTCTCTTCGGCCATATTAAATACCGACGAGAACCCGTCTCTGACAGCAAAGAGTGTATCCCTTCGGTAGAATGTTGAATCAACCATTCTCCACATCCACTCTTCATCGGCATCGAAGATATTGATATCAAGTTCCCGGGATGCGAAACGCGCCGCGAACAACTCACCGAAATATTCAGCATAATTCATCTGCATCCCACAAAGATGGGTCTTGGCCTCAGTGAAGCCTGTGGAATCGGCCTGACCAAGAACAGGCACTGCCATGACAATAACAAGAATCATCGCGACAGCGATTCCGAACCAACGGGAGAACGGAAACCGGATTGATTGTATTCGTCCCCACCAGAGAGCCAGTCCGGTGAATCCGGTGCAAATGGATGCGAATAGTAGAGGCACCAAATCCATGATTTTCATGAGACGAACTTCCACCCGACTGAACGTCTCCATACCGTCAATACTGAGGACAACCAGTTGTCCTGGGATGTCAGCAAAGGTGAAGAGATATGTGTAGTATCCCAGGATCACAATTACGCCGACGATTCCCAGCAGCATGGAACCGTAACCGATGTTGAATTTCAAATGGCATGATACCGACCATCCGAGGCCTTTCGCGCCGAGGGTGGTAATCCAAAGCATGACGGCGGCGACCCAAAGGCTGATGAAGGCTGTCGGTAACAACGGAGAGAAATGCATGCCAATTTTGTAAGTATCGATTACCATGTTCCCAATGACTGCGAAGAAAGTGATCGTCGCTAGCACTGCGATCAACCCGCCTACAACCATGGCAACTCCGCAGAGCAGTTTACCAAACATTTTTATCATGGTACACTCCCCTTCTCTTTATTTCATGATCAACCCCGCCTGGAATTGAATCCAGGCGGGGTGTGAATGATAACTACACGCTTACATCGGAAACTTCCGGAGTTCCTCTCTGTTGACAATCAAGGTGTCGTTTCTGCCGTCCAGATCCATGATCCGGACTTCTGAGTTCGAGTTGAAATCCCCACGCCCCTCCACAGGATACAACTTGACATAAACAATTCGATTGTCTGTAGTGATCCTTGGAGACTCACCACACTCCGTCAGTGTTGTCATAATGCAGTCGTTGAAGGAGAATGTTTTGATTCTATTGACCCACGTGCGGTCAGAACTATACGGCTCTTTCAGAACTGCAATTGAGCAGTCCGAAGACATACTCAGGTGTGAGTAGCCTCCCTTCAACCTAGCTACGGTTCTGGAAGACCCGTCAAGGCTCATCTCCCAGATTAGTGTGGAATCCCACTCATCCCGATGGGTGCGTAAGTGTGTGAGGTAGAATATCTTATCCCCACACACAGATGGGAATTTGGCCTTTTTGTTCAAAGACCAAGACGAGTCCGCAGAGAGGGAGTAGTAACAGACACCATCAAGATCTCTCCAGAACACGAGTCCGGTGTCCGAGACCCAATCGACGTCCCATATTTGTCCATGGGTGACGTTCTTGACCTTTCTGGTATCCATATCCACAATACAGAGATCATTCCCATCATGGATGCCAGCGAGTTTATTACCGCTACTCACTGGCGTGTGGTAGTAATCAACCTCGTTGTTTGGGACGATCGTGTCAATCCATCCATTCATATCCACTCTGTACACTCCACCGTATCTGGCAGAGAAGTATACGTTGTTACTATCCGCAGATACAAATCTGACGAACGACTTCCATTCACCACACGATGACTCGCGACGGGCATTGTTGTCAGGAACTTCGTACTGATCTGCGAACTTGTTCGCGGTCCAATATTCGCCCGATGTCTGTTTGGACTCGACTGGCGTGTCCAGACCAACGACCAGATCCTTTGTGCCGTGCTCTGACGAGCGACTCATTGCGTACTCAACCATATCTTTCAGGCCGAGTACAATCTTGATGGTGTCACCAACTTGTCTGATGTTGATTTGCCTGACACCATTCCATCCAGTTGCTTCGGAGAGCTGCCCGGTGTTGGTTCGAGCCCCATAATACCCTCTCATTACATAGTCACTGGCAAAGATCTCCTCCAGGAAATCACACTTTGCCGGGTATATGTTCAGAATGAATCGGGAGCAGACACAGTCATCTGCAACCTCGATTCTTGAGTCATACCGGACATTGCGATCAGAACTGACGATTACTTTCGTCGAATTCTGAGATGGGTCAACAGCGATGTCGTGGATCTGGACCGGGAGGTCGTGCATGAAGCTCGCGATCGAGTAGCCGGTTATCACCGGCCAAGCCAGGAACAGACATGTAAAGGCCAGGCAGATATAATAGCCTCGGATGTACTTATGCGCCCAGGAGAACACCCTATCCAAGTCGAGCGTTCCCGGTCGACCATCATCCACTGTGGCGAATCTCACAGAAGACACACTCTCATCCCGTGGGACGATGGCTCTACCGCTGTCGTCGAATTCCGTTACGCTTTTAATTCGAGAAACAGCATACTGGGTGCACGGAATTCTTTTCCTGACATTCGCTGGTAAATCACTGAGAACGTCTGCCGCTTCAATGAACACACCAGTAGGCCAGTCACCCAGGCGGAATCCGATCCTTTTTGTTCCACCCAGATGGAGTTCCCAGAAAAGTGTATTATCATAAGATCTTGTGATCGGACCGAAGATTTTGAAGAAGATAGACACCAATGCACCCATGAAACAGAAGAAGTGGAGTAATAACGTGCCTGCATTCCTGTTTCCACCTTCTATGAATGGGGAAAGGACGTCTTGCGCCTCTTCTGGCAGTGAAGGCAACCAAACGAACAACTCAATCGCCACAATACATATGACGACGAGCGCGATCCACATCATCCAGCGATTCACTTGAACCGCTTTGCACATCGTTGTCTTGATGTGTTCTTTTACTTCTTGGAGTGAATGCATTGAATTCTCCTTCCTTTAGATTCTTCCCTGAACTGATATCAGACAGGGTCGACAAAAGGTCGTGAATGGGTTATGGTTCTACTACAACTCAATTCCAAATGAGCCCACCTAGTCAAGAAATCAAACCACATGAACTCATTTGGAACCCGGGAACAGATTGAACTGTCTTGTTCCCGGGATTGGTTGGTGATGTCGCGGACTTACGTTTGGGAATTAGCGAAATCGATGGCTTTCGTGTGCAAGAAGGTCCGACCTTCACCAACGAGGAGATCGACACACCCAAACCTGGACAAGATTCGAACTGCATGTTCGTTCGCGTCCGCATCGCTCTGTGCTTTCCGGACAATATCCACGAAGTCAGCAAGGCCACTCACCCCTTCGACGGGAAAGGAGGCTCTCTGCCGACTGGTGAAGATCCATGTGAGATAAATCCACTGAGCTTCTCTGCTCTCGTTCCGAGCTTCGGGAGAGACTCCGCCAACCGGGAACGGTCGGAACGTGAGAAGCGCATCCACGAAACCCTGTGGATTAAAGCTGCCGAGCAACGCTTGTCCCATTGCATTGTCGAATCCCATTTTCTTCAGAAGCTCGAGTGCATCTGTGCCGAGACTGTCGCCACCTGCTCCGCCCCAACCATCTGGTACTGATGTCATCTGCTGTGTCATGATAAAAATCTCCTTGCAATGTTCCTTTCGGAACGCTCATTGAACAGTCAACAATCATTTACAATTCCAAATGGGCCCACCTAGAAAATATCTGAACTAGATGAGCTCATTTGGAACCCCGGGTAGGGGTTGAAGCCTACCCGGGATTTTGACTGCATTGGCGATGGGCCCCGCTAACTATATAAGAGGCCCGTGGCGTCGCCGGCGGCCGGTCAGACTATGAGAATATGAGTCGCCATCATGGGCGAAATGGGATATTGGCATGACCTTCGTTTCGTCTTCACTTCGAGTTCCTCCTCGGGTTTGGCCTTCATTTTTTTGTCTTTTACTTTTTGCCGTTGATGCTACTACTGTGGAACCTTCCCATACTCCTTTCACACTAGCCACACTTCTTTGGGAAGAAGAGCGGATTAGTAATTCGTGGCGTTCGGCTTTACTTCACCGTGTACATGATCACCTTCATGTTCGTGAAGAAATCGATGCCATTGAACGCCGCGACTGCATCGTCCAAGGCTTGTCTATAGTCGCAGATTCGAGGTCCACTTTCCGACTGGGAACAGTGAATATAACACCAGCCGTTTCCAGTCTCCACCTCTGTGCAGGTCTGATTCGGACTCCACGCCCTCCAAACATCAGGCCCACCGTAGTGAGACACAGTCTCGATCGTCACCTGATGATCAATGTTAAGGAGAACATTGAGATAGAACTGGAGGTTGCCATCGGTGTTGGTCCAGGCAACCCACGCGAACGAAACGATCCCAGAGCTCGCCAGGTACTCACCGTTTCCGAAACCTAACATCGGATTCGGGGACATCCTATCCGAATAGACGGAATCGATCCACGTCATCTTTTCGATCACATCCTGCGGGATACTGATCTGACCGCCGGTGTTGTTCGGAGTTTTCGTCTCGACGAAGTTGGCATTCAAGTCGTGGACTTTTCTCGGTCCGATGTTGATGAAGTGGATATAGGTCGATCCGGGGAATCGTACACCAATCCACCGATCATTGATGATGAGATTGAGAATTTCCAGACCTTCATACACGAAGAACATCTCCGAGTCCAGTAAGACTTCGCCACTGCGATGAAATATATTTGGCCGATTGTCAGAATACGGCTCGGAATCGTCGTCGAGGTCAAACTTCTCGATGAGGTAAGACTCGATAACGTCGGTGTTCTCGGCCAAGTAGGCGTCCTTTAAATCTCGCATCCGGATAATCGCAACATCCGATTCCAGAACATCACTCGGAATCTGCGCGGACACTTCGAAGCCGTTGACATGTTGACGCACCGTAGCTTCATCAATCAAGCCGCTCCAGGCCGGAACCTCACGGTCATTCTCCGTCTTCTTCAGAATATGCATTCCATGATTATTCGCATATTTGTAGAAGATGACCGCTTGATCCCAAGCCATATTGATCCGGACGCCTGGCATGATCTCCATGTTCACTATAGACGCGACCGAATCGCCAAACTTGAAAGGAACGTCAATATATCCCCAGCCATATCCCCGAGTGGTGCTCAACATGGTACTACCTGGACCGATCAGTTGGGAGTAGCACTCAACGAATTCCTCGATTGTTAACCATCTGATTCCTTCTTTGTTGAGGAATGCAACGAAGTCGCGATCGATGTCGTTGCCATTACCTACGGTGAGACCACACGGCGTTCCGTCCGCAATTGCGATGTTGGTGATGGCCGGCACGATCAGAACCATGAGTGCCAGTGCCACGATGGTACGGATGATGATGTTACACATTTGACTTTCTCCTTCTCTGTTGGTATTCATTGTTAACATGTTACGTTAATTGTCAAGTTGAAGGGATCCCAACCGAATTGGTCAGGATCCCCTGTAACAACTATTCCAGTTCGTACGCGACGACGGTCATATACTGGACGAATGGAAAGTTGTTGAGAGTTCCGACGATCTCATTCAGAACTGGTGGAATGTCCCAGCTCTCGGTCTCGTCATTCCAGTCGCAACGATCGATCCAGTCGTTGCCGAAGCCCACGTATGTGAACTTATTGTCACGACTGGCTCCCCAGAATCCGTTACGTGTACCTGGAACCTTGCGAACTGCGGTGAGATCTCCTTCGTCCATGGAGATGGAGATAGTCATTCCCGTATTACCGTCCGTATTGCAGCTCATGAACCATGAGAACGGCATCACGGTGTCACCGCAGACATACGTGCCATTACCGACTCCGAAAATTCGGGCCCACGCGGCTCGATTTTTGTACCAGTAAGTACCCTCAAAGTCCTCGATGCGCTTTCTTACAAACTCGGCGTCCACAAGTTCCATGGACGCGATATCATACGTGGCGAACAGGTTGATGACCACGTCGGCGGGTGCGAGATGTTTGTACTTCTTCAACGCCGCGAATGACGGCGCCATGATGGTATCATACGCCCGAATTTTGTCGCGGTGGGTGATGTTAATGTTGAGTGTATCGAAGATGTCAGCGATCCAGAGAGCACTCTTCAAGTCGCCTGGCTTCAACACATCCGAGTAGAGTGTCGGGATGATCGGCCGCGTCAACCAATCTCCCTGTTGGACCACATACATTTGACCGTCTCCGGATGAAATCGGATCGGCCAGAACCGCACTGCTGAACATTGCCGGCACAGTCAAGAACATGAGTGCCAGTACTGTGGTGATGAAACGTTGGTGACGCATTGCGCCCTCCTTGGTGTAATGGAACATTTAACAACAGTTTATTGTCAGGTTGAGGGGATCCCAACCAGATTGATCGGGATCCCCGGTGAACTTCAGTACTACCGGCGGAACGTCAGAAATGAGACTGCCGCAGCTCCGAGTACAACCACACTCCAAAGAGCCGCAGGGTGATTCAAGAACGTAACCTTGAACAACTCCCACAGGAAGATGCTCCCGAAAACGGCTCCGACAGAGAAGTTCCGAAACTTCTGCCGAGTGTTGGGAACTCTTCCCATGTTAACAACGATCATCACCACAACCGCAATTGCAATTGCGGTTGCCATCAAATGTGCCGCGTGAAGCTGTGAGACTTGGAGAAAGACTGCAACAGCTATCAAAGTCGCAGTCATCACAATCATACTCTGTATTCGCCTATTCATATTACACCTCAACTTTCATTGTCGTTGATTTGACTTGGTTTCCAAGCCGTTGATTACTTCACGGGTTCGATCTTGCCAGACAGAACTATCCCGTGTTTGGCCATATGTCCAATCACGGCCCGAACATGATTGAACCGTTCGCGACGAGTTGAATCTCCTCTCCGAAGGGAACGCGTCCCCGTGAAGAGATTATCCAACATGGTGATATGTTCTCCAGTCACCGTAGGATTGTCACTGATCGGCGTAGCCTGGAGAAACTCAAAGGCCAACCGGAGGAACAGGCCGTCACTCAGTCGGGCAAGGATTTTATCCACCACCATCTTGATGTTATCAGGTGATAGGTAGATGTTCCTCACGATGATTCTGCGACCAATCAGGAAGACTTCACCATGAGGATAATACCTATAACGATCTATAGATCCCATATAGTGACTATCATCGGCCTTTCGGATGGTTTTGGTGGGAACGATAAGGATGGCTCTTTTCTCATCCTCGGGAACATTCTCGATCCACTTGAGGAAAGTCGGGGGAAAACAAATTTCCTCGAACCCCACCTCTACAATACAGTATAAATAGGGTCCCTGGTAAGCCGCGGGTTTACGGATTTCGAGATTCTCCGCCACCCCGAGATTTCTTTCAGCTTCCTCTGCACCTTCAACTACGCGACATTGATTGGTATCCCAGTTGAATTCTGTTCTGGGAACATCGATCGTTGTTCTGTCTCCGCGGCTTATTACTGTTACATGCAATAACATGACACTCTCCTTCCTTTACACACTTCCTTGAGCTGCAATGCAGACAAGGTCGGCAAAAGGTTGTGAATGAAACGGTTATGGAACGTTAACCACCAAAGATCTCACTGGAGCCCACCAAGTGAAAACCTGATGAGCTCCGTGTGGCCTATGGTAGTATGGGGGAGAACAGAGTATCTTCCGGGCGGATGATACTCCTGGGGAATTCACAGTGGGTAATTTTATTTGCGGGATTGTCTGGTTACGCTGCCGGCGATTTGCTCAGCTTTTCGTCCAGACGATGCTTTCACAGGAATGAGGTCTCCTGTAGTTCCGTCGATAACCAGAAACGCTCTTGTTCCTGTGTCTTTGGTGTTTTTGGTTCCCTGCGACATGTTGCCCTCCTTGCCATGTTTTTGGGAATCTTCCAATGATCCCTACCAACAATTCAAGGCCTGCTGATTTAGCCTTTAGACAATAATCTCATCTGGGTCCACCCGATGAATTGGATGAACTCAGTGGGATCACTGCCTCTCCACGTTCGAAACATGGATGATGTCATAGACCTCGAGGGACTTGATGAAGTTCCCTTCGTCGTCGTACATGTAGCGTCTGAACATTGAGGCTTCCTCGCACGGTCCCCCAAACTTCCCATCCACGGTGACGTAATGTCCCGCACGAAGTTTACTCCATTTAAATTGCAGTCGAGTACCGAAATGGTAGAGTTTTCCTCCGGACTGGATCAGGAAATCCCTACTACCTCCTTCGCTCATGTCGACGATTGTTCCACTGATCCGGATATCACTCCCCAGCTCCGGACCACTTTTCGCACAACTCACCAGGAATAATGTGAGCAGCAGGAAAACACAGCTCATGATATTTCTCATGACAATCCCTCCCAGAAGTTTCCGTTTATTGTCAACTTGTTAATTTCTATGTCAGACAGCGAAAGTCTACAGAAGTCTGGAATTTCACTATATTTATTGCTTAGAATTGTTACGCGAGTCTTCGTGGTTTTCGAAAAGTAGATACTCAGAGCTAAGGAAATCAAACCCCCTCAAATCACATTTTTTGACACAAAGCGTGTCATTTTTTTGGATTTCTTATGGGGATTTTAGGCCGCGCCTAAATTCCTGTGCACTCAATTTCTCTGAGTTTAGAATTGCGAGTTTAACCCGAAATTCTTTTTATTCAAAGTTGCGTAGATTGTAAAGATAGTTATGTAGGATTTGACACCACACATAACTCAGACATTTCTTAATTTGTTGTCACTAATCTATAGTGAAATTATAGTCAAAGGGTTTAAATACTTTTCGGTTGGGGTTTTATGAGAGTTTCCATGTCTTCAAAAGCTCTAGCAAAACTAGAAGACATTTGATTTCAAGAATTTCCACAAAAGTTTCGAGGAAAATCTGCATTAAACTTTAGCAAAGACAAAAAGTATTTGAGAATTATTTATGTAAAGACTTAAGTAAATAAAGATCTCTACAATAGTAATTAATTACTATATAAAATATCCAATTCGGATCCTTTATAAGGCGCGAGACAGAAATCTTTATTAACTCTCTTACTAAAGACAGAATATGTCTTTCGTTGGCACAAAAGTCATGGAAACCCAAGAAAATTGTCTTTCGTACACGATTTTTACGCTCAAAAACAGCACACTGCAAGCTAACCGAAAGCTTTATAAACCCTTTATACATATTTTAACTATCAGATAGTGACAAATGGTCACTCGAGGTAATTATTATGGACAGATTAATGGAACCCTATTATAAAACTCTTGACGAGTATGAAGACATTACAAAAAAGAGAAGACGTGAGTCTTTAATTAGACATGATGAGATTGATCTAGATGAACCCGAAGTTAGAGAAGTTCAAATTATTAAGAAAAGATCAATGCCAAGATTTGAAGAAAGTAAACTCACTGCTCTAAAAAGAGATGATCCTCTAGTTATTGGAAGCTTATTCGATAAAGTAGAATTCTTGCAAATAAGAGTTAGTGAAATTGAAAACACTATGAAAGAAAGAGAAGTTCTCCACAAAACATTCTTAAAAGAAATTGAAGAAGACATCGAAGAAAAAGACGATATGATGAATCATATCACAGACATCGATGAAAAGAGAAATTTCAAACTTGATGTTTCTATTCTCAGAAAAGAAAAAAGACAAGAAAATATTCTTTTTTGGAGAGATGGATTAGAATTAAAAACAGAGCTAAGAGAGCTCCTGGAACAACTACAAACAGAAAATAAGATCTTAAAGATCTTTAATGATTTGGGTGGTACAAATGATTAATATTCAAGAAAAACTAATTGCAGATGAAATTAAGAAGCTTACTCCAATCTTGGGTAAAGACAAAGCTTTGAGATTAAGTAAAGCTTACTTAGTTGGAAACGAAGATGTAAGACAAAGAATCTTCGAACTACTTGATGTTATAAAAGCCGCAGTTTCTGCTGATGAAGATCTAAGAGATACAGTACTAATGGAACCTCCTAGCCAAGAAGCAGCAGCTAAAGGAACAATTAGATTAGGTGATGTTTTATACGGAAGAAAGGGTTTATATCCAATCATGCTAGAAGAGAAAAACTTACTTACACATATAGGAATATTTGGTTCATCTGGTTATGGTAAAACAAATATTTCATATAACTTAATTGAAGAATTAGCAGAAAAGGATATTCCTGTTTTGATATTTGATTTCTCTAAGAGAAATTATAAAGATTTACTATCAACTAAAATTAAAGACAAAATAGATATTTACACAATCGGAAGAGGCGTAGCTCCTTTCAAATTCAATCCACTGAAAGGTCCTAAAGGAATTAGTCAAACACAGTGGATGAAAGAGTTCTCTTCAATATTCGATCATTCTTACTGGTTACTCGGTGGTGGAAGACACGTAATCTTGAAAGCTTTAGATGGAGTTTTCAAGGAAAAGAAAAATCCAACACTGTTTGACCTTAAAGATTACTTAGCAGAATATGCAGAAGGTAAGCTGCCAACAAGAGAAAGAAACTGGTTAGCAACAGCTGAAAGACCATTAGAGTCATTATGCTTCAAAGACACAGGTCATATATTCGACTGTGTAGAAGGTATAAAACCATCTGATTTCTTCAAGAAAGGAAAGGTAACAATTCTAGAATTAGATGCTCTTGATGTTAATGATAAGAGCTTTATCATAGAAATAATTCTACAGTGGATAAGAGATTGGTTACTCGTAGAAGGCGGAAAAGAAGAAGTCATAGGATGTATAGTGATGGAAGAAGCTCATCATGTTCTTAACAGAGAAAAATCTGCCAAATTAGGATCAGAAACCGTTGTAGAATTAATATTTAGAGAAATTAGAGAATTAGGATTAGGAATGATATACATAGATCAGCATCCATCTTTAGTTTCATATCCAGCAATTGGTAATACTTCTACTCATATATACATGAATCTAGGTTTGGATACAAAACATACTTCAGATATTCAAGACGCTTCAAACATGCTTGGTCTTGATTCTAGAGAAGAAGGTAAGTATCTAAGAAGACTGCCAGTAGGTCACGGTTTCATGCTTTTGAGACACTCTATGAATTTCCCAGAACCATTCCTTGTAAAATTCGACAAGGCTAAACTGGTTAAGAACTCTATTGTAGATGATGATATCAGAGAGCACATGAAAGACAGAATAGCTAAAGAAGATAGCTACTCACCTCCTCCAGTAAAGGAAGAAGAATTCATAAACTCTCTTCCAATTGAGGATTTAGGAGAACAAGAGTGGGCTATGATGAAAACCATTGGTAATGGTAGTGCTGCTTACACATCTCAGATATACACAAATGTAAAAATGTCAGGAGCAACTTTCAAGAAAAAGGTTGAGAACTTAACTTATAACGGATTAGTTGATTCAGCTGATGCTAAAGTTAAGAAGAATAGATTATGTTATTACTTTCTTACAAATATAGGAGAGAAAGTTTTCACTAATAAATTTGGTAACTCAACACAGAAAAAAGAATTGAACTTAACAGGTATCATGCAGACCTTTAATGAAGTCGGATGGAAGAGTGAACAAGAAGGTAACAGAATATATTTACAGAACGATGGAAAAGAATTAACTATAATGGTTGAAGACACAGATGATAGAGAATTAATTTATCAGGACTTGAAACAAAGCAATCATTTCATATGTGCTTCAGACAGAATCAAGAACATGGTAATACAACAAGCAGCTAGAATCTGTAAAGAAGACAAGAAAAAAGTAATAATTTTCGTATCAACATTAGACAAATTTGAAGAAAACGGCAGTTTTGAAAAGGTTGAATTCATTGGTTAATTGCTTTTTTCACTCTTATTTTTTTCTACTCTTTATTTTTGGAAGCACTTGGTATATCGATCCCTTCACAAAAAAATAATTTTAATAGTACCTTTTTAAAGCTATCCATCAACCTATTTAAGTAATTAAATTACATTTATATATAAGGACATTTCATGTTTCATTTCTACCAATCACACGCGAATTTCCCGAGACTAACTAAGTTAGCCTTCGGTACATCCTAGAGAACAGGTCACTTACCAGGAAACATAACGCGCTGCAATTAAGCGCTTAAGCAGTTTCCCTCGAAGAGGCCGAAGACTATCGATTTCTGAATTTTACTCGTAAACCACACGAGACAGAGTTAGTCTTAGCTGTCTTTCGTGTATTGGATTCGATCCCTACTGCTGTGGCCGTCACATAGCCTAGCAGTTACGCCTTCTGGTTTACCGCGGCACAAGTTTCGGACCAGGAGGTCATAAATTTCCCGGGAGGAGAGAGAGTAATTGCGCGAAAACTCTTGCACTTCTCCTTCCAGGCTGACGAATGAGCCCGAGTGGAGAAGAGATGTCCTTCATCGATGGGACATCTCGAATTTCTTCACTCGGGAGACCAACTTCTCAAGGTAATACGTCTCCTTCTGGCTGTGCCTTGAGCTTTACCCCGGAATGAGATAGAGTTCTGTTACAGGACCTCACCAATTCTCTTCCGGAAGGCCACTTACCCTCGGGGCCAATTCAACAGGACAAACTCTGCTTAGGCTTGTACACACCTCCCGAGGGTTAGAAAATCCAGGTACTGGTAGAAATGGACTTCTCCCAGTTGTCTGTTTATTGTGATCGTTTGCTAATTACTTCCAGATCTAGATCTACGAAGAGCTTGATGCAATCGGCAATTGCGAACACAAGAAACACGAGCGGTCACCTATCAGTACCTTAGAGTTTACCGGAGGGGGAAATCCGGAAGTGTGGAAGCAACAACTCCAATTTCCATTTTGGTTTGGAGACGCCTGTTGTATAAAGGCGAAATCGCTGGCTGTAACCGCGTCACTATCCGCTGGTGAGATTAAGACAACAAAGCGGATCGATCGGGTATTCTGTAGTGACCCGTATATTTGGTGAAAGGAAGTCCGACGTAACATACTCGTTAAGACCAGTAAGGGGTAAGCTCTCAACACAACCAGCGATGTAGAATACCGGAATCCTCTTCTGACGCGGTGGATTCCGGTATTTTTGAT
Organism: Candidatus Aenigmatarchaeota archaeon; assembly: GCA_043824495.1. Lineage (GTDB taxonomy): Archaea > Aenigmatarchaeota > Aenigmatarchaeia > QMZP01 > QMZP01 > JBDRNB01. Next base: position 113,788 of record JBDRSV010000024.1, on the reverse strand, counting down.
TGTCACGGTAGTCCCATTTGTATGGTGCTGCTGTCGGAACCTCTCGGAGATTACGGGGATCTATGAGGGGTTCCAAAATATTTCAGTGGGGGTTCGGGGAGAGAACCATCCAAGGGTTTTACCTGATCGGTGGGGATCGATGCACTAAAGCGCGTGAGACGCGCTACGCCGAAGAGGAAGGGGTTTCTTGGAGAGGGGAAACCCCTTCTAATAAAGAATTTCCGGCGTCCAACCGGAAGTGCTGGTCGGTAGACCTGACGGGAGGGGAGTCTGAGATATCTGCTCAGATTTCCCCTCAAAAAAATTCCCGGTGCTGATCGGGGGGTTGTGGGGAGCCGAGGACCTACTCAAATCGGAGATGAGTAGGTCCTCAAAGAAATGAAGACGTGCGCATGTGCGTATGTCTGTCGTGGAAGAACGCTACCGAACAATTCGGTAGTAAACCCAACGGAAGCGGGGTCTCCTGAGTGAGGCCCCGCGATATTAAATTCCCTGTGGGTGGGGAAATAACGGCGTTGTGTAAGGCTGAAGGCGACAAAATGCACAACGTCGTGAAGCCCGGCGGTAGATGCGACCACTTCCATCTACTGCCGTGGCATAGATTTCGAGTCGGTAATGCGTAACATGTTATCTGTGACCGATTCGTCCAGTGAGGGGCTCAGTTGACCGCCGGGCCCCTCCACCCTGAAAACAATGCACGGGGTGCGCTGTACAAAAGTTGGGGATCTCCTCTAGTCAGTTCTGGGGGCGGGCTAGGAGATTCCCAACTGAATTTGAAAACAACAGCTCTTTTTTATTTTGGAGCTTGTGGAAACCATTGTCAAGGAGTTACGATGACACACAATCGCTCGCCGTAAAGAGTAACAATTCCTCGTTCCAAACAGTTCCAGCACAAGCTTGAACTGAACTCCTCACAAACGAGGTCTTTCATGACGTGTCACGGTGGTGCCCGAGACGGGCTTCCGAGCAACAAGAAGCGTAGTCCAAAACAGCAGAAACGCGCCGCGAAAACACCGAAAGCCACACGTCTAAGTCCGGGTCAAGGAGAAGGCCGTCAACGCAATAACAGTGATGACGGGTCCACCTGAAGAACACTTCATGAGTTGTCGCCTTTCTCTCCTAAACATGTCTTAGAGGGCACGATTTGTTGACGGAGAGAGCATTTACCATATAACCATGTGCCCTTGTAAGGAGTTGTCATGCTGGGAATCATGACACTCTGCTACCTCATATATGGTTCCTGTATTGTTTATACCGCTGACCCAATCCCGTTTTCAGGATTGGATATCATAACAGGCAGCGATACAGAACAAACATGGAACGAGGAATTCGCTCTACACTCTCATAATCCTACGCCGGATAGGCTAAGAGTTGTTGCCGTAGTGGCGATGACAACAGAGAGTCGGATAGAGAGAATGGCAGAGTTGCCAGCTCCCTTGGTATGGGAACCTGGTGGACGAGCAACTTACTCCCTGAGGGACGGGAGAGATCTTCGGATGAAAACGGTTCCCTCTACATCTCTATCAGCAACTGGTCTATCCTCTCGCCTAGCCCATGTAGGGTGAAAATGGAGACGATCTCTTGACGAGGTGTACGAAATTGTTTCCTCTTCACATTCTCTTTTGCGACGGAAAGTTATGTGACAATACTTTCTGTTTAGGCGAGAGTTTGTAAAGTGGATTGGAATTTTCCTATCGGAAGAAATGGAGCTTGCTCTATGAACCGATTACCGACCCTTCGCGGGTCACCAGTGGTCGCTTCCTGGATGAATACCGCCGCGACCGCCGTCAATGCCTGGGCTCATTCGCCGCCGCCGAGCAATGGCCGCGCGCGTTTTGAAGTCGCTTCTTCATCGTTTGTCACCACGCCGACATGTACCGTGGTGGAAACGATCACCGCCGATTCGTAAACAGCCGCTGACAACACAAATTACGAAGTGTTCCCTGGAGGGTTTGAATGCGAAGAAGAATCGCCAGCACCCTTACGTTCACCGCTGACTCATATTCAAACGGTGATCTTATCCTGGGGGACCTCGAGGTTCTGGCCGTGGCTTTACGCCACTCCGATCCTATCGTAACGAGGTCCATGAAATTTCCTTTATGAAACCTTTGATAGGATCCCTCGGAGACGGACGAGGCTAAAGGTTTCGGAATGCACCCAATGGCATAAAGACTTCCTTTGATATATCTCGTACCAACCGTCAACTCGTGAGACGGGGATTCTTCTGAATCCCCGTCTCTTGATTCGCAGTCCTTCACCAAGTGAGGCTACGATGCATACGGACTGGACCGACCGCTGTCGCGGTTCCACCAATAACAAGGTTGTGGGGAATCTGGCAGCTACATTATCTCGGTCAAGCAGCACGTTCGCGTAAGAACCCGGCAAAGGAGGGCATGAAAACATGCGCCTCTGGGACACGAGCACATGTGCTCACCTAACCGGCGGGTAAATTGATAGGCCGGACAACGGCATTTAACGGGCGGAGGTGAGACATCAAGAAGAGTTTGGCTCCAAATCTTCGCCCGTTTGCCTTTTTATATGTCTATTTAAAGGGATAAAAGAAAGAAAATTAAAAAAAATGTGTTAGAAAACATTTAAATACCTGTAAGCTATATACTTGAGTTAAAGACTTGACAAAAGCGACAAGCTAGAATCAAAAAAAATACCAAAACACAAAAAAACGACGATGAATCAACGTCAATTTTTGTATACAATTTAAATCATGCTACTCATTCGAACATCATTTAAATTTGTATTGATTGCAACTCAATCAATCCAATTAACCATAGAAACGGTACATTGGCTAACACAAAAAACATGAAAAGAAACACATCAAACATGCATGTTTGTTTTAATAGTATTAGCTTTATTCTTCGAATGATTTTACTCTCAGTCTACATAAGACATACTCTATCTTTTGTGTCTTTCCTTCTTTTAATCCCGCAATTTGTGCGGACAACATTAACCCAAAGAGAGGATGCCAATGAAAATAGCGATTCGCGGACCTTAACTTGGAAACGTGGTAAACGACAAACAATCAGAAACTAATCGAAAAACAAACCCGGAGGGTCATATTTCCCTCACAACCTAAGGAATAAAAATCCATGAAGCGTCTCACAGCTTTCACTGCGCTTGTTGTGTTCTGCCTCTTCACCGCTATCACCGCTACGTCAATGGCAGCTCCCGGTGATGTCATCACGAACGTCACAGTTCCTGTTCCAAGCTCGTCTGGTGTCGGTATCGGTGTTGCAGTTGGATGTGATGGTGTGATTTTCTACACCAACTCTTTCGACCCAACTCTCTACTCGATAGACAAATTCGGCACCGATCTCGGCTTCGTTTCCATTTTCAAACCGGATGGCACACCAGTTTCGATCGGCGCTATTGCATGGGACAATACGCGCAACATGATCTGGGGAGGCAGTGACAACGAATGTCCGGCGAACGTGTATCTCATCGATCCCACCACCGGCGTAGCCACTTTCCAGTTTTCTGTGGTAACACCGGGCTTCTGTTTCATCGACGGCATTGGCTTTGATGCGACGGATAACAGTGTCTGGGTTTCCGATGATGTATCAACGGGCATTGACCACTTCGATGCGGGCTCGGGAGCCTATCTGGGAACGTTGTATCCGACCGACGCGGCCGGCAATACACTGGATCGAATAAGTGGTGTTATTGTTGGGACGGGGAACACCCTTTACATCGGGCGCGATGGTCTGGGCAACATCGTTCGCATTGACAAGACAACGGGCGTGTATCTCAGTGACTTCGCGACGATCGGTGGTCGGGATGAGGATCTCGAATGCGACGTCATCAACTTCGCGCCGTTGACCGTCGTCTGGTCAAAGGACGCCTACGACAACACCATCACCGCCATTGAGGTGGAAGATGGAACGTGTGCATGCGGAGGTGGAGAGGAAGAATGCTTCGCCGCAATTGAGGGCACACTGAGTGCTGACTGCTCTGTTCTTGGTATCACGATTGATGTCTTCGATGCCACCGGTGTACTTGTAGAATCGGCTGTGACTGATGAAGCCGGTTACTACGATTTCGAGAACCTCCCGGGTGAGGCCAGCTACATGGTATCATTTGTTGGCCCCCTCGGGTATACGGCATTTCCGAGCGAACAGTCCGTCGATCTCGATTGTGAAGGCACAGCCCAAATCGACTTTGAATTGGGATGCCCGTCAGACGCTGGAGAACAACGAACAATCGGCTTCTGGAAACACAACGTCGGCGTCGCTACTGGTGGGAATGGCCGCGCGCAAATCGATGCTTCAACTCTGTGTAGCTATCTCGACCTCATCGCGGGCCACTTCAACTCGAACGCAGTGAACGAGGTCGTCGTGTACGATCCACCCGTGTCGGATCTTTGTGAAGACAAGCTCGAAGTCGCGAAGACGTTGCTGAACCTCAAGGGCAGCGTTGACATGATTGATCGAGCCAGACAGCAACTCATGGCTTTGCTACTCAATGTCGCTAGCGGCAAACTGGCACAAACCGCTGTGATTAGCGATGACGGCGCGACTGTGTCACAGGCGGTAACATACTGCGACAACTTGATCGACGATCCATTCGGCGATCACGAGTTGGCCAAAACGATAGCTGACGAGATCAACAACAGCCGGACAGTTCCGGCTGGGTGGATTCCATTAGGTACGCTGAACATCGCGTACAAGACAACAGGAGCCGTTCCTACATCATTCAGCTTGAACCAGAACTACCCGAACCCCTTCAACGCCGGAACCGTGATTTCCTATCAGTTGACTCAGGGAGGAGACGTAAAGCTAGAGGTCTTTGATATCCTCGGCCGCAACGTTGCCACTCTCGTCAACGGGTCCCAGCCCGAAGGAACACATCAGGTTAGCTGGGACGGAACCGACCGCTACGGTAAGGCCGTCGCGTCCGGTATGTACTTCTATCGGTTGCAAACGGCCAGCCTGACGGAAAGCAAAAAGATGACGCTTCTGAAGTAAAAATCTGCAAAGCCTGAAAAGGTGATGTGGTGGGAGAGTGTGCAGATGTGGAATACTGCACCTCTCCCTTTGCATTGTCCATTTAAAGGGATATAATAACTGATAAAAAAAATAATTACTTAGTGTATCTCTTATGCCAACAGATCACAGTCCATCTTGAAACCTTTATTCCATGATTTCTTTTCAGGTTCTGAACTACTTCTGCAGAAGAATAACCTTTCTTGTATAATTCCACAGCTCTTTTTATCTCTTCTTCACCGAATCTCATACGGAAGAACTCGTCTCTTTTTGTGAACTTTCTCTTACAGTTGTTACATAATCTTAAGTGCTTGTCAGTCTTTTCGTTGTATCTATATCCTCTCCAAACCACTCTAGAACTCTTACAATAAGGACATTTAATTTTCTCTTCTTTTTTTGGTTTTGGTGTTACTCTCTTTTCTATTTTTATTTTCTTGACTGGTTTTTTCACTGTTTTCTTTGTGGTCCTCTTTGCTTTTTTCTTCATACTATATATTGTCAATTAAGAGGTATAAAAAGGTTTTGTATAGGTTTATAAAATTTTAGGTTAAATTCTATGCATCATGTTCCACATTTATCATCGCTGACAACTTTTAGCACCTGGCACAAGATTCTTGTTCGAGGTAAAGTCATCATCTGTAATTTAGGAATCAATACTCTACGACAACGAAAGACAGAAATGTCAATTAACGAGAGTGATTATACTAGTATTTTTTCTAACAATCAATCCTGGAGGGGACATGGAAACTAGAGTAGTTCTCTGGCTGCTTGTCACTACAGCAGTCATCTGGGTGCCAATTGGATTGATCATCTGGCACAACATTCGTCAACCAACTCGTTTCATAGCCTACCACGAGAAAATGCAGAACAGGCAGAATCTCATTGACATGATTATCCACGAACTCGTCATGGAGGATTGGTGGGAAGAGGACAAAAACGACCCCGTGGGAGATATCTTTACGATGCTTCTCTTTGAGGTAGGTGTTCTCGCAGTGGGTGCAATCATTTCAGCGATTGCCAGCGTCTTCTTGTACGATGGATGGATGGCATTCTGGATCTGGACAGTAGTTTCCGGGTTTGTCCTGAATAATATAATCTTTACGGGAATGTACCAAGCAGACGAAACCAAGTATCAAACCATGCACGTGAGTATTTCCAGTCTTTGTCTCATAGATCTCCCTCCTTATAAGAGGACAGAATTACGAGACCGAAGTCTGATGTATCTGCTTGAACCTTTGCAGATATGATTGTTTTGAATTAATTCTAGGACGATAACTATAAACAAAGAAATACAACGAGAAGGAGATTTTCGCCATGAAAGATTGGATGAAGATCGGAATCGGATGCTTCATTGGAGGCATCGTGTTCTGTGCAACTGCCATGTGGCTGATGCCGGACAAGTTGTACATGTGGGTTGCTGCTTTCCTGGCCGGCGGAGCAGCTGGTTATTTTGGTTACGACCTCCGTGAGGTGGCCAAAGCGATCCAAGTGATGCTCGGAGAGATGTTGGATGATATCGGAACTTGGCCGTTTTATATCAGAGACAACTACGGAAAAGCCAAGGACTGGTTATGCTCGAAGCCACACCCGTTCCTTTTTCCGAGTCTTGTGCTCGGCTTGTGGCCAGCACATCACATATTTTCCGGTCTTTTCGCAGATGCTGAAACACTGAACATCCTTCAACTCGCTCTCAGCAGCATTCTTCTGTTGGCGCTCTCTGGTGCCTGTGTTGTGATCTTTTCCGGCGTTCTTTCTTTCCTCGCTTTTGTTGGAAGTCGTGATCGCGGAAGGTTCTTCTATCCTTTCATGATGGTCGATAAGAAAGACGCTAGCGGGGAAGACGTTTTGTACAACTATAAGAGTATTGGGGAGGCTCTCGGAATAAGCAGACACACGGACCAAAAATACGACATCGGTGTGTTAAGAAGGAGGTATTTCCTTGAGGAGAAGAACCGCCGAGAAATAAAACTCGGGTATCTCAACGCGATGGGATACATTCTCTTCAGTTTGCTTCTACTTTCTGTCTGGTACCCAATTCTCACTGCACTGACCGTCATTTTCGTTGTCTTGGTGTGCATCTCGGTGGTCCTCACATTTATCGGTCAGTTTATCTGGAACATCATCAAGATGGTTCACTGTTTCCAGAGAGTGTTGTGTGCAGTTGACGGAGTCTTGGGCGGATTTCTCGCTTACAAATTTCTCGTTTCCTCCGCCGGAATGGATCTTGTAGGACAGGGCTTCGTTATGCTTGTCGGTGGTCTCTTGGGCACAGCTTTCGGCATCCTGAACTGGAATCTAGTCTCGGTGAAATGTATGAAGGTTCACGAGATGAAGAAGAAGCTGAAATGGTCTTTCTCTTGGACTGAATCGTTAGTCAAGTGGCTGCCTGCACCTCATATAGCGTTTTTGAAGCTGAGATGAGAAGAGGATTGGCAAGGACAATTAGGTGTGCACTCGGCACCTGATTGTTTTATATTGTCTAATTAGAGGGATATAACATGATTGTTCACTTTTGTTCGGTATGGTCTTTATATCCTGTTCATTCCTTGGTGATGTCAAGGGGGTGTGAAAATGGACACCAAATATATTATGGCAATTGTTTTCGTGTCAGTATTGGCACTAGGAATTGCCTCAACACAAGCTGTTTCAAGCGAGGATTATGAACCTCTTATTCAGAAACTGAATGATATGAAGAGGGGATTTGGATTCGCTAACAGCGTGAACACAGAGCATATAGAAATCGTGAAAACGAATGTAGCAGATAAGCTAGAAGAGTTTAAAACAGAAGCTACAGCTTCTATACCTTCAAGTTACGAAGCTACAGTAGACAAAATGGAAGCTCCAAGTACAGGATCTTCTGATACAACAGGAGAAACAATGCCCTACTACACAGGACCACATAGATTTATTCTATGGACACATGACGGAGAAAATGTTATATGGGGAACATACGCAAATGGATATTTTGTTGGTGAAGATAATAATGGAGTCAAAGTATGGGGAATTTATGAGAACCACAAATTCGCTGGCTTCTATGAAGATGAGCTCTTCTTTGGTTGGTACAGTGGAAATCACTGGAAAGCCATGGATATCTACGGAGACTATTCATACGGTGAATACAAAGTATTCCCACGAATAGCAGTATGCGGGGACTGTGGTATAGGACCAGGGTTCCCTGAAGAGTGGAACACACCACAACCTAAACCAAATAAACCAATAGAAGTACCAATCGGCCCATTCGGACCAGGTCTTTACTGGTAAAATTATATACCTGGGGAACCCTTCCCCCAGGTCATATTTAAGTAGGCAAAAATTAACTTTCATGTATGAAAGTTGTATTGCTGATCATGATAGGATTGCTCGCGCTGATACCGACAGTGTATGCGCAAGAAGCAACCGAATATTACATAATCATAGAAGATAATGGAAACACATTAGTAAGCATAACAATAACAGGATCAGGTATTTATCGTCTACCAATCCCAGCAGATGTGGATGAGGTACTAGTAAGAGGCGGGTTGCATCTAGTGCATGATGATTATATAGAAGTGTCAATTGGAGAAACTAGAGAAGCTGTTGTTTTGTACACAACATCTCTACTCACATCAAAAACAGACGGTAACTGGAAATTCAATATGGATACAGGATTACAAAATAACAACATTGTTATTTTGATGCCTGACAACACAAAAATAATTTCATCAAATCCTTCAGCTTACATACAAACTGGAGATATAACAGAACTTCGGTGGGCAGGAATAAACTCAATTGAAATATCATATTCATTTGAAAAGGAACTACCAAAGACTACCGACCCAATTATATTCGTGTTTGCAGCTATTGGTATTATCATAATCATTGGAATTGGATTAATCATACACAAAATGAAACCAGGGTTATCCAAAAAGGAATCGGTCATAAAAACATTATCAGTGAATGAAAAGAAGATTGTAAATATAGTCGTAGAAAATAAAGGAGTTATCAGGAGAAGTGAACTGGAAAAGAAATCGGGAATATCAAAATCTAGTCTTGCAGCGGCGCTTAAGAATTTAGAGAAGAAAAAAATATTGGTGGTGGATAAAACATATCCAGCACACTCAATAAAATTAACGGAGTGGTTCAATGAACTATAAATTAACTTTGATGATAATTGGAATTTTGTTAGTTTTATCAATGTCTCTTGTACAAGCTTCTGGAAGATTTGCTCTAGTAGACATAAGATCATCTGATGTAATAAAACATCAAGCTACAACATCTGCACAGAAAGAGAGTATTTACAGAGATACTTTAGGTATAGAAGAAGCTGTTCCTGTTAGTGCAGGGAGTGTAGAAGCTTTTGTGGTACAGAAAGCATCTGATTCAGCTACTGTAGAAAAAGCAGCTACAATAACAAAAATGGTTAAGTCTCTTTACAGAGAACGAATTGCAAATGATCTTTTAGCTATGGATGCTTCTTTTGTAAGAAAATTTGCAGTAGAAGCTGAAAATGAAGCGATAAAACCAGAGTTAGTTGCAAGAGTTGAATCTTATAAGAATGATTTAGAGAATAAGGCACAGATAAGAGTGCAGATTGAAAAGAATGATGTAAAAGAACTGTTCCAGAAAAAGATTACAATGAATCAACTAATTCAGAGATTGTGGAATAGTGTCTAGAATAGTGGACCATAAATACATAAGACTTCTTCAAGCATACTCGCAGGCCAGTAACATTGGAAAATAGAAACTACTAAATAAATAATTATAATAAGTGCTATTAGCTTGATTATGCTTACCGTTTAATCACTCTACATCTTATCAGGTGCTTCTATACCTAGAAGATCTAGACTTGTTTTCAAAACTATCTGAGCAGCTTTTACTATAGCTAGTCTTGTTCCTATTAAGTCTTTTTCTGCTTTCAGTACAGGAACCGAGTGATAGAAGTTATTGAAAGACGTTGCTAGATCATATGCATAGTTAGCTATTATGTGTGGTCTATATTCTTTAGAAGCTCTTTTCACTGCATATGGGAATTCCATTAACTTGTTCATGACTTGTTTCTCTTCTTCTCCTATATACTTGATTACATGTTTGCTACTACCAGCTTTCTGAAGTATCGAAGAAGCTCTTGCATGAGTATATTGAATATAAGGTGCCGTGTTACCTTCGAAATTTAGGCTGTCATCCACACTGAAAGAATATGTTTTCTCAGGCGAAACTTTTATCATTGCATACTTCAATGCACCTATACCAACCATCTTAGCTATATCATCCTTGAATTTAGTTGAGTATTTTGGATTTTTTATTTCTATACTTTTTCTTGCAGTTTCTGTAAATTTCTTTACAAGTTCATCAACTGAAATAAATTTACCTAAACGTGTAGACATTGTTCCTTCTGGCAACAGCAAAAACTCATAAAACAAAACATGATAATTCTCTGTTTTCTTTGGAAATAGTAAACCAAGAGTTGATGTTAACTGCTTGAAGTAAAATTTCTGATCTGTTCCTATAATATTTATGTTTTGATCTGCTCTTTCAAACTTGTCTGCATGATATGCCAAATCTCTTGCTGGATAAATTGTTGTTCCATCAGATCTTGTTAGAGTGAATTCTCTTTCTATTTTGAATTGTTTCAAGTCAACCCATACTCTTTTACCAGACGATTTTCCTTCCTTTGTTTTGAGTATCTTCTTCAAAACATCATCAACTTTTCCAGTGAATAGGAATTCGCTTTCCTTTGAGAATCTATCGATTTTAATTCCAATGCTTTCTAGAGTTTCTTTATGCCCCTTCAAGCATTGATCAACTATGAACTCATGTGTTTTTCTTAGTTCTTTATCTCCATTTTCAAACTTAAGCATCATATCTGTTATTTCATTTTCTATACTTGGATTGGTTTTCAATTTCTGGTTACATTTGAAATACAAGTCATAAACCCACCAATCTAGCTTACCTTTAGGTTTAGGCTCATTTTGTAAATACATCCAAGAAGCTAGAGTTATTTGTCTTCCTGTATCATTTACATAGAAATCTGTTTTTACTTCATGACCATAGAATCGTAATATTCTTGCTAAAGAGTCTCCTATAACAGTGTTTCTGAAATGACCTAGATGTAAAGGACCATCTGGATTGGCTGAAGTGTGTTCCACTAGAATCTTATTCTTTTTCTTTCCTTTACCATAAGCGTTTTTTTCTTTTATTATTCCATTCAAAACTAAGCTTCCCATCTTACTCCAGTCTGCATAGAAGTTTATGTATGGACCATTAGCTTCTATTCTGGATATCAATCCTCTAGGTTTTATTTTCTCCACTGTTGTGAGAGCAAATTCTACTGGATCTCTTTTTTCTCTTTTAGCCAAGCCAAAACATGGATAGGCTAAATCTGCTGGAATACCTTGAGGAGGTTTTGCTAAAACAACTTCATCTTTCTTTATCTTTTTGTATTCAGCTATCACTGATTTAATATCGTCTCTGAACTTTTCTAGTGGATACATAAGAAATAATTGTAAGTATACAATAAAAATGATAGCCCCGTGCGGATTCGAACCGCAGTCACCGGGTATCCTCTTTCACAGCGATTTCTCGCTCAGATCCTTAGTTGCGAAAACCAAGGCCCGATATGCCTAGTCGTGTAGACAACTACATGCGAGCACACAGGTTGTCAAACTTTGACCACTACACTACGGGGCTATTCTAAGATCATTCGATCGAAGTACTTCTATATATGTCATTTTACTATAAAAAGATCTTTACTCAAGCTTTTAGAGCTCTCAAGCCTTTCTGAGTTACAACAACAGTTGTCCCTAAGGATTCTACTCTTTCTAAGTATCCTTGATCTACAAGTCTCTGTAAACTAAAATCAGTTCCTCCATTGTATTTATCAGAGCTCAAGAATTTGTTCAACTCTCTTGTTGTTACTAAAAGTCTCTTTGACATTATTTCTAGAATTTCTTTCTCGGCTGCAGTTAATCCGCTCATTTAAGCCACCAGTTCCCTTCTTACCTTACCCGCTATTGAAGGACCCTTGAGTTTATCCACAATCTGGATAGCAAATTCCATAGCTGTTCCAGGTCCTTGTGATGTTATTATATTATCATCGTCTATGACTCTGTTTCCTCTTGGTCTTGGTATCTCTCTCTCCATTCCGGGATATATTGTTGCTCTTCTTTCGTCTAGTAGACCTAGCTTACCTAGAATAGCTGGCGCAGTACATATAGCTCCTACAGGTTTCTTTGCTGCTTCAAACCTCTTGATGGCTTCTATTATCTTCTGTGATTTACCTAGATTGTGGTATCCAGGATCTCCACCAACAAGAACAAGAGCATCAAAATCGTCTATATTCACTTCATCAAGTCTCTTATCAGCAAAAACTTTGATGCCGTGAGCTCCTGTGACCATTGTACCAGGAAGACCGACGCTGATAGTATTGATTCCAGCTCTCCTGAAAACATCTATAACTGTAATAGCTTCTATTTCCTCAAAGCCCTCTGCCATTGGTATGAGAATATTCATAGTATAGATTTGTGTACGGAAATATAAATATATGAAGAAATATTCGTAAATGAGAGCATAATATGCATTTAAATAACAATATGTAATAGTATACATAATATTAAGGAGATTAGTATGCCAATCATAGGACTCGCATTTACCTCATTTGAGGCAAATAAAAAACCAAAGCCAATTAAGGGTGAAATTAAAGTAAACTCAACACCAAAAATCATAGGTGTAAAAGAAGTAAACATCGGAACACTTAACAAAAAAGGAATGTCCGTAACATTCGAGTTTGAGACAAAATATGCACCTGATTTGGCCGACATCAAGGTAGGCGGAGAAGTTATCTATCTTCCAAAAACACTAGCAATAGTAATGAAAGCTTGGAAAAAAGACAAAAAATTACCAGAAGAAATAAACATAGAAATCTTGAATCACTTATTCAGGAGATGTCTTCTAAAGATAGCTTACATGGCTGACGATTTACAGCTACCACCACCAATAGGTATCCCAGTCTTGAAACCTCAAGGTGCAGGACAAGCTAATTACATTGGGTAAATACCCAATTTCTTTTATTTTTAGAAAAAAGTAGTGTGAGCTACCTGTTATACGAAATTACTGACACTAAAAATAGCACATTAAAATTATCTAGCGCCTTCGGCTTCTCTTTCTATTCTGTTTTTCTCTTGGATTGCGAAGACTTTTGTGTCGTTGTTAGCAGCAGCTATGAGCTCATCTGCGATGACTCTTGAGAGAGGTTGCCTGTTTTTGAAGCTCTTCTTGTAGATTCCTTGCGTGAGGTATCTTAATGCTAGGTCTAGCCTTCTCTGAGGAGACACTACAACAGCTTTTCTAGCCATTATGCCACCCATTCTGTAAGAAGCAACCTCTTCAACTACTGAAGAATTCTCTATTGCGTGTACAAGAACTTGCACAGGATCTTTCTTTGTCTTGTTTTCTATTTCTGTGAAAGCAGCTTTCATGTGATTGAAAAGTGTTGCTGTATTTCCAACATGATGACCTGATGTGATTTTATGTTTTTTTCCTCTATGGCCATTAACCATGAGTCTGTTTGTGAATCTTTCAACTATATTAACTTTATATTTGTGCTGACCTCTCATTTTACCGTTAGTTCTAGGTACTATAACAGGTTCCAAATTAACATATCTCTTAAGACTAGGATCTTGGACTTCAACTTTGCTCGTATCCCATCTATTAAAAAGTAATATTGACATAATTAACCGCCCTTAGACTTCTGTTTTTTCCCCTTTAGAATTTCTTTCAAAGAAATATTATTCACCTTGAAAACCTTAAACTTGATACCGTGCATAGAACCGACAGCTCCACCCTGAGATCCGCCCATTCCTTCTATTGTTACTTCGTCATGCTCGTCTATATGCTTGATTGCACCTGTTTTTGGTACAAATGCTGTAACATTAATACCGTTTTTAACTATCTGTACTCTGACAGCTTTAATAATACCAGAATGTGGCTGTTTTTGTTCAATACCCTTCTTCTTAAGAACTATACCTTTTCCGATAGGAGCTCCTCTAAGAGGTGATTTCTTCCATAATTTTAGCTGATGTCTCTTGTGTTTTGTAGATTTCCATCTAAACTTTTTCCTCTTTTTCTTTAATTCTCGTGCTCCAAATTGTCCCATGATATCACTTGTATGAGCTTATTCAGCTCAAGGATTTATATAGATTTTGTGAGTATATTGGTTCTTATTGATATAAATATTTATAAATGCAGGAATAGCTCATTTCGGAATTAATGGTGGTGATGCGGCTGTTTTTCTGTACCCACGGCAACCGAAATCCATAGGAAACCAGCTAGAAGGAACATGATAAATGCTATAATAAGAGCGACAATATAAGAGGACTCGGTCACCCCAAGATTCATCTCGAGGTTTGTTATTATCCATACCCCTCCTAGCATGAATATGCTACCAAGGATCCAGGATACAACCAATTGAGCGCTCATATCTTATTGACTTCCTTCTTAAATTCCGCTGCTTTTAATTCTAATATATGTGCTGCTTTTTCAACAATGTAATCAGGTTTCAAACCTGATACAGACTCTATCTTAAATTTAAATTTCAATGCTTTTCCGTCACCATCATATTCATATGCTGCTATAGCTGCTTGATTCTTTGAGTGATTTTGTCCTATTCCAAGTCTTGCAATAGCATCTAGTTTGATTTCTTGATTTTCTAGAAGTTCAACTATAGGGAATTTAGGATCTGTGAAAATTGCTTCTTTGTTTGCAGGTTTCATGTCCCCCGAATAAACAATACATGGACCTTTCTTGGTCACTGAGAACACTGCTTGACACAATGTACATCCTTTGCCTTCACATTTACAATCATCTATAAAGTTAAATTTATCAGGGTTGAATTTTATTGGAATTAAACCAATTCTGTGAGATATCATCTCATCAAACAAAACAGATGTATTATTATGAATATCAATCCAGTCAACTGATAATGTTGGCACTTCAGAAATCATTATCCTTCTAAGTGCATTTGCTAAAGGTATACTGATGTTTTCAGCTGTGAATTCAAGGTCATTTCCAGATTTTTTTATTATCTTAATTTTCATTTGAATCATATATCTTATCTGAGTTTTAATGTCTTGATGGAAAAATGTCTCTTTAATATTTCCTTTAGTATCTTAATATTCTTGTTGTTTTTCTCTATTATAGATAATTTTTCTCCGCTTGGGAGAGTAGCTACCAAAGCTCCACTATTTTGTTCTATTTCAATTACTTCGGGTATTACCCCCTTTACAAGAGATTCTGGATCTCTGTAGTAACCGAACACTTTTATTTGTTTATTAAACATTTTTCTTAATTGTTTTATTGTTGATCCGTTTTTGCCAATTGCTAAGCCAACTTTTTCAGGATCAACAAGAAAACACATGTAATCGTCTGCAATTATGCAATCCACCGCATGAACGTTCGTTACGTTTTCAAATGTTGCAATAGTTCTAATTGTCATTGTTTCTAGTTTTATTGGCATATTTATCTACTTCTTTATTGCGATCATAAGTATATTAAAGGGTTTACCGCAGGTTTCACCTAGTTTTGAAGAATTTCCATCGAATAATTCCACTTCAGTTTTAGTTAATTTTAAATAATAATTTATATCCTTCAATGTGGATTCTGGGCAATTAGAAGCATAAATGACTCTTTCCAGTTCCCCGATTTTTAGTGATTTCACTATACTTTTTGTTCCAATCAACAATTTTTTTTGCTCTTCTGCATGTTTAATGTCTCTGCTTGTTATCATATAATCACCTAGTAAACATAACCCAGTAATCTACCACCGGATTTTTCTTTTTCTGCTTGTCTTTGATCCATTATGCCCTTTGATGTGGTAATAATTAAAATTCCTATCTCTCTTGCTGGAAGGAATCTTTTTTCCCATTTAACAACGTCTTTTACTTGGAATGAGTATTGTGGTCTAATAGAATTACAATCATTTATTTTACCTGCAAGATGAACATGAAAATAATCTCCTTTCTCTTCATGTGTTAACTTGAAATCCTTAATGTATTCATTGGTTTTTATGATTGTCAACATACCTTTAATTAACTTAGACACAGGAACCTTACACTCCTTTTTACCAATGAATTCTGCGTTTTTTATTATGCATAATGCATCTGAAATTAAATCGTGTCTCATATTAACTCCTAACTATATTTTACAAATCCTAATTTTTCTGCTTGTTCTCTGAAGCACTGTCTACAATAATGTAAATCGTACTTATTTATCATCCCGCCTGTTCTGTTACATTTTGCGCATCTATGAATATTTTTTCCGAATTTTCTCTTTTTTGGTTTGTTAAATTTATCATATCTTGCAACCTTGATAGGTTTTTTCTCTATCTGTTTTCTAACTTTTAAAAATGACATCTAAACTACCTCTACCTTAAATCTAGTTTTCATGAATTCCATGGAGTCCTCTTTTTTAATGTTGTGTTTCATCCCAATCTTTCTTTGATTTATTTTTCTATTCTTAACTCTATATCCAGGTCTTTGTAATGTTACACAGATATCCATTCCCATAATTCCAATATCTGGATCGTATTTGACACCTGGTATATCAATGTATTCTTTTATACCAAAAGAGAAATTTCCATTAACATCAAATTGTTTTTTTCTTAATTTATTTTCAACAGCTTTTAACATTAGCTCTAAGAATTCTTCAGCTTTTTTACCTCTTAGAGTTGTTTTGGCTCCAATAGGTTTTTTCTTTGGTCCACCGAATGTGGTTCTTTTATGTGTTTTTGTAATAACAATTTTAGCTCCTGTTAATTTTTCAATAAGCTTAACAGAATTATCTAACTTAGCTCCGGCTTCACCTGCTCCCATGTTTACAGTGACCTTCTCTATTCTTATCTGTCTCATTGGGTTTTCTGTCATTTACTCTCCTTTCCAGATTCACCCAAATCCAAGTAACCTGGGAAAACGTAACCCTTAAGGGTTTCCATTTCTTTTTCATCAGTCTTAAATATAATAACAGATTTCTCTACCATTGTTTTCTTCTTTTTGATTTCCTTTATTGTTCCTGAGACACCCATATTCTTTCCTGCGTATATGAAAGCTGGTACTCCTTTTTCTAGTTTGTAGTGCTTGAGTATTTTATTATCAGAAAGTTGGATAACAATGGAATCGCCTGTTTTGTAAGCGTCAGCTCCTGTTTTTAGGAGTATATTTCTACCGTCATGAAGATTTAGTTGAAAATGTCCTTTTTTAACACTCACTTTGTTTTTGATTAAACATAATTTCTTATCAGAATCAGATTTTATCTTCTTCAATATTATTCCTCTTCTATTGAGAACAACTCTATAAGCTTCCTTTGCATCAGGCAATTCTATAACATCCATCAATCCCACAGGAAACTTAACATCTCTTCTTATCACACCATCAACTTTAACTTTTCCTGATGTGATAATTTTCTTTGCTTCTCTTGATGTATCTGCATAGTCTAGAGAATCTTTAATCAGAATTTTTAGAGGTATGCATCTATTTATAGCATGAGGCCCAGGCATAGGTCTAACTATAAAAATTTTCTTCTTGACCTCAACTGGCCAGTTCCTTGGCATCGCGTATCTCTTTAAATGTGACATATCAAACCTCTTAATTATTAACTATTTAAGCATAAAGTAACTCATTTCCCTTCCTTTGTTAATTTTTTAGGAGTGGTTTTAGCTTCTTTCGCTGGAACTTTTGATTTATCTGGTTTAGCTACCGGTTTTGTTTCTTTTTCTGTTTTCACTTCTTTGACTGTTTCTTTTACAGATTTTTTCTGGTCTCTTGTTCTGTCTACAGCGATTCTTCTCTTTTTATCGTCAAGGTTCAGACTGATTATTCTAATGTTGGAAGGTTGGATTCCTCTTGCAACTTCAGATCCATCCACTTTTTTCACGTTTACACCTTCAACGTAAACTTTACTTTTTGACAAGTTTACTCGAGTTACCTGACCTTTCTTACCTCTGAAGCTACCTCTCATAATTTCTACTTGATCACCTTTTCTTAGAGGGAATGCTCTTCTACTGAATTGTCTTCTCAAATCTTCACTCAAGTGTGCAGAAATAAACTTACGTCTAATATGGAGCGGTGCATTAGCTCTATATTTCCTTTGCTTTCTTGGTTGTTTTGAACTCAACCAGTCTTTAGACCATGTCTGTTTCATTTGATCTCCTATTTTAGTGCCTCGATTCTTAATCTCGAAGCTGCGTTTTCAGTTTTAATTATGAGCAATTCATACTGTTGCTTTTCATCTTCATCGAATAATCTTCTTTGTTTTATATTTAACTCTTCCACTTCTTGGTCTCTTTCATTAGCAAGTTCAAGCAAACATGCTTTTCTATCAAGTGATATACCACATGCTATGTTCTCACCTGCTAATTCAATTTCATAAAAAGCTGAATCAGGTAATGAGTCAGCTCCCAATGAAGAGTCGAATGATAGCGGTAGTACGACCAGGAATACCAATAACAACATTAATATCCCCACCAATATTGCAACTGTTCTCTTTTTTGACATTACTCTTACCTGACTGTAGATCCTGTAGGAACTTTATTTTCAGGCGTTATTAATGTGAGCTTTTCTGAACCATCTTGTTCCTCTACGACCAGTAAGATCATACCCTGACTTTCAATTCCTCTGAAACTTTTTGGCTCCAGGTTGGTAAGTATTGGTATTTGCTTACCAATGAGTTGATCAGGTGTGAAATCCTTTGCTATACTAGAAACAATTTGTCTCTTCTCTTCGCCTAAACTTATTTGAAGCCTCAACAGCTTTTCTGTGTTCTCAACAGGCTCAGCTGCTTCAATTGTTCCTATTCTTATATTAACTTTTTGGAATTCACTGAAATCTATGTTATCTGTCATGTCAGTCACCATTAAACTACTGTGCTTGCAATCTTACCAATTGTTGGGAATCTCTCAACAACTTCCCTTGCAATAGGACCCTTGATGCTATTACCCTTTGGATCCCCTTTGTCATCCACTAATACAGCTGCATTATCTTCGAATGACACTCTTGTTCCGTCTGCTCTTCTGAATTCTTTTGTTTGTCTTACAATAACAGCTTTATGAACCAGATGTCGAACTTTCTCATTTCCTTTGAGTACTTTACACTGGAATAAACCAGCAATACCAGTTGAAGGAATTGTTCTTCGTATACCTTTAAATCCTCTTACAGAAATTATTCTAATTATTTTTGCTCCTGAATTATCTACACAATTAATTCTTGCTCCCACAGGCAAACACCTTGTCATATTGGCTGATATCGCTTTCATATTATTTTCCTTCCTTTTGCACACCAACAATTACAAAGTGCTTTGTCTTTGAAATTGGTCTGCATTCTGCTATTACAACATTATCCCCTTCTTTAGCATTCATACAGCCAGGATTATGAACAGTCACTCTTGATTTTCTTCTCTCATATCTCTCGTATTTAGGCACGAATCTATGGAATCCCCAGTCGATTATAGCTGTTTTCTGAGATTTAGCGGCCCTAACTCTACCTCTAAACACTCTGCCTCTGACAGGCAATTTCCCGTGCCATGCACAGTTTTCTTCTTCACATTTATGCTCAGGTGGCTTCAAACCAACCCCAATATCTGTCTTAGCTTTCATATATGTCATTTTCCTTTCGAATTATACCAATTATTGAGCATTATAGTTTATAAGGTTTATATGTCTGAACATTTCTAATTTTTTCTTTCTATATCCCTTTAATTAGACAAATTAAAAACAGGCAGAAGGAATTGACTCTTCTTGAATACCTGTTTGGATTCGCGGCGAGAACCTATGTCCCCACAGCACTGTTCACCACCACAATGTACAACCTTTTCTCGCGGTGTTTTTCGGAAATCGCCGTCAATCGCAAGGTGTCTTCTGTCTGACCAGATTCGAATAAGACGCTCTCGATACCACCGAATTCTATTTTTAGTCGATCGGAGCGATTCACTGCGTCCTTGACAGCCAGACTAAGACCGCCTTGGATTCTGCAGCAAATTTCGACATGACCACCAGGTATGATCTTGCATCCACTACTAAGATCATAAAATCCCTGAAATGGTTTGTCAGAAGACATTCCCAGACCCTGAGCATACTGCTCGTCAAGACTTGGGAAGAAACCGTCTGAAGTATCCGAGTCTGAGCAACTGATCACCAGCAGAAGCGACAGCAACAAGAAAATCATGCGTCTCATCATGTTGTCAACCTTTCGAGTCCAGTCTCCTTGAACATCGAGCCTCTTGTGGCGAACTCCCTCGAACCACAGCCCAGCGACCGACACTACTAGCCACTGGGATTAAAGGTTATCGGGTTTTAGTGACTCTGGTTTATTCGGTGTATTGTACTTCTCAGAAGCCGTAGAGTTCACCGAACTTCTTGTTCATGTACGCCATCACCGCTTCGGAGCCGAGCGGCTTGCCGGTGACACGTTCGACCAGCTCGCATGCGAGATAGCGGCGGCCGTGGCTGTGGATGTTGTCTTGCAGCCACTTCTTCAGCGGTGCGAACTCGCCCTTGGCGAATTGGGCGTGGAGGTCGCCGAGATCCTCGTTGGCTTTGGCGAAGAACTGCGCAGAGTAGAGATTGCCAAGTGCGTAGGTCGGGAAATAGCCAACCAGTCCCGCGCTCCAGTGAACGTCCTGCATGCAGCCCTGCGCGTCATTGGGCGGGGTGATGCCGAAGTATGATTTGAATTTCTCGTTCCAGGCGCCCGGGATGTCATCGACCTTCAAGTCACCCGAGAAGAACGCGCGCTCCATTTCGAAACGCAGCAGAATGTGCAGGTTGTAAGTGGCCTCGTCGGCTTCGACACGGATGAACGACGGACGGACGTCGTTGATCGCCCAATAGAACGCGTCAACCGGAACATCGCCTAACGCTTTGGGGAATGCCTTCTGCGCTTTGGGATACATGCGTGTCCAGAAGGCGCGTGAGCGTCCGACCATATTTTCCCACATGCGCGACTGCGACTCGTGGATACCGAGCGAGATATACTCACCCAGCGGACTGCCAAACTTGTCATCGGGCAGACATTGGTCGTAGATACCGTGTCCGGCCTCGTGCAGTATACCGAAGAACGCGCCGGGGAAATGATGGACATCGTAACGAGTGGTGATGCGCGTATCGCCGGGGCCGATGCCGGCGCAAAAGGGGTGGGTCGTGATATCGAGACGACCGCGCTCGAAGTCGAAACCGATTGCGGCAGCGCCCTCGTGACCGAATGTCTTCTGTGCTTCGATTGGATATTCACGGGTGATGATCGTGGTGTCGGGGCCTTTGCCCGAGCCTTTGATCTTATCGAGGAGCATCACGAGTTCTTCACGGTTCTTGGCGAAGATCTCGTCGATTGAGGTGACCGTTGCGCCCGGCTCGTAAACATCGAGCATGGCATCGTATGGATCGTCTTTGTACCCGACGGCTTCGGCTTCCTGCTTCTTCAGTGCGATGACTTTCTCCAGCCATGGCTTGAACGACTTGAAGTCGGAGTTGGCGCGCGCCTCGCCCCACGCACCCTGGGCGAGCGTAGTGACGCGCGTGATCTCTTCGACCAGCGATTGCGGCATTTTCACCAGCCGGTAGTGAGCCCGGCCGATTTCGCGGACGATGACGTCAGCGTCTGAACTCGGGTCGCGAACCAGATCACTTCCGCTGATTGCACCCAGAAGATCACCGATTCTGGGATCAACCTGGAGTTCATGCACCATTCCCGCCACCATGGCAAGCTGATCTGCGCGATGTTTTGCACCCTTTCTGGGCATGTAAACTCGTTCGTCCCATCCCAGAAGCTGGCCACAAGAATCGAGAAGTGCAGCCTTTCCCCAGAGTTTTGTAAGCCTTGTGAGGGCTTCCTGTTGAGTCATGAAAATCACCTCAGTTTTCTGAGCGAACTTTGTTGTTCGCTGCTTGATTTGAAAAAATTAACATTCTCTTCTGTTCCTTTTTTTCTACGTGATTCACTACAGACCTCAATCAGTTTTCATGTACCAATTCGAGCACGAAAACTTTCATGAAATTGTAGAGTTGGACGACGGATGTGATGGACGCTCTCTCATCTGATGTGTGTGATTTCTCGATTTGGGGGCCAAGTGAGATGACGTCCATTATCCTGTTAGGAAACAGGATTTCACATCGGTTTTGAATTGCGCCAGCTTCCAACCCTGCGTGAACTGCCACAAGTTTGAGATTCTCACCAACGCATTCACCCCATGTTTTTTGCGCGACCTGAAGGAGATATGAGTCAGGGTTTGGTTCCCAACCTGAAGATTCTACAGGGAACTCTACAGTGGCACTGTGACTCTGGCAGATGCGATCGATCTCCATTTTCATACAGGAAAGATCGTCATCAGAGAAGGATCGGGACAATATTTCCACAACCAGAGAGTCGTTTTCGATTTTCACGACTCCAACATTCGAGGATGTGTATGGAACATCCTCCAGATCAAGTGACATGCTAATGACACCGTCTGGCATCTCCAGGAGAAAATTGATCACATCATGCGCCACTTCGTCTGCCATAAACTCAGTCCGAGAACTAGACCTGAATATGATCGCGAGATTGGAATCGCTTGATGCAAATTCCTTTTTCAGCTCGGATCTGATGGGACGTAGTCTCTCTTCGATTCCGTTCGAATCGAGATATGCCACCCAAATTTCTGCTGTAGCCGTTTTCGGAATAGCATTTACGGCGCCTTTTACTTGGATGTCGCCCAGCATAGAAAAGTGGTTGGGATAGAAAAAGGCCTTGTCCAAGACTCGCGCCAAGATCTTCGCAGCGTTTCCGCGTTCAGGGTATATTTCTACTCCAGAGTGCCCACCAGTTAGCCCGTTGACCGTTATTTCCCATGAGTTTTCTGCTGGAGCCTTGACGTTGTAGTACAGGGAACGTGTGGATCTTGTGAAGACGTAACCAGCGGATCCGATGATAGAGGTCCCGGAGAATTCATTGTCCAGGTTGATCATCCTCTCAGAGATGTCAAGATCGAGATGACTCGCACCAACAATGCCCACCTCTTCCCCGGTTGTGAAGAGGAGTTTGAACGGACCATGGTCTTCGCGTTCGGCGAGCGTGAGTATGACTGCAATTGCAATTCCGTTGTCTGCACCAAGGGTTGTTCCCTCGGCAGACAACCAGTCACCTTCCCTGACAAGCTTGAGTGGGAATGCATCATCTCTAAGCCTGTTTCCTGCTGTGTCCACGCACGCCATATCTAAATGACATTGAAACGTAATTGTATCAGCGCTCTCGAGTCCCGGAGACGCCGATACGTGTACGAGCAGGTTTCCTGCAGAGTCCTGTTGGGAACTCCATCCCCTTTCCGCAGCCCAGAAAATTATCCAGTCTGCAAATGCTTGCTCATTTCCAGAGCAGCGGGGAATTTCGCTGATCTCTCTGAAAATCTGAAATGCCGGATGTTGATTATACAAAACTTCCGGACTCCAGGTTGGAGATGGATGAGTAGTTGCCGCTCCTGTGTCTGCTGGTGTCAAAGTCAGAAGCAAGAACAAGCAGAACACCAGTGAAATCGTCTTCTTGGTGAGCATATGCCCTCCCCACGTTATGCGTTCAACTTCATGGTTAGCAGATCAACTATGTCAATCACCTTACAATAGACACCCAAGTATCTTGTGCCGTCTCTAGGTGTTGATTCCAGTTTACAATGCCAGCGTGTCCAGGATGAAATTACTCGTCTAAGATGACTTGAAGTCAGCTGGTTATGAGATATGTAGATTAGATAGCATAATACTGTATACAATGCAATTAAATTTTTTAAACACATCAGTTGTCTTTTATCATAGAAAGGATTTTAGTCTCCAAGACCAATTTTAATCATGAAATCTAAGATATGGGAAAGTAAACACCTAAGAGTTTATGATAAGATACTACTTCACTCTGAGATATATTTAGCTGTTAGGGACTTCCATATATCTGCAATGGAAAGCTCTAAAACTGTCCTAGACAGCGGAGCAGGCACAGGCAACGTCACTATAGAACTTCTTAATATGGGACAAGAAGTCTATGCAGTGGATACCAGCCAACAAGCAATCAAAATTCTGGAGCAGAAGTGTGCGGGATTTCCTCATTTGCTTCATGCAATGCACATAAATGATGATGAGACACTTCCATTTAAGAAAGGAATGTTTGATGGTGTGACTTCGATGTTTGTTATCTCTTACATAAGAGACATCGAAAGCTATATACGCGAGATTTTTAGGGTATTAAAAGTTGGGGGTATTTTTGCTTTAACTGGAAGAATAACCTCACAAGACTTGGATACAGTCTTACATTCATATGAAAATGATTTGAGAAAGAAAGGTGTTTTAGAAGAATATGAATCTTCTTTTTCTACATTCAAGAAAAACTTTGAGACAGATGTAACAAAATCTAGTGTACATAATCACACATTTCACCAAGTTAGAAAAATTCTATTAGATATCGGTTTCAAAGATATTGAGGAAGTTAAAAACCCTTATTTTGGTCAGTGTTTCTCCCTAGTCGCTTACAAGTAGTTATTTTCGAAGCTGCTCTATAATATAATTCTTTCTAAGAACTCTTCTCATAATTTTGTTTGATGATGTTTTTGTTGTTGAAATCATGCACACATCAATCATTGAATAGGACTACCACTTTTTAAATTTCTTTTTTACACGATCTTCTGGTCTTGCTAGAAGTAGTTTACCTTCTATTTTGATCCACTCAGAATCAACTTTGAATGAGAATGTACAATGCTCTTTTGCGAATTTTTTCTCGCCCTTATCTGTTTCAACCGTAAGTAAATTTCTACTCTCGTCTACAACTTTTCCTGACAAACCAATTTGTTTTTTGTTTGAAGAATCAGTTATTCTAACTTCTAAACCTATTAATTCGTGTCTAACTAGGTTTTTTGGAGAGATCATAAACCTCACCTAACTTCAATTTGTTCTTCTTGGAAACCAAGTTTTATCATAACCTGTTTTGCTCTTCCCACATGATTACCCTGAAGTTCTATCTCATTACCTTTTAGTGTTCCACCACATGCAAGCTTTGTTTTCAGTTCTTTCAGAATATCTTTTGCGTTTAGATCTTTACTTAATCCAGAAACTATAGTTATTGTTTTTCCATACCTTCGTTTAACACAGAAAATACTTATCTTTTCTTTTTCTTTGGTTATCAATTCGCAAGTACAAAGATCTTTGGGCAATCCACACTTTTTACAAATTTCGCTCATTTTGAAGTTTTGCCTCCCTTAGGCTTTTCGTTTTTCAATGTTTTCATTCGTGCAATTGTTTTCTTAATTTCTTTTAGCCTGCCAGGAGAAGAAACGCTGGCACCGATGTTTATGTTTGCTCTCTCTTTAGCAAGCTCTAATTGTAATTCGTTCATCTTCTTAGTAATATCTTTTGGATTCATTTTCCTTAAATCTTTTGGTCTTATGATTGCCATAATAATCACTTTTTAGTTTCTTTCTTTGATTCAGCCTTCGTTGCTGATTTTGACTTATCCACTTTCTTTTCTACTTTTCTTTCTTTGACTTTTATTTTTTTCTCTTTCTTTTCTTCCTTTGGTTTAGTTTTTGTTTTACTTTCTTTTAGTTTTTTTTCTTTCTGCTCTAATTCTTCTTCAGCTTCCTTTGCTCGTTTTTCTTTTGTTTCTTTTAATTTTTCCTCTTGTTTCTTTGCAACTTGTCCAGAAATATCAACAAAATCTCTCATAATTCTTACTGTGACACCAATTTTACCTGGTTTTGTTTTAGCTTCTTCAAAACCGAAGTCAATCAAATCTTTAGCAGGCTGTCCACAATGTTTTAAGTAACCTTCAATGAATTTACTTCTCATTCCTTTCCCACCTGTAAGTTTTCCTGCGATAACAATCTCAGCTCCAGCTGCACCCGCATGCATAATTCTGTTGAGTGTTAGGTTTCCGATTTTTTTGTAATTATAACCTTTCTCAATTGCAGAAGCAATCTGCTTTGCGACTATCTTAGCATCCAAATCTGGTTGTCTTATTCCTCTGACATCGAGCTGTGGATTCTCTAGATCGAATCTAAGTTTGATTGCATCTGTAATATCATTAATGTTCTTTCCGCCCCTACCAATTATTCTTCCTGGTTTATTTGTGTAGATAATTATCTTTGTTCCAAGAGGTGTTCTCTGTAACTCAGTTCTGGAATAATCTCCGAGAGGGAATTCTTTTCGTATGAATTCATCTATTTGTGCTTCCTTGATTCCCTGTTTAATGAAAAACGTTTTCAACATATTATCTCTCTTGAAGAACTACTTGCACATTTGCCATTTTTCTTCGAGTTCTTCCTGATTTGAAACTTCTTGGTCTGTAAAATGTAAACGATTTACTTGCAGAAGCATGAATAATAAGTCTTTCTATGTCCAATCCTTTGAATTCAGCATTACTTTCACCAGAGCTCAGTAAGTTCAACAGTTCCTTTGCGGTGTTTGTGTAGTATCTCCCTTTAAGACTTTCTTTCTGATCCACTAGATTCTTCAAGAATGTTTTACCTTTTTTCAAGGACTTTCCTCTTAATTGATCACAGAGAATAACAGCATTCTTTTGTGATATTCTAACAGCCCTACCAGTAACTTTGACCGAGTTCTTTGGGTTCAATTGCAAACTATATTTATGCATATATATCACTTAAGTGGTATGAACTTTGATGATTTAGTTGCACCAAATCCTGGTGAGGAGTGTTTAACTGCTCTTCTTGTTGGTACAAATTCACCAAGCCTATGTCCAATCATATCCGGCTTTACGTCTATGGATATATAATCCTTTCCATTATGTATTCCTATCTTAACTCCGAAAAATTCTGGAATGATTATGATATCTCTGTTCTTTGTTCTAACAAATTTACCTGGATTATTTTTTATCCTCTCCATCAATCTCTTTTGGTTGTATTTGAATCCTCTTTTTAGTGTTCTTCTCTGTCTGGAAGGCAGTATTTTTTGTACTTCTTCTACGTCAAGCTTTTCAAGTTCTTCAGATGACTTACCTTTGTATTGAAATTTTACCATATTATTTCCTCTTTCTTATTCCTGTTCTTCTTGGTGATATTGGTCCTACTTTTCTTCCGTGTGGAGCATCTCTTGACACAGGAGATCTTCTTTTACCATGACCTGAACCACCATAAGGATGATCTACGGCATTCATGGCCTTTCCTGATGTTCTTGGGTATAATTTACCTCTTTTATGAGCAATTATCCATTTCTTTCCAGCCTTTAATAAAGGTTTGTCATTTTGTCCTTCTCCGCTTGGAATACCAATACTTGCAACACAATTTGGATGAAGTGTTTTCTTTGTTTTTGATGGTAACTGGATTATACATTCTTTACCTTTAGACACTAAAGTAGCTGCAGTTCCTGGTGTTCTGCATAATCGTGGTCCTGTATTAGGAGCAGTTTCAATAGAGAATATTCGGGTACCTTCTGGTATGTCTTTTAATTGTCTTACGAAAGTATCAGTTGTTTGCCCTGTTCTCAATCCTTCTGGAGCAATTATGTATCCAAAGTGATGATCAGAATATTCAATTTTAGCTAGAGGAGCATCTCTTCTAGTATCATTAACAATATCTCTAACAATGCCGACCTGGTTACTATATTCTATTTTTGGTGAAAAGGACTTTTCAGGACATCTATATGTAGATGAACCCTTTCCTCTTCTCTGAGATATCAATCTTTTTCCCATCTAAATCACCTAAAGCATTCCCATTCTTGATGCAATATCAACTGCATCATTATTTGGACTTAGTTTAGCATAAACCTTTTTCAAACCTTTTTGTGTAATTTCAACGTTTAATTTATCCACTTTAACATTAAAACCAGCTTCTATTGCATGCTTTATTTCAGGAACAGTGGATCTTCTATCAACTATAAACACAAGTTTATTTTCTATTTCAACCATGTTCATTGATTTTTCTGTTAGATGAGGGTATTTTAAGACATCCCAAGGATTGAAATCTGTTAATTCGAGTTTAGGTGCAGGTGCTTTTGTTTCATCTGTTGATTCTGGTTTAGGTGCGGGTGCTTTTGTTTCATCTGTTGATTCTGGTTTAGCTGATTTATCAGCAGGTTTTCCTTCTACTGGCTTTTCAGATTGTTTTGCTTTCTTTTCTTGATCTAAGAATTCTTTCTCAGCTCTGTCTATTTCTACATCTAATTTTTTCTCTTCAAGTTTTTGGTCCATTTTTTCTGTCATAATTATCACTTACTCTTCTGTAATTGCTCAATTGCTGATTTTGTCCATAAAACTAATCTACCTGGATCAGTTCCCGGTGCAAGCATCTGGACTGTCAAACTTTTTGGAGTTGCAATTTCAACTCCAGGGATACTTTTACTTGCCTTTTCTATACCCCTTTCTTCATTTACAACCAAAAGAGGACCTTTCTTTTTCACATATTTTCTTCCTCTTGTCTTACCCCTTCCTGCTCTTACGCTTTTTGTTTTTGCTCTCTCTACATCTTCTGAAAGACCCAGAAGTTTGAATATTTCTAGAACATCCTTTGTTTTTTTGAGTTCTTGGAATTTATCATCAATTACTAAGGGAACATGTTTCAAGTGAGTTATTTTATGCCCTCTTTTTGCTAAAAATTCTTTATCAGCTGTAGCTGCAATTGCAGATAACAAAGCCTTCATGTGTTCTTTTTTATTCATTTTAAGTTCCCATATTTTTTCTGCTTTAGGTGGGTGAGCTTTTCTACCTTTAACTGCTTGAGGAACAAATCTTGCTGTAAAGTGTAAAAATCCTGTGCCGTGAATCCTCTTCATTCTAGCCATTTCTCTATTCATCATAGAATGCTTTATTCCTCTTCTTCCATGATAATGAGCAGATGTTCTTTTACCAGCTAGGGGATCTGCACCGTATGATTGTCTCTCATGAGACTGTTCAAATAATACAGCTCTTTTTATCAAATCTTGTCTAACTTTTTGAGAGAAAGTTTTACCTAACTCCATATCTCCTATCTTTTCTCCTTTCAAGCTGTAAATTGGACTTTTCATATTTTTTTACCAATTTTATGTACTATTAATTAACTAAAGTATATATATCTGTTTTAAATAGATTATATAACTTATATATCACTAATAATATCACTAATAAGCTTACAAGATACTGAGATGATAATATGGTAGAAAAAATTAAGCAAATAGTAAGGTTTGCAGAAACAAACCTGGACGGTTCAAAACCAGTAAAAGTAGCTATAAGAAACGTGAAAGGGATTTCTTTCGCATATGCTAATGCTATTATGTCTATCTGGTCTCAACCAGACAAGAAAGTTGGTGAATTGACAGAACAAGAAGTGAGTCAATTGGAAGATATAATAAATCATCCTGCTAAACACAATATTCCTTCATGGTTATATAACAGACAAAAAGATCCTTCAACTGGTGACAATAAACACATAATAGTGAGCCAGTTAGATTTCACACAAAGAATGGACATAAATGAAATGAAGAGATTGAAAACTTACAAAGGCACAAGACACTCAGCCGGTCTTCCTGTAAGAGGACAAAGAACAAGATCCTCATTCAGAAAAGGTAAAACGGTTGGTGTAAGTAAGAAGAAGGCAAAGAAGTGATCGTATGAGAAACATAAGAAATAAGTTCAAGAAACCTCGAGTCCCTTGGAACATAATAGAACTTAAGAAGGATAGACAGGTTATGAACAAGTATGGACTAAGGAGAAAGAAAGAATTATGGTTAGCAAGAGAGTCTTTGAGACAATTCAGACAAAGAGCAAGAAAACTTATCAGTGCAAATGATCAAGAAAAAGAAAAAATACTAATTGATAAGATGCTTAAGTTTGGTCTTCTTCAGAAAGGTCAAGGACTTGACGATATTCTAGCTTTAGATATTACTAATATATTAGATAGAAGATTACAAACGGTTGTATTAAAGAGAGGAATTGCAAAAGCAATAAAAGAATCAAGGCAGATGATAACTCATGGTCATATCATAATTGAAGGGAGAAGAAATAAGTTCCCTTCATACATGGTTCCAATAGAACAAGAAGGTAATATAATAAAGAACGGAGGCGGCTAAAATGGATAACAGACGAAAAGGAAAATGGGGAATAGCTCACATATATTCATCAGTAAATAATACTATCATTCATATCACAGATGTAACAGGTTCTGAGACAATTTCTAGAATCAGCGGTGGTATGGTCACTAATAAAGATAAGGATAAAGGAAGTGCATTCCCTGCTATGCTTGCAGGAAAAAGAGCAGCAGAAGATGCACTAAACAGAGGATATGTAGGTGTCGATCTTAAGATCAGAGCACCTGGTGGACACAAGAAGAGAATACCTGGACAAGGAACCCAACCTGCAATAAGGGCATTGGTTAGAAGAGGTTTAAGAATCGGTAAAATAGAAGATGTCACACCAATACCACACGATTCCACACGTAAGAAGGGAGGACGCAGAGGACGTAGAGTATAAATATGGCAAAAGGTCACAAACCGAAAAAGGGAAGCAGAGCATATTGGCCTAAAAAGAGAGCCAAAAGAATGTATCCTAGACTCAAAGCCAGAGATACTATCGGAGAAGTTACACCATTATTTTTTGCTGGATATAAAGCTGGCATGACACAAGTTTCATATACAGATAACAAAAAAGATTCAATTACACACGGTCAAGATATTGTAGAGCCTGTGACAATTATTGATTGTCCTTCTATTGTTGTTTGTGGAATTAAAACATACAAAAGATCTTCTGGATGTTCCAGAAATGTTGCAACTATTTTTTCTGAAAAATTAGCAAAAGATCTTGGAAGAAAAACATTCTTACCAAAGAAAAAAGATAACAAGAAAGCATTAGAAGACGCTGAAAAAGATATTGATAACTTACATGATGTAAGATTACTTGTTCACACAAAACCAAAAGAATCTGGTATAGGAAAGAAAAAACCAGAGCTATTTGAATTACATTTATCAGGCGAAGTTAAGCAGAAATTGGCTTATGCAAAAGAGAAGTTAGGCAGCGAGTTAAAAGCTTCTGATGTTTTCAAAGGCGGAGACTGGATTGATGTTAGAGCTATAACAAAAGGTAAAGGTTACCAAGGTCCTGTTAAGAGATTCGGTATTAAGGTTAGATCACGAAAGAACCAAGGAAAGAGAAGACACGTAGGTACAATGGGTGCAGTTACGCCATCAAGAGTTTTACCAGGTAAGATTGCTCAAGCAGGTCAGTTAGGTTTCCAAGCAAGAACAGAATATAATAAGAGAGTTCTTCAAATCGGAACCAAAATAGAACCAAAGGGCGGATGGGTAAACTATGGAAAGATCACAGGTGATTACATCATTATTTCAGGTTCAGTACCAGGACCAAAGAAAAGATTGATTATGATTAGAAAAGGAATCAGAGTAAAAGTTCATAGAACAGAAACAGTTGAATTAAAGAACGTTTTCTTACACAGCCAACAAGGTTAATCTCTTGGGTATTTTCTAAGAATATTTGTTATCAAAGAATCAACAAAATCACGATCACCTTCAGTTAGAAGACCATTTTGTCTACTAACGTCATATCAATATAAGGATTCACTTCCTGAGGTTTTGGTGCTGCTTCTGGGTATTCTTCAACGTCAGACCATTTATCTCCTATTAGCTCAGGCCAAGTTTCTCTTAATTCAGCAATCTCTGGGTCGTCTGGCTTGATATTCAAGTCTCTGTAAATTACTGCAAGTCTTGTTATTCTTTTTTTAGTTCTTGTTGCATTATCTGAAGGAGTGATAAAATAGCCTCTTCCATAGTCACCGATAACTCCAGATGCACTATTTTCTGTCAATCCTAAATCTGCACATGTTAAATGAGCTAATCGTTGTCCTGTAATTCCTAGACTTTCCTGTTTTCCACGAATATGTCTACCTACAATTGCAGCGGTTCTTGAAATCTCTCTTTCTCTTTGACTACGAGGACCCATGTACATAACAAGAAAATCACACTAAGTTTTAAATAATGATACCAATTTCTATTCATGGAACAAGCTCCTCTAGCCATCGGACTCGTTGTTATAGCTGTAGTTTCTTTGGCATATCTTTCTTTTAGTTTACAAGCCGAATTGGATAGAGGGAATTCACCCGCAGGTCAGCTAATTCAACCAATTCTTTCTCCTCAAATTCAAACTTTGAACCAGGTTGACTTTGATACAGAAGCTCCTCAGATTTACATACAACCTTGGGGAGTAAAGGGTGTGATAATTGTGGGTTCTGAAAAAATACAAGAACCATATGCAGAGATCCAGTACTCTGATAGAGAACCTGAGACTATCATTTTGACAAAACTTGGATTTGAAGATCTAACAGGTTCTGGTGGAGAGAGTGTTGAAAGATGGGTTTATGATGGTTCACACATAGAAGAAGATTATACTATATTAGTTAGAGTATCTGATCTTGTAGGCAACACAAACATAGCGTCTTTTGAAGTGACTGAATGGAAACCAGCAGCATCAAAAGATTTTGAGTTTGATATAAGCGAATCCTAGATACCCCATATTACATTCAGTTTAGTGGATTCATTTATAATTAGATGGACTATTGTTTATTTATAATTTCACGCCCATTATTTAATACAGATAAAAAATGAGACATGAAATAATTGGTATCTGTGTTTTGATTATTCTTATATCATTTCCTCTAATAAACGGAAATTCAGATATATTTCAGAAATCACCTCCATTAGAAGAAACGATAAACACTTCCACGAACCCACCAGAAAATTCTATTGTTTATGCTGTAATAGCAATTGACACTGAACTTAGAACCAGAAATAGCATGGAGTATTATGAAAGAGATTATGAGTATGGTCTAAGGCAGGTCTTTCTTCAACCAAGAGTAACAGATTCTTTTGGTAACCAAGCTAAACTCACATGGTATTTACAATCAGATGCTAGTTATTGTGAATATTGGGGAAATTGTGGACTAATCCATGATCTTCTAATGGGTAATTGGAGCGAAGAAATAGAAGACTTCGGTGATGACTTAGAGTGGCATTATCATCATGTTAAGAAATGTGGTAGTGGTAGTTATCCTCAACATTATGACTTTAAAGGTCACGAATATTTAGCAGAAAATGCTCTGAATCATCTTCTAATAGATAAAGAATTTTTCCCTTCATCATATAGAGCTGGATGGGTTTGGGAAGATAATGACCTATCTAATTGGTTAGATGATATTGTACCATTTGATTTCACTAATCTTGCACCATTTAGAAGAAATTCAACAATATATGACGGATGTTGGTGGAGTTGGTATGACTGGGTTGACGGAACAATTTATAATTACGATTGGAGTAGAGCTCCCGTAGATTCATCACCTTATCATCCTAGTGTAGATGATTACCAAACTCCAGGAGACACGGATAGAACTATATTCTATTGCAACCCTTTTGGAGAATATCCGGAGAAATCATTTGAATACGCACAACAAAACGGCGTTGGTGTATATTGTACATACACACATGAAGATGGTATCAGACCGAGATATCTTGAATCTGAAAAGGCTAAGTTAGATGCTTTGTCACAAGAATATGGAATACCATACAAATTTGTAACAGCAGATGAAGCTGCAAGATCGTTATTAGGTATGGGTGATGATGACATCGCACCTGAAATATACACAAGAACATGGGGAAGTAATGGTGTAGAAGTGATATTCTCTGAAGAGATTTATGGAGAACCATACGCCACAATCAAAAAAAGCGATGGGACTTATGAGAGAGTCATATTAACCAAACATACAACAGAAACTCGTCAATTAGACCTTAATAGCAGAGACTGTTCAGAAAAAACTTCTCTCGCCGTCAAACCCATTCCAATCAAAGAACCTCTTATTCAAATGCCATCAAATGGAGAGTCTTGGATATTTACAGGAGCTGACATAGAAGGTGATTACATATTTGGTGTAGGTGTGGCCGACCTAGCCGGTAACACAAACACACACATACAAGAAATTGAATGGATTCCAGTATAATACTTTTAATTCTATATGACCTAATTTAATACATGCCAGGAATGAGTAGAAAAGAGAGAAAAATGCACGTTCACAGTGCAAAAAAAACGTGGAGAGAAAGATTATTCGCTTTAGTTTCTGTAATTGTTCTAATACTCATAATCTTAGGACTGATAATACACAGTGTGGCCACAGGATATGATCCATTCTTAGTAGTAATTCTAATAATTGTTCTTGTAGTAACAGTGTTCCTTTCTGTTTTCATAATGGATTGGGGATTTTACGAGTCGTGGTAACTAATAAGTGTCCAGAATTCTGCCTTTCAAAGAAGTGGATTTCAAGCCACAAGAATAAGCATCATGTTCTGTGAACAACCACTCATGAAGTTGCAACAAGGTTTTGATTCTTTTCTGTCTCTCTTTTATTTGATTCAACCTACTTCTTTCTCTTTCATGTTTTAATTTAGTAAGATTAGCTCTCATACCATCATCGGATTCTAAGAAATCTATCTTATACTTTACTCGTAAAGGCTCGAGATTGAAAATCCATTTGAAAATAGACTTTGTTCTAGTCATATGAAATTTAGATGTTACAACTAGTATGTTCTTTAGACCCATGGGATCTGTGTGAATAACTCGAGAGAAATAAGCATTTCCTATAGTATCAAAGGATGATCTTTCAGCTCTTATGTTTTTTCTATCAACTCCTTTCTTTAGAAGATATTCGGATGATGATGTTGCTTCGTCTATTGGAAATCCTTTCTTATCAAGAATTGGTGGCTTATGTGTAGTCCCCCTACTGAGAACAATAAGAAACTCCTTTCCTGTATACACCTCTAGAGCTTTATCGAGTCTTTTTTTAACCCAACTATGAGGAGTACCATTTGGATCTAAGCCTCCACCTGGAACTATTATAGCATCGTATTTCATAATAATAGATTCCATTAGAAATATATAAAATCACTTCTTTACTGTTTTCGTTTCAGTTGATTTTATTTCAGCGATTTTAGTTTCAGTAGCTTTTTTTGTTGTCTTGGTTTTTGTTTTAGTTGGAGTTTTTATTGCTTTAGTTGTTTTAGGTTCTTCTGTTTTAGATGCTTCTTCTTTAGTTGTTTTAGCTTTCTCTTTACTCTTTTCGAAACCACATTTAACACATAGTCTCCAAGGTCTTCTTCCAGTACTTTTCACAGAAACATAAAACAAACCGCAATTATCACATGGTTTAGATTCTACTGTTATATGTCCTTGTTGTGGTAATGGATAAGAATTACTACATTTAGGATATCCTGAACAGCCAACAAACCTCTTTTTAGTTCTCTTAGAATACATGATTTTCATGTCACTTTTACATTTCAAGCATTTGCCTATAGTGTTTTGTGTTTTCTCAAATGTTTTAACAGCTTTTAGTATGTTACCACCTATGTCTTTCTGGTTCTCTTTGAAATGTTTCAGTATTCCTTCTAACTCCTTTTGGGCACTATTTACAACATCTTCTCTTTTCTTTTTACCCTCTTGTACAGCTTCTATATCATCTTCAAATCTTTTTGTTAGTTGTGGAGAAGTTATTTCTGAACAATATTTATCAAGAGCATCAACAACAGCCTCTCCGAGCTCTGTGACTACGATTGATCTTTCTTTTATGTAACTTCTGTCATACAATGTCTGGAGAATATGTGCTCTAGTAGCTTTGGTTCCTAACCCCAGTTTTTCCATGTCTTTTAGTATAGAAGCTGGATTATATCTACTTGGTGGTTGGGTTTCCTTCCCTATCATGTCTATGCTCTTTACATCAACTTTATCCCCTTTTTTCACTTCAGGTAAAACAGTATCTTTGAACTTTGTATATGGTTGATAGAATTCTATCCAATTTGCTTCAACTGTTCTAGCTCCGTGTGCTGCAAACTTCTCCCCATTTGTATATATTGTTATTTTCATGAGCTCTCTAATTGCAGGATCTGCAAAAGCTGCTAAGAATCGTTTCACTATAATATCATATATTTTCTTTTGGTAAGAATTAAGTGATTTTGGTCTCTGCCCTGTTGGATATATAGCAGGATGAGCAGGATCTATTTTATTTCCCTCAATTGGTTTTAGTGTCTTTTTTGCCATGAGTTTTTTGACTAACTCCCCATAGTCAAGTTGGTTTCCAAGTTTTTTGATAATTGTTTTATATCCTATTTGTGGTGGAAGCTTTTGGCTCGATGTTCTAGGATAGCTTATTACAGCTTGTTCGTAAAGACTCTGTGCAATGTCCAAAGTCTGTTTAGGGGTGTAACCAAATAATGTATATGAATCTCTCTGGAGAGATGTTAAATCAAAAGGTACATGGGGAGACTGTTTCTGGTTTTTCTTTTCTATACTCTCCACAATAGCATCTTTTCCTTTAGAATTTTCTACTGCTTTCTCTGCCCTTTTTTTCTCCCAGAATTTATCTTCTACATGATTTGCAACTATATCTTTACCTTCAAGAATTCCTTTAAGTTCTATTTCCCAGTATGGGACTGGTTTGAATTTCATTATCTCTTTCTGTCTCTGTTCGAGAAGTGTGAGTGTTGGTCCTTGCACACGTCCTGTTGATAGTGTCCAGTAGCCTCCTACACTTTCAAGAGATAGCGTGAGAGCTCTGGTCATGTTTATACCGAAATACCAGTCTAGATAATGTCTAGTTAAACCAGCTTCTATCTGTGGGAATTCCAGATGAGGAGAAGCATTTTCATATGCATCCACAAGATCATCCTTTGTTAGAGTAGAGAATTTCATTCTCTTTCCATCTTTTACATTACAAATAAATCTGAATATATTGTAAGCTATAACAGAACCTTCTATATCATAATCTGTTGCTGATATAAACTCATCAGCATCTTTAGCCATTTCTTGTATAGTAGTGAAGTATTTCTTAGACCAGGCATTATTTTTTTGTAAATAAGTTGGTTTCCATTTAACAGAGAATACTGGATATTTCCATGTTGTTTTTTCTGAATCTTCCGATAGAACAAGTAAATGTCCTGCAGCTGAAACAACTACTATTTCCTTACCATTTCTAGTTATCCTATATGTGGACACTTTATCTCTTGTGGTATTTTTCTCTACTTCTCCATCGGCCAATGAATTAGCTATCCTCTCTGCTGCTGACGGTTTTTCTGTTAATATTAGTGTATATGACATAATTCCACTTTTACTCTATTAGTTAATAGATACGCCTGACAACTTTAAATGTTTTATTATGAATTGTTAAGTATGGTTCAATGTAAAAAATGCCCATTTTTTGATAGGAAAAGGGAGTATCAGACAGCTGCAATGGGCTCAATTGTTATGGGTTTTTGTAAGCTGAGGGAAAAATTTGTTACAGACCAGAGTATAAACAACGAACTGTGTAAAGATAAGGCTGTAGTGGACCCTCAACATCTTGAGAATTTATCCCAAGAAAAGAAAGACAGTAGAACTGTTGTGACTTATTAGGTGCTTTTAAATCGGACTTCTAATTCTTAAATATGTCTAAATTTATAAAAAGGGTTTCTAAGAAGACAGGAATGTCTCCAGGTTCTCTTGTTCACATTGGAACAAAGATAACAGATAAAGTAAAAATGACTCTCATAGACTATAAAGAAGATAAGATTGAAGAAAAAGAACTTAAAAAAGTTGAAGACTCTTTTCCTTTCAAGAATAAACCTACTATAACATGGATAAACATATCTGGTCTTCATGACACAGAAATTATAAAAAAGATAGGTGATAATTTTGAGATTCATCCATTAGTTTTAGAGGACATACTAAATACTAACCATAGACCTAAACTAGAAGATTTTGATAAATATGTTTTCATCGTCCTCCAGATGTTGTCTTACAATGAAAAAAAGGAGGAAGTTAACTCTGAACAGGTCAGTCTCATATTGGGTTCTAATTTTGTTTTATCTTTCCAAGAAAGGGAAGGTGATGTATTTGATTACGTAAGAACAAGAATAAGAGATGGCAAAGGTAAAATTAGAAAGTCTGGAAGTGACTATTTATTATATTCTTTGTTGGATGCTATTGTAGATAACTATTTTGTTGTGCTTGAGAAAATGGGAGATCAAATAGAATCTCTAGAAGATGATGTATTAGGATCGCCTACACCAAACACGCTTAATTCTATACATAAAATAAAAAGAGAGCTTATATTCACTAGAAAATCTATTTGGCCACTAAGAGAGGCTATAAGTAAAGCACAAAAACTAGAGAGTAATCTAATAGAAACAAAAACGGAAATATATTTGAGAGAT
Source organism: Candidatus Aenigmatarchaeota archaeon (assembly GCA_043824495.1). Taxonomy (GTDB): domain Archaea; phylum Aenigmatarchaeota; class Aenigmatarchaeia; order QMZP01; family QMZP01; genus JBDRNB01. Next base: position 75,604 of record JBDRSV010000024.1, on the reverse strand, counting down.
GTCTATGATCACATAATACAAATAATCGATACTACGGAAACATACAAAGATATGGTTTCAGGTATGATAGATGTTTATCTTTCTAGTATTAGTAATAAAATGAACGAGGTAATGAAAGTCTTGACAATAATAGCTACAATATTTATTCCTCTAACTTTTATAGCAGGCATTTATGGGATGAATTTTCAACACATGCCGGAACTTTCATGGCAATGGTCGTATCCTATAGTATGGACTATTATGATAATAATTGGTCTTATCATGTTAGGATATTTCAGGAGAAAGGATTGGATTTAATTATACCAAAAGAACTAAAACAAAACCCAGTATCAATACTGCTATTATGCCTGATATTATAGAAAAAACCCATGTAGTTAGAGCTTTTCTCCAATTTGCTGAGAACACTATTTTTATTATTACTAGGTTTATTATTAGTGTTAGAATGAATGTTACTAAAGCATAGCCAACAAAAGGGATCATGAATATTGGAGTAATAATTGAAAATACAATTGCAACCAAGAATGCTCTTCCAATAGATCCTTTCTTAACTTGTGCTACCTTAGCTCCTATCCATATGAAGAGAGCTGATATCAAAAGGAGAATAATCTCGAATATTATGAAAGTTAGAGTATCACCTACAAGAAGATTCGCTGCTCCTGTAAAGAATTCCATGACCATATCTACTCATTGTTTTTGGTGTTTTAATTCTTTAAGGTAAGAAATCTTTGGATTTTATTTTCTCTGGTAAGTAGTTTTCTGATATGAACCTAATTCCCTTTGCTGATAAGGCTTCAAGCTCTAATTTGTATCCAACATTAAGCATGTTTTGTATCTCATCTTGCCATGGTTTTGGTCTAAACCACCTATAATTTAACAGTTCATGTGCTCTCTTGATATCTCCTGCATTCAGTTTAATTGTTACATTCTTAGGGAGTTTGTATTGATCTACATCTCTTGTTGTCAATCCAATATATTTTGCACTTGGTGTTCCTAGTCTATCTGATAAGAAAGACAAGTTAATTGAACCCTGTTTTATAACAGAATATATGTAATATCCCCAGACATCACCGTCGCATACGACATAAATTGGAAGTTTAAGCTCTTTTTGTATTCTGTTTATGAGTCTTCTTGTTCCTCTTGCTGGTTGTCCTTTACCTGTGAGTATTAAGCATTTATGTTTCTTCCAGAATTTATCTTCGTTCAGCCTTTGCCATACAGCATCTTTCTCTACTACCAAAACAAATTCTGCACCACAGTCTTTAAATTCAATTTTCTCTGGCTCCACATTCGATGGTATAGCCCATCCAGAAGAACCCATTTTGCTTGCATCAATTGTGTCACCTGTATCTTTTATTCTGATATCTCCTGCCACATATCCCTTTCTATCTGCTTGCAAATGGAGTTTCTCTCTAAGTGTATTTAGAGCCGCTTCTATGTCTTCTAGAAGAGGATCGCTTTCTGTTTGATCTTCGAATGTATTTTCTTTGGTGTTTGGTATCGTATGCTTTAAAGCATAATACAAATCTCTGATTGATGTAGTTACATTTTGATCTATAATCTTCTTACACTCAGCAGCAACCATAAGTGTCTGCATAAATTTTTTTGTGTGAGCTACGTTGAGGTATGTTCTGTGACTCACTTTGTTTCCTAATCTAATCAAATTGTTTTTTTCATCAAAGTAAATATTTGATAAAGCTCTAATCGGTAATTTAACATCAGGATTTTCTTTTTTCCCTACCTGGCCCACCACGCCTTGACCCAGTCTCTTTAGACCTTCAATAGGATTCATTTCTCTTTCTGTCATTTCTTCTCCTCCTTTGACTTCTCTTCTGTTGGTTTATCTTCTGTTTTTTCTTCTTTTTTAGGCTCTTCTAAAACATCTTCTTTATTATCATCTCCATTGTTTTTGGTGTTCTGGAATTCCTCGATACTTTGCCATTTTTCATCAACCATGGTTTTAATCATTTTTTCTATCTCATCTGATGGTTTTCCTGTCAACTCATGTAAAGCGACTGCAGTTTCACCGGCGTATCTTTCGAATATTGATTTTCTCTCTGCAATTGCCTGTGCTTTTCTCACACCAGATAAATACATAGACAATTTTCTTGCACAGTCTTGTATTGCAAGTTTAATTTCCTTTACTATTACTGGATAAGAAGCAACAGCTTCTTTGGATTCTGATGTGAATGGAACCCACACAGATATCATATGAACAAATATGTGAATAGGACCTGTAGGTAATTTATCTGATTCTATACCATATCTTCTCCAGTCAATCCCCATCGCAGCTTTTGTGATAGCACAATCTCCTTGTTGATATAATAACGGAACTCTGTTAGCAAATCTCATCAATTTCGCTTCATGTATACTTCCTCCATAAGCTATTCCAACCTCTACTTGGAAAGGCCATCCTCTATAAACAGAAGGTGGTCTTGTGATAGAAGCTGTAAACTCTGGATCTAACTCCTTTCTCATTCCCTTTTCTATTGGTTCATTACCAACAGGAGACAAACAATCTGTTGGCGGCTTTGTTAGTTTAACTTCTTTTACGGCCTTTATAATATCTGATATCTGTTTATCTGTAACTTTTCTTGGAGATAATCTTGATTCTGGATTACCTTGCGCGTCAAGTATTCCTGCTTTCTTAATTATCTCATCAGCTGTTAACTTACCAATTCTTGAGAAATCGCTTGTTAAAAATCCTGATAAACTATGAGCTTTTGTTTCATGAAGCATTCTTGATAATATTCCTAATTCAACACCATGAATATGTGGCTTTATCTCTTTAGGTTTTACAGGAAGAGTATCTACTCCTCTCTTGAATTCATATTTACCTGAAGGTGATTCAAACATTATTTCTGCGTAAGGATTTGATATTGCTGTTTGTTTCAAGTACTCTAATACTGATTGTTTGTGTTCTCTGTATACTCCTTCACAAATGAAACTCACTTGAGTTCCATGCCATTCTTTTATATCTATCATTTCTTCGCTTAGTATTGTTGGTTCATTTTTCTTTACGTCTATTTTTAATTTGTATTTATGTGTCTTACCATCACCCACTGAGGATAAAATTTCTGTTGGTTCTCCTGTTGTAAGTTGTGAATATAAAACAGCCATACTGATACCAAGTCCTTGCTGACCTCTAGACTGTCTCAGTCTGTGGAATTTACTTCCGTATAAAAGAGTTCCAAAAATCTTTGGTATTTTTTTCTTGGTTATACCAGGACCGTTATCTCTTATGACTACGTTGTATTTTTCTTTCTCTATTTCTTCTATTTTTATATAAATTTCTGGCATTATACCTGTTTCTTCGGTTGCATCTAAAGCATTATCTACACCTTCTTTGACTATAATTAAAAGTGCCTTTATCTTACTATCATATCCGAGTAAATGTCTGTTTTTCTCAAAAAACTCTGAGATTGATGCTTGTTTATGCACAGCCTGCTCTTCTGTGTAATCTACCATATTATTCTATCCTCCAATTTCCGAATCTTTGATGTGTTTAATTATGTACGCCAACTCTTTTAAATTGATGTCTGAAATTTTTTTATCCAATATTTTTCCATTGAATTTCAAATTTCTTAGTTTTTCCCTTGCCTCATTCTTAGTAATTTTGTCTTTATAAATGATTGTTTCGAGGAGACTATTTTTTAGTTTCTTCTTTTCTAATAAGAATATCTGTTTTAAAAAGGTATTCCCTAGTCTTGGTTTTAGACTTATGACAACCGAATTCTTTTTTGGTTTTGGATAGAAAACGTCTTTTTCTAGATCAAATAACATCTTTGTTTGAAAGAAAACCTGAGAGAAAGCCGCTAAATGACCATCTGAAAGTAGTTTGTATCCAAAGGATTTTGGAACCGTTAACACTGCAATCTTAAATTTTTTCCTGGTCAATTTGTGTATAAGAGACTCGCATATTGCATATGGTGTATTTGAAACTATTTTATCGAACTCCAGGTTGTCTATAACTTTGAGGACATTATCATTGACAATTTTCACATTATTATAAGATTTCATTTCTTTTTTCAATGTATCTACAAGGGATTTATCAATCTCTACTGTTATAAGTTTACATCCAGTATCAGCTATTTCTCTTGAAATAAACCCTATACCAGAACCTATTTCCAGGACTGTATCATTGGGCTTTAGATTAGCCTTCTTGACAATTTTCTCTATTATTTTAGAATCTATCATGAAATGCTGGTCTAGGGTCACGTTTGGATCTATTTTATACTTCTTCAAGATGAATTCTGCGTGTTTTTTCAATTCCATACATATTATTTTATTAAACCATTATATTATATACGATTTATGGGAACAGAAGACGATATTAAGAAAATAGAAGATGAGCTTCAGAGAACCAAATACAACAAAGCCACACAAGGTCATATAGGCAAGCTTAAGGCTAAAATAGCTAAACTTAGGAATGAAGATGAGAGGAAATCTGGAGGTAAGAAAGGAGCCGGGTACGGAATAAAGAAATCCGGGGATGCAACAGTCATTATGGTTGGTTTTCCTTCAGTAGGCAAGTCAACACTTCTGAATCAGCTAACAAATGCGGATTCTAAGATTGGGGATTATGATTTTACCACACTTGAGATAATTCCAGGTGTTCTAGAATATAATGGAGCTAAGATTCAACTACTCGATGTACCTGGTATAATATCCAATGCTGCCACAGGTAAAGGCAGAGGCAGAGAGATTCTAGCAGTTGCAAGGAATGCTGATTTAATCTTAATTTTAGCCGCATCTAATAGAAAAGAAAGTATAGATTTTCAAATTGAAATTATAGAAAAAGAGCTTTATGGTGCTGGTTTTAGATTGAATACTAAACCACCTGATATAAAAGTGATAAAGAAAAACTTGGGTGGACTTAACATAAGTTCTACAGTTAAATTGACCAAAGTTTCCAGAGATGAAATTAGATCAGTTTTGAACGAATTTGGTATATACAATGCAGATGTTTTGATTAGGGAGAATGTAACAGTTGATAGGTTCATAGACGGTATTATGACAAATAGAATTTATGTACCTGGTATTACAATCATAAACAAGTCAGATCTTCTAGAAGAAAATGATAAGAAAAAGGATTTTTTCTATATATCAGCACTGAAACAAACCAATATAGACGTACTCAGAGATTTTATTTGGGATCATCTAAGCCTAATAAGAATTTTTCTTAAGAAGATAGGAAAAGACCCTGATCTGGTAGAACCGCTGATACTAAGAGAACCAGCAACAGTCAAGAACGTTTGCCTAAAATTACATAGAACTTTCGCTGATAATTTCAAGTATGCTCGTATATGGGGATCAGGTAAATTCCCAGGTCAAAAAATGGGAGGAGAGTACAAATTAAAAGACAAGGACATAGTTGAACTACATTTCACTTAGTCAAGCAAGCTAACAACATACACATATTCAAGCGGTTCATCTGATTCGTTTTTCACATTATGTTTCACTCCTTCTGAAATGAAGTATGATTCGCCTTCATGTAATTGAATTTCTTGATCTTCTTTTTCTAGAGTGACTTTACCTTTCAGAACTATTATAACTTCTTCTCTTTTTTCGGTAACATGCTCACCGACCTCTTCTCCAGGAGATAAAAAAACCTTTCTTGATTTTATTCTTCTACTGTCTGGAGGAGAGACTATATTTTTTGTTTCCATGAGAAATCATTGTATTTAATTAATATAAAATCTAAGAACTCCATATGGAAATAGAAATAATTCTTGGTGTTTTCATTATCATTCTTGCATTTGTAATTTATTATCATGTTAGAGCTAACAGAACTCTTCGCCAGAATGTCACAGATTTGATTTCTAGAAGACAAAGCCTCGCATCTAAGTATGGTAAAATGTCTGAACAGTTTATGCCTTTTATGAAGAGTTATCCTTATGACGAACACAATTTCAGATTTCTAGGAACTCCTATAGACGGTGTCCAATTCGAGGATGATAAGATTGTTTTTGTAGAATTCAAAACTTCTGGATCTAAACTTTCTGAAAAACAGAAAAAAATAAAGGATTTAGTTGAGAAGAAAAAAGTGGAATGGAATGAAGTCAGGATGGAATAATTATTTTCCACGCTCTTTTCTCTTTTTGGCGAACCAGACTTTATTATGTTTTTCTGATTCTTTTAGGTATCTACCCAAACTCAGTGTGAAATAAACTACTAGAGTAGTTACAAGAGCTACATAATACAAACCAACACCAACAGCAAGTCCAACACCAGCTAAAACCCATAAATCAGCTGCTGTTGTAAGACCCTTTATTTTATCTCTGGCAACAAATATTGCACCTGCACCTAAGAAACCAATTCCTGTTACAATGCCTGAAGCTATTCTAGTTGGATCTACAGTAGGACCTACAAAAGCAATAGATATGGCAGCAAATAATGCGGAACCCATACAAACAAGAGAATGTGTTCTTAAACCAGCAGGCTTCATGTCTATTTCTCTTTCAAGTCCTATGATTATACCCATTGCTGCAGCAAAAACAACTTTGAAAACAATTTCAGCTTCTACTAGACCTGCAACAATTGCCATATTTATATTTTGGACAATGAGGGATAAAAGTGTTACTTCTGATATTTTCTCTTAACTTTTCCTGTAGTGAATGTTCGAATGTCATGAGAAGTGTATTCAGAATCCTGAACATACTTGTTCTGTATTGTATATCCACCGAGGATTTCTTGGGTTTTCTCTTTATATTCATCCTCTTCCGTATCTCTCATTGGTTCTAGATTCCAAACAATTTCTAGTGATTTTTCTTTGCTCTTTATTGATTCCATGTCAACAGGTGCCATATAGCTTAAGCTTGTTGCGAATTTCCAAATCAATTCGCCTTTCAGATCTACGCAATACAAATGACAATCCCATGAACCGAAATATATTTTACCTTCGTATATGGCAGGTGCTGTGTGCGCTATAGGAGCATCTGCAGCAAATTTCCACAACAGTTCTCCCGTTTTTTTGTCATGTGCATACATGAGATTATCACAACTTGCACAATATACAACATCGCCTTTTACTGTTATACCAGATCCATGAATATTGGTTGTTTCGTAAGACCACAATATTTTTCCATCAGTTGTAATGGCATATGTCTTGAAGTTTCGCGATCCCATATATAGAACACCATCAGAATAAACAATCATACTGTTTACAGGTTCATTGAAAGGCAGTTTCCAAATCAAATTTCCCTTCATGTCAACTGCATACAAATTACAATCAAAGGAAGCAAAGTATATTATACCATCTACAATAACACAGTTCCAGATGATGTCATTGCCTGTTTTGAATCTCCATATCTCCTCTCCGTTTTTAGACAAACAATAAAAATTGAAGTCTCCAGAACCAAAGAATATTTTTCCATCATAATAATTTGCATATGAAATTGATCCGTTTGTATCAAATTTCCACATTTCTTCTCCTGTTTCAGCATCTAAGCAATAAAATGAACCGTCTTCTGAACCTACATAAACTCTGTTATCTACAATTTCTGGTTTAGCTATTAGTCTCCCATTCGTTGGGAATTTCCAAATAAAATTACCATTCAAATCTAAGCAGTATACATTCTTGTCAAATGAACCAAAATAAATCTTATCTTTGGATATATCTGGAGAACACATGATTGGATCACCTGTTTCGAATCTCCAGACTTCCCTTCCTGTTACAGCATCAACTGCATAGAAATTTTTATCATTGGAACCAAAGAAAACCTTCCCATCTTTTACTTTAGGGGATGTGGCCACACTACCTCCAACACCACACTCGAATGCTACTGGTTTGTTAGATTTTCTAACATCAGCTAGAACAGAAACTACTTCAAAATCTCCAAACTCAGAAGTGTCTATGCTACTCGTTACTCTAAAATCTTCCCCTGTTTGATATTTCATATTTAATTTTCACAAAAAGGATTTAAAAACTAGTCAAACAAGCTCTTCTTCTTAATTGCTGATGGGGATCCACCAGCATGCCAGCTTAGACGCGGTCTGATTTGTATTGGGAATATTCTTTCTGAATTATCATCAAGGACTATAGCTGACCCCGGTGTCTTTGGTAGTTGTTTTAGATACTGTGATATGTCCTTTATCATGTATGTTTGCATGACTGTTTTGAGAGCTTCTATGTCTTCTTTAGATGTTAATCTATGCGAAATAACTAGATCTGCTTGTGCTAATGCGTCTGGATTCAGTCTATTAGGCATTTGTGTGATTAGAACTAGGGATATCCCAGGCTCTCTGCCTTCTTTGATTAAGGTGAGCAAAGGCTCTGTTGCTGCGGTTTTACCTTCGTGTGGTATAAACTGATGAGCTTCATCTATCATTATCCAAACCATTGGGATTGTATCATGTTTTTCTCCGCTAAGAATCTCGAATTCTTCTGCTTTCCTTGACATCAATCTCTGTTGAAATATTTTCCTGGCTAACAAACCAGTAAGCATAGCTCTTACAGACCATCCTGAACCAGTTCTCTCAAAATGTGATATGTCAACTATGGAAACTACTCCTCTCTGGAATATTGACGATATTGACGTTCCCGTTTTCTCAAATATTCCCCAGTCTTTAGCTGTTGAAAACCTATTTGTAAGCACTCTTTTTGTTTTATCTTCACCATCATAATTTTTAATTTCTTCTATTATATCATCAATAGAATAGTCTTCACCGAATCTTTTTTTTACATTTTTAACAACTTTCTCTATTGCGATTCCATTAGAATCTATTACATCAAAACCGAACGTGATTATCCAATCACTAGCACTAAGATCACTGGTCTGTAGAATTATTGGAGCATCAACTTTGATTCCAAACTTTTCATATTCTTTGACAAACCCTTTTGGTGCAAAGAACTTCACTTTTGTTCCTTCTGGTTTTAGTCCCCACTCCTCTAGAAGTTCTCTATCTCTTTCATTAGGATTCTGCATTGACCAGAAAATACCCATAGTATCAAGCATTAGAACTGATATGTTTTGTCTTATCTTTTTTGGGAGATTTGTTATCTCTTCTGCTATAACAGTCGATGTATAGCTTTTACCAGATCCTCTTTTACCACTTATTAGAACAACATGAGGTCTTGAAACATCCATATGAATAGGGTTTGTGAGATGCGATTCCTCTCCTTCGCCAACTATGTGTTTTCCTATGAAAACAGTACCCTCATCACCATATTCTTTAAGGTCGGATTTGCTTCTTCCAATTATTATCTTCTCAACTACCATATAGTTTTATATTTCAATATCCATTAATAAATATCAAAACTGGAGGTATGATATGGGCCTAGAAGAACTCTTGGTAAAAAATAGTGGACTTATTTTTAAACTAATAGAAATTGCAGAAGGAAAGGAAGTCACAGCAACGCTAAATCTTGACGGAGTAGAATTCGATATCGCTGATACATCAATAAGCCTAAAGGGCGAAATTGAATTCACAGTAAACAAGAAGAAAAAGAAGAAATAAACTAGCTCCAGACGATTAATTTCATTGTTGCTATTTTATCTTCATAAACAACAAACCTATCGATCGGTACAACGATACTTGGATCAAATGGATACACACCGGTTGTTAGGTTTGTCCCAGAATTTTCTATTATTTCTCCTGTTGTATTTCTTAATTCAAAATAAAATTGATACTTCTGACTAATCAGAGCTCTAGAGTTAGAATAGGGGAGATTGACGAATCTGAGAACTTTAGTCGAGTTGAGAACATTATCATCCGACGCTATTCCCAAAACACGCACGTTGCTTGCATTCCAATCTTCAGGTAAACCAGGTGTTCTTATTATGGCATCAGAAACTGTCAAAGCTAGAGTCTCTATACTGTTAAATTCTAATCTCTCACGTCCTTGGGTGTTTGTATAATTCCAAACAAAGATTACTAAGAATAACACGGTGAAGAACATTGTTGCAGAAACTATGAAATCAGTAGACCAGAGTTGACCCCTCATGATATAATCACCGTCCCATCCACATTTCTAATCATGTTGAAACCCTTAGAAGTGCTCCCTTGAACGTCATCTGTAAGCAATCTCTTTGAATATGTAAGTCCTCTATGAGTTATAAGTACCTGGTTTTGCACTATTTGCACAGTATAATCTACCGATGTTATGTTTGCGGGTAAATACATATCGGTGGAAAAGCCGTCGCCCTCTAGAAAGGCTGTATCTATTTTAGATACTATCACATTCAAAACTACACCTACATCTCTATTAGTTTTGATTGTGTTCACTTCTTGAGTTTTCGTGGAACTTATCCAAGCAGCAAGACTAAGAACAATTATCAGCATCATGAAAATAATCATAAATTCAGCTGCTGATTGTGCCTTGGATCGTTTCCTCATTATATACATACTTAATATTCTGTTAACTAGAATAATATATTAAATGGTAATGAGAAGAGGTTTTCTACTATCTTTAGATGCTATGGTAGCTGCAAGTTTACTCGTACTTGTTGCTCTATTCCTCACAGGACTATCTTTCACTTACTCTTCTCCTGAACTTGGTTATCAGAGATTATACTACACAGGTAAGGATGTAATTAATGTCATGGGACAAGTAGAAATTGGTGATTTACAAGATTTCTCTTCTATTCAATATTATTTATCCACTGGTGATTTAGTTGAAGATGATCTCGATAAAACACTTCTTGATATCGTAGGTGCTCTATGGTCCACAGGGAATATAACAGAAGCTCAGAACATAACAAAAGATGTCCTAGGCAACCTGTTTAGTAATAGTAGAGTGGGTTATGAAATACTGATAAATAATGAGAGTATATACAGGAATGGCACAAGTAAAGGAAAATACTTCTCTAGGTTTTCTACAATAGTTTCTGGTTTTGATGTAGGTGAGCCCGTATCCGGATTTGTTTCCAGAGTTTTCTTAACCAAAGTAGGTAAGATAGGTTCCAAATATGTATATTTTGGTGGATATGTAGGTGACGGTAACATAACCAGAATAGTTGAACTTCCTTCTTATGATAATCTAGTAAACGTGTCTTTAGAGTTAGATGCTGGTAACAATTTCACTCTATATGTAAATGGTATTTATTCAGGCTTCTATGAAAATAATTCTATTGGGAACCTAACAGCAGATAAATGGGAAATGGATTCTGCTTATTTCACCAATTTCAATCAAAACTCAAATAGCACATTAAGTATACAATTCCCTAAGAACAAAAGCAACTTCATTGGTGGCGGTTACATAAAAATTACGTACAACACATCACAACTCATAACAGAACCAGATTCTAAATTCGGATCAAATGCAACAAATAGATATTGGTTCCCTGGTATAGAAGGTATAATCAATCTTTTCAGTTCTTTCTATGTTCCAGGTAACCTAAGCAACTTAACAATATATTTACATTACACAAGCAACATAAGTGTAAATCAAACAGGTGTCGCAGTATTCACTAGAATAGGAGACACTGAAATATGGAGGAGTAATAATCTCAGTGAACAGAGAATAACACTAAATACAACATATCTAGAAACCATATTGAATTTCTCTAACATGAATGAGGTTACAATTCCTTTAAGATTCGGTACAGAAGAATTCTCATCTGAAGAAGGATTGGGTTCAACTGATGCTGTGTTAATAACAGATAGATCAGGAAGTATGGGTATATGTGATGTTTCTTCTCCATTAGGACCATGTGATTGTGGAGCTCCTGCTCCATGTAACAGGGAGAGGATCAATGTTGTGAGGGATGCTGACACCGATTTTGTAGAGTCTGTTTTAGAAAATAAAACAGGCAACAGAGTTAGTCTAGTTACTTATGGTAGTGATTTAAGCTGTGGAAGCCATGACTTCAGTTCTGATATTGTTTCTCTACAAACTGACATAAACACATATGATTCTACATGCGGTTCAACATGTATTGCGTGTGGCATTTTCGATGCAACGAGAAGATTAAGAGATGAGACTCTGATTTATTCTGCTATAAATAGAAGTACAACTTGGTTATACAACACGAGTTATCCGGATTCTGAACCTCCTGTGGAAAACGCAAGTGAATGGACAAACAAATCATACAATGATACATTCTGGCAGAGTGGTGATGCCATACTAGGATTCGAATCTGTGGGTTATGATTATCTTCCTAACATAGACACAAACACGGGAAATAATGGAGGTTCATATTTCTTGAGAAAACATTTTGACGTAAATGATGTAAGCACTGTAGAATCTGCACAATTCTTTATAATGGCAGATGATGCAGTGGAATTATATTTGAATGGACATTTGATAGAAAACGATACAAATGAATACAATGGAACTTATTGGAACAGACCAAACCTGATATTCTTTGATGGATTTGAAAATGATAGTGTTTCTTATCTAGTGGAAACAGAAGATACAGGAGAATTCAGCTATGTTGATGGTTTCGCAACTACAAGCAGCTGTGCTTGTTCTGGACCATCAGGCACATGCATCAGACACGAAGGCGCTACTACAGACTTTTCCAATGCTACAATGACTTATTCTAGAACAGATGGAACTTATAATATCACAGTTAGGTATTGTCCAGAAAGTGACAGCTCTGCTCCACACGACGAGTGGAGAGTTTATGTAGATGATGTTGAAGTGGACAACTGGTTTGCCAATGAATTAACACAATCTTGGACAGACAGAACAATTCAAAATATAGTTGTAAATAACGGTGAAGAAATCACTTTGGAATGCGACAGAACTAGTGGCAGTACTTACTGTAGAGCTGATTACATCACTCTTGGTCAGGGAGGCAGCTCGAGTCCACTGAGTGGTTGGACAGTTGACTCTACAAATGATGGTGGAGTGGTTACTGTAAGCCAATCTGAAGCTCTGTCAGGAACTAATGTTGTTAAATTCTATGGAGACGGATCTAGTCCTAATGAAATGTGGATAGAAAAAGAGATAAACATATCGAATATCACAAGTGCTATACTTGAATATTACTGGAGAGTAGAAGATCTTGAAACTGGAGAATATGGTTATCTAGATGTTTACGATGGTGCATGGCACACAGAAGTAAGAACACATACAGGAAACAATGGAGATCACACAACTAATTCAGGAGACTATTACCGTGAGATTGTGAATTTGAATATATTCAACCATGTAGATGACTTTAAGATAAGGTTTAGATCAAACGCAATAGATGCAGAAAGTTCTGATACATTCTTATTGGACAATGTTTCTGTATTTGAACAGGTAATTGTGTATAATGTTCCTGCAGCGCAGCTTCCTGGAGGCACACCATACTTCTACACAGGGGATAATGTAGTTGCAGTTAAACTGAAGAACGATGACGCAGAGTCAGCTAAATTTGATTTAGAAATGAACATAACTAGAAGTCGATTCAAGTCAATGCTTGTTATGAGTGATGGTCAAGCAAATGTATGTATACCAGGATCTTCATGTGCGAATGCGGTAGCTTCAGCTGATGCAATTGCAAGAGCATGTGAAGCTAGGGACGAATTTAATATCACAGTTTATGCAGTAGCATTTGGTGCAACAGCAGACGTTGACACATTAAATAAAACAGCTTGCTGGGACTGTGAAGCCGATGACTGGATTCCTAACTGTAATAGATTTTTCAATAGTAGTAATGCAGACGACTTACAAGAAATCTATAAAAGAATTGCTCAAGACATAGTAGAAGCATCCTTTGTTGCTCAGATATTAAATATTTCTGGAAACGCATCCATAAACAGCACATTGTTTAATGATTCTTTCATAAATTTTGATTACGTAACTACCATTGAGCCTCCTGAATATGGAGAAGCCACATTAACATTTGAAATGCCAAGGCTTTCAATCTCAACTGGTTCTGCCACTATAACAAATAATACAACAACAACAAAAGAAGGATGGTTCTTTGTCCCAAACTTCACTAAAGTTATAGACTCTAAAATAACTTCTTACTCATCTGAATATTGGACAGATAGGTTATACGTAAAAAACGAAAGCGATGATAATTGGAATCTTGTCTATTGGTTAGGAAATTATTCTGACGAGTATTTAGGATTAGGAGATCCGTACATAGTTCAGATTCCTCCTGAATATTTAGGTGTTGGAGAAAATAATTCTGTTAGATTAGGTACTGGAGTTAGTCCGGACAATGGGACTGGAGGTTCTCCAGATGCTAGAGTTATTTACACACTAAGAATAGGGAATATCAATCTCCAAGGCTATAGCGATGTGTTCCCTAAAGGTAAGGGGAGCACTGTAACCGTGTATTATGATTTCAATGGAGATGATATTGTAGATGGTTCATCTAATGTAGCTGTAGGAGCAGATCCAACAGACATTTTTGATCCACAGAACGACTCTGTAGATGATGCTTTCATGCGTCTTCTAAATAACTTGAACTTCATTTTTGATAAAAACATAAACAGTTATGGTGATGGTACAATCGGAGATCCATACGACGGATTGAATGACACAAATCCAATAGATTTGCAAATCACAGAAGAAGTTAACTTTGATTCAAGCTCAATAGGTGGCATACCTTCTCTATGGGGACCATCTGAATTGGAGATTAGAATATGGATATAAAATACCAGAAAGGTCAGATATATTCACTTATTTCTGTTTTGATAGTCATACCGCTTTTATTATTCATTATAGTTTACATCAACTCTCTTGAAGATATGAATGTTGGTGTTGTAGACAAAATAGTTTCTGACCAAGTAAGACAATCACAGAAAATAATAGAAAGTGATTTCGAAAGAGCATTAGAAATTTCAGGTAAGAGAGCTTTATTATCAGCTCTTAACAGAGTTCTAACTAACGGAACTTTCATACCAACAGGTGAAACACCGAACCGTATTAAAGAGCTTATGAATAACGGAAGTTTTGATGGAGAATTCGATTTATTATTATTCAACAATACAATCGTCAATTGGAAAGATAGAATACTGGGCGTCGGAATTGGATTCAATAAATATCTAAACTCTTCTAATTTGACTATATACAATTACAACGGTCTCAATATAGTAGCAACAATAAACTTCTACTCAAATGTTTCTGATAAAACAAATAAATCCAGAATAGAGAGAAACACAAGTAAAGCAATTCTAATATCCACAGAAGGTTTTGATGATCCTATTTTCGCTGTTAATGGTAGTGGTGTTGTGAGAAAAGTGAAAGCACATCCTTATCCATATCATGTCATGAAGCTGGTTTCTGGTACACTCAGAAATGAGAACTGTACAGGCAATATAACAACAGATTCTTCAGATGAGAGTGCTGATAATATTTTAGTTACAACAGACGCGTCAGCTATTGTAGGCAATTTCGGTGGTATTATAGGAGAAACAAATGATCTACCAGTCGGTATAGACTGCTATGTCGTAGGTGCAACAAATGCCATAGACATAATTAATAATACTGTGAATTCAACTAATTATAAGACAGTATATTTAGATCAGTACACTGGAGTCTGGTCACTACCAATTGAAGAAGCACTTGAACAAGGATATTATACCACATTTGATGGAACAACAGGGCCAAGCTTCCTTGAAAGATTAGAAGGGAGCACATCATCATCAACAAACGGATTAGAAACATTCGTAAACATCCCGGACTTACAAGCTGTGGGTTATCCAACAAACACAAAACCTGATCAGATATCAGTATCTTACCTATACTTTGAGGATGCATCAAATGATGGATGTCTACAATTTAGAGGATTACCTGATTGGTTTAGACTCAATGCAGCGTTTGCAAGTAAATATAATCTAACAGATATAGGATACACGGTGTGTTAATATGAAAAAAGTGATATTAATTGTGATTGTCATATTGATCATTATATTAGCCGTTTTTTTCTCGGGCATATTTTCATCAACTGATACTCTATCTTCAGAAGAATACCAGAAAATACAACAGATAATAAACGATGATTATGAAGGCGCTGAAATAAAAGACATAACTCCAAAAAGCAATTGTGTCATATGCGATGACGATGGATGTAACACACCAGATGATTCTTGTTGGAAAGTAACAATAGAAATAAACAACCAAGAAAGAGATATTGAGATCGGAAAATCTGGTCCATCTGAACCAGGCGATGGTAGCGGATCTGGAGACGGGGAAGAGGAAACTTTTGATGATTGCAGGTACACATACACAGAACAAGGAAACAATGTAACATTCACATATTATAACACTAATTGTGAGAATCCTCTACCAACATGTGATACGTCAGGATTTTGCAGAGAATGTCAAAGTCAACAAGATTGTTTAAGATTCACAGTACAAAATCATGAACTGGTCGATGATCTATTCTACGACTATGGAATAATAGATGAACCTGATTTCCATGGGATTTATAATGAAGAAAATCAACAGTGTATCATAGACGTACTAGGAATAGAGGTCTTAGACGACTTCATAACAAAAACAGAATGCGAAAGCATAATATATACTTACATATCATGTAACTCTGGATTATGTCAGATGGTATAGGTGAATAAATGAAAATTACAACATCAGACAAGAAAATATTGGAATTTCTTAAAGAAGGCAAGACCGTAGAAGAAATAAGCAAGAAACTTACTCTGTCCAAGCTTGATGTTCAGTTCTCTGTAATTAGACTGAAAAGAGAAGGTCTTTTCAAAGAATCCCAGAAACCCAGCGCAATTGTTGAGAAAAAAGTAAAGGGGAAGGGTGGAGAAAAAGTTGAAGGTCAAGGCCATATAGAAGGTTACATAGAAACAAATGTTGATAAACTTCTTCATATCATTGAAAAAGAAAAGAGTGTTGGTTTAGAGGCCGCTGCTTCCAGATTAAAAGTTGATAAAAAGAGATTAGAAAAATGGGCAGAAATTCTAGAATCTCATGGTTTAGTTGATTTACATTACCCAGTAATGGGTAAAGTTGTGATAAGAATAAAGGGATACAAACCTAAACGAGGAAAGAAAATTAAAGGTGTAGAAACAACAGAAGAAAAGATAGATAAACTAACAAGACCACATAAAAGATCTAAGAAAAAACCAGTCATCCTGGTCATAGTTGTTGTGGTTGTATTACTCATGGTATATTGGTTGAGTGTAAGAAACCTACTTCCTTTTGATGTAGGTAACCCATATAGCAGTTTGACTGCTATTATAGCTCCTATAATGAACCCTATAAACGATGCAATGGGAGGAGGCCTAGATACTCAGCTTTATGTTCCAATATTCCTAATAGTAATCATAGCAATAATTGCAATACTGGTAATACTCAAATTCAAACTGAAGTCAATAAAGATCTGGCTATGGAAGAGGAGAAAACATTAGCGGTGTAATTCATGAAGAACGAAGTATTAGAGACATATCAACTAGTAATTGATGACGTTCCGGCAAAGATAACAATAAAAAAGAGTGTAACAGATTTTGTTCCTCTATATGAACTTATTTTTCCTCAGATAGAAACAGCTACAATAGCTGTTCTTGATGAAATAAGAGAAGAGATGCTTTCTCATATAATGGTTAAGACGGCAGAAATTTTAGACCCAGAAGAACTTACAAAACTAAAAAAATCATTTATAGATAAATCTGCTCCTTTGATTAAGGAGCAACTACCAGACATAAACGAGAAAGAGAGAAAGATTTTAACAGGAATACTCATACACAACTCATTGGGTTTAGGTCCAATAGAAATTCTATTACAAGACAATAATCTAGAAGAGATCGTTATCAACAATTCAAAAGAACCAGTATGGGTTTATCATAGAAGTTTGGGATGGCTAAAAACAAACATACCACTAAAAAGTGAAATAGAAATATACAACTATGCAGCTATGATTGGTAGAAGAGTTGGTGTCCAAATAAACCATTTGAACCCACTTATGGATGCTTATCTAACTACAGGAGATAGGGCTAACGCTACTCTATTCCCAGTCAGTGCAACCGGTAACACTCTAACAGTGAGAAAGTTCGCTAGAACTCCTTGGACTATAACAAACTTTGTAGAACAAGGGACCATTACTACTGAAGTAGCCGCGTTCCTATGGCTAGCAACACAATACGAAATGAACATAATCATACCAGGAGGTACAGCAAGCGGTAAAACTTCTTTGCTCAATGTTCTTACATCTTTCATACCACCTAACCACAGAGTAATTTCAATTGAAGATACTAGAGAACTACAACTTCCTAAATATCTTCAATGGGTACCAATGACTACGAGACCTCCTAACACTGAAGGTAAAGGAGAAGTCACAATGCTTCAGCTTATGATTAACGCTCTTAGAATGAGACCTGATAGAATTGTTGTAGGTGAGATTAGGAGAAAGAGGGAAGCAGAGGTTTTATTCGAAGCTATTCACACAGGACACTCTGTATATTCAACTCTTCACGCAAACACAGCAGAAGAAACTTACAGAAGATTGACAAACCCTCCAATAGACATTCCAGCAGCTCTATTAAACTCTCTACAGCTTATCGTAGTTATGCATAGAGATAGGAGAAGAGAAATCAGAAGAGTCATTCAGGTTTCAGAGCTTATTCCTGGTGGATTAGACGAGATAAAAATCGAATTAAACACAATCTACCGTTGGTCTCCTTCAACAGATAGGATTGTGAAATCAGGAAAATCTAGAAGAGCTCTAGAGGATATTAAATTATTCGCTGGTATGAATGAGAAAGAAATTGATGCTGATATAAAAGAAAAAATGAGTGTGCTAGACTGGTTAGTTAAGAATAAAGTATATGACATAAATTCTGTAGGCAGAATAATATCTGAATATTATATAGACCAAGATAGCATAATGAAGAAGCTAAGAAAGGGCACGCTAAAGCCATAATTCCTGGTGTGATATGAAAAAGAAGAGAATTCCTTTTGTTCCTTTACCACTTGAAAAGGCCAAAACTTTGACAAGAAGATATGTTGGTATCGGTGAGAGTCTAACTGTTTTCTCCCCTACCTTAGAGTTTCAACTAAAACATTCTGAAATGGACGTATCCCCAAGAGAATGGATGGGTATTGCTTTTGCTACAGGGCTTCTCTATTTCATTCTTTTCTTTGTGTTTGTACTTGTCTTTGGTTTAGGTTTCAGATTAGAACTAGCAAGAAGCTTCTTAATTGCAGTTGGAGTTGGAGGTGCTTTAGGTTTCGTATCATTCATCTATTTGATGATTTACCCGAGACTATTTGTCAATAGAAAAGTTAAAGCGATAGACGGTTTCTTACCTCATACACTACATCATTTCTTAGTTCAGGTTAGATCTGGTGTTACCCTTTTCGATTCCATGATGTCTATTGCTAGAAGTGAATACGGAGAAGTTTCAGCTGAATTTAAGAAAGCGGTCAATGAAATTAATACAGGGAGATCAGAAATAGAAGCTCTTGAATTATTAGCCAGGGATAATGCTTCATTATATTTCCGTAGAATCCTATGGCAACTAATTAATGCATTGAAGAGCGGTGCAGATATTGGTGACACTCTGAAAGAAATAGTTGACAATCTCGTGATGGAACAGAAAGTAGCAATCAAGAAATACGGGTCTGAATTAAATCCATTGGCTCTTTTCTACATGGTTCTTGTTGTTGTTTTCCCTACATTAGGCATAATCTTCATACTCGTACTGTTCTCTTTCGTAGGAACGGTATTCAATGTTGAGCTAGTACTACTTGGTATATTAGGTACGGTAACGTTATTCCAATTCATGTTTATGGGTCTTATAAAGTCCAAGAGACCTCCAGGTATATAGGAGAAAAATATGTTTCATAAAATAGTTCCAAGGAAATATACGAAATATATAGAAACCAATCTTAGGTATTCTGGTAGTAAAAAGAGTTCGAAGACTTTCGTAGACTCTGCAGTAATACTAAGTTTACTTGTAGGCTTCGTGGCTGCTTTAGTCTCAGCTCCTTACACATATTACGTATTTGTTGGGGTATTCGTTGGTTTGTTTGTACTTCTTCATGGTTTTCTTATAATGGGAGTTGAAAGGAGATCAAAATTTGTTGAGAATATATTGCCTGATGCATTACAGTTAATGTCTGCTAACAGTAGAGCTGGATATATACCTAGCAGAGCCTTGTTACTCAGTGCGAGACCAGAATTTGGTCCTCTATCAGATGCCATTAAACTTGTAGGTAAAGAGATGGTTACAGGTAAGAGCTTAGAAGAGAGTATACACAAAGTTGGCTATTACATAAAATCAGAAATGCTTGATAGAACTTTGAAACTGATAGTAGAAGGTAGTAAATCAGGAGGACAATTTGCTACATTACTCGAAGAGAATGCTACAGACCTTAGAAGAATTCAAGTAATCAAGAAGGAAGTAAGTGCAAACATTATGCTTTACATAATCTTCATAGGATTTGCAGGTGTAATAGCAGCTCCTGCATTATACGCATTATCGTCTTATTTGATAGGCTCTATAACACAGCTAGGTGCTAATGTTGTTGTACCTGAGACTGTAAGTTCGGGTTCGTCTTTCATGAGTTTTGGTGTAGTAAAAATATCAGAAGAATTTCTTTTCCTATTCTCAATTGCTTCTATATTAATTACAACTATTTTTGGTAGTTTAATTATGGGTTTGATTAGTACCGGTAAAGAAAAGGGTGGAATTAAATTCTTACCCATATTTGTTGTAGGAGCTCTTGCTATCTTTTTCGGAGCAAAACTCATGATAGGTATAATGTTCGGTGTAATAGCATCTGTTTAGTTTTTAGAAAAAAATATCAGTTTTAATGTTTATAAGGGTGCTAGACCAAATAGTAATTAAAACACAACAATATAAAGGGTGTTAAATTAATGAAACATTTAAAAGCACAAGCAGCGATGGAATATCTGATGACATACGGATGGGCAATACTAATTGTAGTTATAGTTGCCGCAGCATTATTTGCACTTGGATTATTTAACCCAGGAACCTTTACACAATCAACATCTACAGGTTTCCAAGGATTCAACATCCAGGCAGGCGGTTGGCAGATGAACTCCACACAGGTAACATTTATATTAACTAATGGAGTTGGAGCAAACATTAACATAACAGGTATACAAGCAACATACGGAGGCATAAATTATCCATATGCAGAGGTTGCAGGTTGGAATATAACCACAACTGGAACAAACGGACCTCGAGCTATGAATATTAACCAAGAACAAAAAATTTCTATGCCTCAAATATCAGGTCCAGCAGCAGGATCATCATACACAGTCGATATCCGAATAACATATGATAACCTAGATACTGGATTAACAGGATTTACAAGCTCTGGTACATTGACCGGTACTGCTTCGTAGGATATCCCATCGTAGATGGTTAGAATTTTTCCATTTTTTTATTTTTAATATTATTTTTCTTTTTTTCTTCTTGTAAGAATATCTATTTCTCATGTAGAATAAAACACACAATCTAATTAGCTAAGCTGATATTAACATAATCATCTATTGCTTCTATTTTGATTACGTAAGACCCTTCCGTTGTTGGCAAGCTACCATTAAGAGGAGCTATACCAAAACCATTCACATCATTAACATCTCCTATATTTAATCTTATGTTAATTGTTGTGCCGGTGATGTTTATTTCCTCCACATATTTTGGTATGTAAACAACGACTTGCACACTTGCTGGAGGTCCTTGAGAATAAACAAGTTCAGCAGTATCCACTATCTTTGTTACAGCATTCCTTGCATAACTGAAATAAAGCTCATTGGTTGTATCTTTGTGTACTGTATTCATGTAAGACCACACAGGCACTATGAAAAGCAGAACTATACCGACAATCATCATGTACTCAAAAGCTGCCTGTGCTTTCCTCTTCATGTATAATTATTGATTTCTGATAATAAAAGGTGGGTGTCTACCCACTATACTCTACATATACTTCTCTTAACCAAGAACCGATTGCAAAAATAGTGTATTTTCTATTGTGTGTGTGAGTTTAAGATTAAATAATGGGGAAGTATCAAAAACCATTTTTATTCGTTTAAGACCAACTATATAGTATGAATTTATCTCCTATTATTATCGCTGTTATAATTGCTGTGGTTGTTATTTCTGGTGTTGTTGGAGTATCTTATTATCCCGCAGGGGAATTCAGAGCTCCTTTGAGGACTTTAGAACCTACAATAATAACCGCTCCTTTGGAACCAGCATGCACTCCTTCTATAGAAAAGTGTGATGGTATAGATAATGATTGTGATGGATTAGTGGATGAGGAAGAAGTTTGTGAAGAGCCGGAAAGAATTAACCCTCCGGAATCAGAAAATTTAGCTGAAAAGAACTCGCTTGGATTCAGAGCTTATGAGCAAAGACCTAATTTTAATGGTTATCTTGTACAACTTCGCGATGCTCCGGTTGTAGAATATAAAACTCGTTCACAAACAGCACTATCAAAATCGATTTTATCGAACTATAAGAACAATATTATCGAAAAACAATCAGCTACAATAACTCAAATAATAAATTTGGCCCCAAAAGCCAGCATTACAAAGAGCTACAGTGATGTTTTTAATGGATTTTTTGTTTCAGAAATTTCTCAAAAGGAAGCAGAAGACATTAAAAAAATTGCAGAAGTCAAAGAAGTTTACCCTAATTACGAAGTTAAAATGAATTTGATGGACGCTGTCCCACTAATTAATGCTGACGATGTTTGGGCAAGAGAAATTGAAGCAGTTCCTATTACAGGAGAAGGAATAACTATTGGAATTATTGATACTGGTGTAGATTATACACATCCTGATCTTGGAGGATGTTTTGGAGCTGGGTGTAAAGTTGAAGGAGGATATGATATTGTAAATGATGATCCGGACCCAATAGATGATGAAGGTCATGGAACTCATTGCGCAGCAAGCGCAGCTGGAAACGGTATAATAAACGGGATTGCACCCGATGCAAAGATCTATGCATATAAAGTATTAAATTCTAGAGGTAGCGGCACATTTGATGCAGTCATAGAGGGTATAGAAATGTCAGCAGATCCAAACCAAGATGAAAATTTTGATGATCATTTAGATATTATAAGTTTAAGTTTAGGAGCAGACTGTTGGGGATACAGTGAATTTTGTGGACCAGAAGATCCAGTCTCACAAGCAGTTAATAATATTGTTGATTTGGGTGTTATTGCAGTTATAGCTGCAGGAAACAGTGGCCCAAGAGAAGAAACTGTTGGCAGTCCTGGAACAGCAAAAAAGGCTATTACTGTCGGAGCAACATACAAGAAAAATTATGATGATTTTTGGTGGAACTGCACATCATCACCTTTTAATGGAGTGTTTTGTGGTGAATGGAGTTGTCCAGCTGAAGGGCAGATATGGTGTCAATATTGGGAAGATAGTAATCCAATAGTAGATCAGATAACAAGCTTTAGTTCCAGAGGACCAGTGATATGGGATAATGGGGCAATATATAAACCCGATGTTGTTGCACCAGGAGCAATAACTTGTGCAGCAAGATATGATTCTATATTTCCAGAAGGTGAACATCCTTATTACCATCCTTGCTTAGATGATCAGCATCTACAAGTCGCAGGAACTTCTATGGCTACGCCAATAGTTGCTGGAGCAGTTGCATTATTAAAACAGTCTCATCCCGATTGGAGCCCTTTAGAAATAAAAGCAGCTTTAAGAAATACGGCAGTAGACATCGGAGAACCAATTGGGACACAAGGCCAAGGAAGAATAGATATTGCAGAAGCTTTCAATTTAACTAGTCCTCTTGTAGCAGAAATAGAAACAAATGGAGCAATTGAAGGCTTAAGTATTGATTTCATTGGAACAGCGATGGGCGGAGGATTTTCTTATTATGATCTTTATATCTCTGAGAGGAACCTAGAAAACTGGGATCTTATTTGTACCTCTGATATTCCTAAAGAGAGCGAAGTACTTTGCGCTGGATATGATCCATCTGCTTTGAATGGGGATTACGACATAAAATTAAGCGTTTATCCTTCAACTGGAGATATAAGTGAAGATGCTAGTGTCATCATAGTAGAGAATATAAAAATAAAATCGCCAAAATACTATTCTGAGATTACACATGGAAACAGTATTAATATAATTGGAAATGCAAACGCTGAGAATTTTGAACGATATACACTTGAATATGTAAAGGCTGAGTATACTGGTTATGCATTATTTAAGCCCAATGAAGATTTTATTCCAATTCAAACAGGATTTTCCCCAATAATAAATGGGGTTTTAGGAACATTTGACACAAGTGGAATTGTTCAAGAAGATTCTTATTATTTTGTTTATCTCAGTGTATACAATTCCGGAGGAGTTCTTATTGGTGAGGAGAGGACACTTTATTACATTGAAGATGATTCAGGTATTCAAACAGGGTGGCCAGTATTATTAGATAGTATAAGTTCTGTTTCGTCCATATCGGCTGCAGATTATGATGGTGATTCTGATTTAGAAGTATCTTTCGCAAACCAGAATTTTGGTGATGACCCGGAATTTTATTCCTGGCATCATGATGGAAGTCCAGTAACTGGCTGGCCTACGTTCAAATCAAGCGGCACAACATCTGCAATTGGAGATATTAATAATGACGGAGAGCTAGAAATTGCCATTACTCATGGTGCAAGATTGCATGTTTTTAATACTGCTGGAGACGAGCTTTTTAGATACCATACAAATCAAGGAGGAAGTTTAATACCCAGTATGGGGGATATTGATAATGACGGCTATTTAGAAATTATTATTGGAGATTCTGATCCTATATTAAAGGTTTTTGATCACGAAGGGAACTTTTATCCAGGATATCCTCTTAATCTTGATGAACCAGAATACCCAGACGGAGGAGCCATTTATGGCCAGGCAATTGCAGATATTAATGATGATGGGTATCTTGATGTTGTTTTTGGAACCGCCACAGATAAGGTTTATGCATACACACTGCATAATCAAGTCAAGCTATGGGAATATTCTCTTCCTGGAACTCCTGGTGTTCCTATTATTGGAGATTTAGATTGTAATGGTCAAGAAGAAATTATTTTTGGAATGAACAATCACCCAGAGATGAAAATTTACGTTCTAGATAAGGATGGAAATCTTTTCCCGGGATGGCCTCAAGAATCAATTGCAACTAGCACTTTTCATAATTACAATATCCCTAGTCTAGGAGACATTGACGGTGATTGTAATTTAGAAATAGTTTATTCTACTTATTGGTATGATCTAAATATGTGGCATCATGATGGAACAGTTGTTGACGGTTGGCCAAAGCACTCATTGGGTGGATGGGTATTTACGCAAGCAGTTATAGGAGATATTACTGGTGATAATCTACCAGATGTAATTTCTTATGCGGGTAGTGTTTATTCAGGACCTCCTGGAAACCAAATGGTTGTTGCATATCATGGAGATGGAACACCTATTGAAGGATTTCCTAAACAGATTCTTGATCATACTTGCATGATGATCTATTCTACTCCGCTCATTAATGATATTGATAATGACGGAGATGTGGAGCTGGTAACACACTCTGGACCAAATATAGATTGTGAAGGTTCATGGGTAGGTGATCTGACTGCTAAAACATGGGACCTTGACAACAACTATGATTCCAGTACAATGGAATGGCCTCAATATCAACATGACTCCTATAATACTGGATTTTATGGATTCGAATTAACCACAAAATCTTCTCTTCCTTGTAATACAGGACAACAAATTGGTGATGTAAATGGAGATGGTGTAATAAATCACACAGATTCTGATTTAGCAAATGACATTGCTTTTGTCGGAGATATTCCTACACCTGAAGATATTTGCTGTATTGACGTGGACATGAATGATAGAATAAATTTAGTTGATGTTGTTAGGATAATTGCAATTGCTAATGGTGATCTGGAGAGCCCTGGGATGTGTCCTGTTTGTGAAGGGGATATAACTTATGGTGAATGTTCAACAAGAAAGCCATTATTCTGTGATTCTGATGGGAGCTTCTCTAATGATTGCAACAAGTGTGGATGTTATAGTGGATATACTTGTGATATAAACGGATTATGTAAGAGGAGTATTGTAGACAACTGCATGCAGATTATAGGCGGCAAAAAGGTCAACACATGCGATCCGAGTGGCGGCTTACCTGTAGATAGTTAAAGATTAACCTTCTCTTGAACCTTTCCATTTTACGAATGCTTCTTGTAGGAAGACTTTGAAGTCTTCATTTGAGGTTAAATCTTTCAAATCAAAGGCTTCATTGTCATCCAAGATCATACCACATCTATTACAGTATTTTGATGAGGGGTCAGAGTTAACTCTGCACCTTGGACATTTCTTTACTTTGAAACCATTTCCATTCTCTTCTGTCTTTTCCTTTATTCCATTGAGCTCTAGGATTGCATTATCTACATCTCTACCTGATAGATGGACATATGTAGAAGCCATTGCACTGTCTCCAGTCCAACCGAAGTATATTTAAATTTTACTATCAATTGAAATTATCATATTCCACATATCATCGCTGACACTCTTTAGACATCTGGAACAAGATCCTTGTTCGAGGTAAAGTCAGCATCTGTATTTCAGGAAACAACACTCTGCGACAACGAAAGACAATTGTGTGTATGTCGTGTAGTGCTTTGAGTTAGTTAATATACAATTCTTAATCGCAGTACAGAGCAAAGGGGAGTCAAATGACCTCGAGAAAGACCGTTCTTTTAGTCTGCTTGGGTCTTTGCTTGGTCTTGTTACCGAGCATAGGATCAGCAAGCGAGTACGGAGAAATCAATCCAGTAGATGTGTACAAACATCACAGGGCTTTTAACCTCTTCGAGGAAATCAGCGCGATTCCACACTGTCCGGGTCACGAGCAAGCACTCGCTGACTGGATCTGCTCAATTGCAGATGAACATGGATGGGAAACCCAACAGGATACCATCGGGAATCTGCTCGTCCATGTGCCGGCAACTCGAGGATTTAAAAACGCACCTGTCGTTGCTCTCCAGGCTCATTTGGATATGGTATGTCTGGATGATGCTGGAAAGGAATTCGATTCCACGGGATTCCCACTCAAACTGGTACTGGACAATGAATGGCTGAGCGCAGAGGGAACCACCATTGGAGCTGACAACGGGATTGGAATTGCAATAGCACTGACAATAGCGATTCCTGTAGAGTATGAACTCATCGAGCATGGACCTCTTGAACTTCTGTTCACCGTCCAGGAGGAGAATGGTCTCATCGGTGCTTTCAACCTCGATCTGAAACTCTTAGCAGAGTACATGATCAATCTCGACGGAGAGATGATTGGGGTTATCTACACAGGATCTGCTGGTGGTTTCGGCTCCACTATTACTCTGCCTCTCCCTCCACTCGCCAAACAGAATGATATGTGGGAATGGAAGCTGAATATCTCTGGACTGACAGGTGGACATTCCGGGGTGGATATCGTTCACGGTCGCGGAAATGCAGCAGTGATCATGGCTCGAGTTCTGAAAGAATATTCCTCTCAGTTTCCAATCACTCTTCTCAGTATGGAAGCCGGTGAGAGATCCAATGCCATTCCAGTCACGGCAACAGCCATTTTCGCTACTCCAGCCGAAGTTCGAGATATCGAAGATACTTTCTGGCGAATCTTGAAAGACTTTGTAGCGGAATTTGTGCCAACGACCGATCCTAATTTCAAGATGGAGTTGACGAGATTAAATCCTCAATCAAGTATCTCGTATCATGGAGCAACACAAAACATGATCGATATGATCCTGAGTCTGCCTAACGGTGTCATTTCCATGTCACATCTGGAAGGAATTCCACAAACATCTTCCAACATGTGCGTGAAGATTGACAGCGATACTCTCACAGTTTCGATGCTGACTCGGTCGTTCTCCATGTCTGACCTCGACTCACTGAAAGAAGTGATAACCGATATCAGTCAGAGGTTCGGTGCAGAAGCAAGTCTCGGTTCTCCATTCCCAAACTGGGAGCCAGTTGATTCGCCTCTACTCGAAATTGCAGGGAAAACCTGGAACGATCTACACAACGATTACCTAACACCACGTGACTCAGTGACTATCACTGCAGTGCATGCAGGCGTCGAGTGTGGAGTGATATCCGGTGAGTATCCTGGGATGAACATCATCGCGACAGGTCCAACAATCGAGAATCTTCACACCGCAAACGAGAGACTACTGGTTTCCTCAGTTGCAGATATCTATCTTTTCCTGTATTGTCTCTTACCTGCACTGGCGAAGTGATCTATTACAATACCAACAGTACCAGATTTGTGTGAAATATCGCAAATCTGGTTTGTATTGTCTATTTAACGGGATATAGTGATAGGAATAATCATTTAAATCGAAAAGTTTGATTATTAATTCCCAAAGATTAAACCACTCTTGAACCTTTCCATTTTACGAATGCTTCTTGTAGGAAGACTTTGAAGTCTTCATTTGAGGTTAAATCTTTCAAATCAAAGGCTTCGTTATCATCCAATACCATACCACATCTATTACAGTATTTTGATGAGGGGTCAGAGTTAACTCTGCACCTTGGACAGTTCTTTACCTTGAAGCCGTTTCCATTCTCTTCTGTCTTCTCCTTTATTCCATTAAGTTCCAAGATTGCGTTATCCACATCTCTACCTGATAGATGAACATATGTAGAAGCCATTGCACTATCTCCAGTCCAACCGAAGTATACTTTTAGTTGTTGTTCTGTTAGTTTGTTGGCCATGTAGGTTGCTCTACTATGTCTGAATATATGTGGATATATCCGCTTCTTTATTCCTGCATGTTTGGCTGTTAGCTTGAGCATATTGGCTATAGCCATGTACTTGACTGGATTTGTATAATCATTCATACTAATCCAAAGGAATACATTGTCATCATCTCTCTTTGGATGATTCTCCATCCAGTTAGCTAGAAGAGGAACAGAGTGTATTAGCCTTACTCTCCTCATGCCTATCTTTCCATCCACAGTCATGACTGCTCCATAATCGTCGAATGTGATGTGTTTTCTTCTTCTAGTCAGGAGTTCACCTATTCTAGCACCCGATTCGTATAAAACCGATATCAGAGCCTTATCTCTTATGTTATTGGCTGCTGAAATCATCTTTTTGATGTCATCTTCTGTTAGCAATTCTTCAGGTAGTTTCATTCCTTTCTTGTCAAAATGGGGCTCTATGTTGTTGTAGATGTCCTTCTTGTCTATGTACCTAAAGAATTTCTTTATGGAGTACCACCGTGTATGCCTTGTTTTTGGTTTGTAGATTCTCATGTGATAGAGGAATTCTTCCAGATCTTTACCTGTGAATTTGGTCATATCTTTGTTAACAGCGGTTAGTAGGGTACGAAATGCATCCACATACTTGACTCTTTGCACTAGTCCAATGCCTTCTATCTCTGTCTTTTTCAAGAAATTTAGAATCAGTTCTTTGTTATTTTCAGCTGTATCCCAGTGTGGTATTTTGTTTAGATGGTTAGTATACCGTCGTATAGTATTGTATATGTCCCAGTCTGAAGACTCAGAACTGACTACAGAA
The DNA here is from genome assembly GCA_043824495.1 of Candidatus Aenigmatarchaeota archaeon. GTDB lineage: Archaea > Aenigmatarchaeota > Aenigmatarchaeia > QMZP01 > QMZP01 > JBDRNB01. Next base: position 46,189 of record JBDRSV010000024.1, on the reverse strand, counting down.
GACTTAAGAGATTTCAAGTCTGAGTAAGGTGGGGTCGAGGGGACTTCCGTACCGTTTTCTGCTCGCACAGAAAAGAGCCAGTCGAACCCCCATAAGCAGGTTTCTTCTTATCATCCGAAAGTCAAAAAACCTTCTCATATCTCCATATCGAGACGATTGGAGCCTACCAGGATGCCATTACCTCACGACTTTGCGCAATTTGTTAACTAGTCAACAAACTGTCCCACATCGGGGTTATGACATATTGCTATAGTTGATTCATTTATTTATAAACATTGCAGAGCCCCAGGCGGGAATTGAACCCGCGACCTCTGCATTACCAATGCAACGCTCTACCGACTGAGCCACCGGGGCAGACTTTTAAATGTTTATTATAATAATTACAAATAAAAGTGAATTGTATGAAAGCAACAGCAATTGCTAATGCCAATATAGCATTGGTTAAGTATTGGGGAAAGAGGGACAAAAAGCTTATGCTTCCTAATAATGGTAGTATATCCTTGACTCTAGGTGATTTGAATACTCATACCACTGTCGAATTTGATCCTAAGTATGAGAAGGATGTTTTCATTCTCAACGGAGAAGAACTAGAAAGCGCTAGCACTTTAGACCATTTAGATGTTATCAGAGAAATGGCTGGAATAAAAGACAAAGCTAAGATAGTTTCTAAAGGAAATTTTCCTGTAGCTGCTGGATTAGCTTCTTCTGCGTCTGGTTTAGCCGCATTGTCTGTTGCAGGAGCAAAAGCTGCTGGCTTGAATTTAGACAAAAAAGAACTTTCAATTCTTTCTAGAAGAGGATCTGGATCTGCAAGTAGATCTGTAGAAGGCGGTTTTGTAGAATGGATTAAAGGAGAGAAAGAAGACGGAAGTGATTCTTTTGGTGTACAAATAGCTGACGAGAATTTCTGGAAAGAATTTAGAATTGTTACTGTTATCACATCAACAAAAGAAAAAAAAGTAAAAAGTAGAGCAGGAATGTCTCAAACTGTTGCAACGTGTCCTTATTATGATGGATGGCTAAAAACTGTGAATGAAGATTTAGATAAAGTGAGAGAGGGGATAAAAGAAAAGAATTTCACAAAAGTTGGGGAGACAGCCGAATATAATTGTTTGAAAATGCATGCAACCATGATGACAACAAAACCTCCAATAATCTACTGGAATGATGTTACTATGAGAGTTATTCATTCTGTAATGGACTGGAGAGAAGAAGGATTGGAAAGCTACTTCACAATCGATGCTGGTCCTCAGGTTAAGATAATGTGTTTAGAGAAAGATGTAAAAGAAATTGGAAAAAGATTATCCAAGATAAAAGGGATAGAAAAGGTTCTTGTATGCAAACCTGGCGGGGAAGCAAGGCTTGTAGATGATCATTTATTCTAATTATGAAAGCTATCATTTTCGATTATAATGGAACTCTTGTAGATGATTTAAGGTTCCATGAATCTGCTTATTACAAGGCTGCAAAGGAAGTTGGATCTAATGTAACTATGGAAGATATAGGGAATTGGATATCCTTGTCTCCCATAGAAAAAATGAAAAGAATTCTAGGAAAGGAAGACATAAACCAAGAAGACATAAAATTATTGAGAAATCTGACTGGCAAGTATTACATAGAAGAAGTTGGTGACACTAATATTCTTTTTGATGGTGTAGAAGACGTTCTTTCTTACCTATCTCAGAAGTATGTGTTATCAATAGTAACAAACTCCAGCAAAGATAAATTTGATCCTCTATTTCCACAAAAATTGAAAGACATGTTTAAAGTAATGATATTCAGTGGACAAATAAAAAATCCCAAACCTTCTCCAGATGCTCTTCTAAAAGCAGCTGAAGATCTAGGTTTGCCTGTAGATGAATGTGTATATGTTGGAGACTCTCTCATAGATATTAAAGCTGCAAAAGCAGCTAATATGAATATTATATTAATTGCGACTGGTAGAGATTCTAAGGAAGAATTAGAAAAAGCAGGTGCAGAGACAGTTCTTAATAATATCAGAGAATTAAAGGATATGTTATGATACATGATACAGCCACGTTAGTAATAGAAAATGATGGTAAATTTCTTCTTATTCAGAGATCTCATCCTCCAAATATAGGTAGATGGGAGAGTCCTGGTGGACACGTGGATGAAGGAGAAACATCAGAACAAGCAGCTATAAGAGAAGGACAGGAAGAGCTAGGTGGTGTTGAGATCATAAAAGAGCTTGGAGTACTCAAGCACACAGTAGAAGAAGATCATCACCACATGTGTCACGTTTTCCTATGTAAATTGAAGGGTGATCTTGTTCTAAGCGCAGAGGCAGCTGATCATGGATGGTTCACAAAAGAAGAGATCAAGAAGAAAAACAATGTTGCAGCATTCTTTTTAAGAATACTTGATGAGTATTTAGACTAACTCATCTCATATTATCGCATATTACTATTATGTGGTAACATAAGTTTTATAAAGATTAAAATAAACACACATACAGGTGATATCATGGGTAAAGGATACGGTTTTGGTAAGGTTATATTATTCGGTGAACACTTTGTTGTGCATGGAGTGCCTTCAATAGCATCAGCTATTAACTCAAAAACAACCGCAATAGCAATTAAAAAGGAAGGATCTGGATTCGAATTGGAAGACAAAAGACCTGAAATACCAGGTTACAAGAAGGAAAAATTCGAACAACAAGCAGATTCTAATAACAAAATATTACAAAAAGTCGGAATAAATGTAGAAGAAACAGGCCTAAAGATTGTTTTGGGTGGAGACCTCGTAGCCGCTAGTGGAGTAGGATCTTCTGCTGCTTCTTGCGCAGCAATAGCAAGAGCGCTATCAGAGGAGTTTAATCTAAATCTTGATGATGAAAAAATCAATGAAATAGCTTACGAAGGAGAAAAGGGATATCATGGAACTCCTTCAGGTATTGATAATACAGCAGCTACTTATGGTAGTTTAATTTGGTTTGTGAAAGGAACTCCTCCTGTCATGGATAGGATCAAAACAGAAAAGCCAATGCTTATAGTTATGGGAAATACTGGAATAGTTGCAAACACAAAAGCAGCTGTTGCAGGAGTTGCAGAAAGGAAAGAAAAAAACCCTGAGAAATACAATCAAATATTCGATCAAGCAAAAGCTCTTGTTCAAGAGGCTAGAACAGCATTAGAAGAGGGCGATTCCCAGAAAGTAGGTAAGCTGATGGATGATAATCATAAGTTACTCCAAGATATCGGAGTATCTTCTCCTGAGCTCGATATGTTGGTTGCTCTGGCTAAAGAAAACGGAGCAATAGGAGCTAAGATGACCGGTGGCGGTCTCGGAGGATACATGGTCGCTTTGGTTCCAGATGAAGAAACACAAGAAAAAATATCAAGTATAATGGAAGAAAAGGGATTCAAAACCATTAAAACAAGTATAGGTGGGTAATGTTGAAAATAGCATCACCAGGTAAGATGTTTTTGTCTGGAGAATGGGCAATTCTGGAATTAGGCAACACAGGATTAGTTGCTGCAGTTGATAAGAAAGTTTTTTGTGAGATAAAAAAGGAAGAAGATATCTCCGTTACTGTTGAAGACTTTGGGATCAAAGATATAAGGGCTACTTTTGATGGAGCAAATATAGAATGGCAAAATGCTCAAAAAGATGAAAAGGATATTCTTGTTTTCATGAAAGGTGCTATAGAGACTACACTTAGATATCTAGGCGAATTTGAAAAATTTCATATTGTTTCATGGGGTGAAATGTCCCAATTGGAAGTTGATGGAGAGAAGAAGAAGATTGGTTTCGGCTCATCTGCTGCTTCTGTTGTATCCACTGTGTCATCTATTCTAGCTTTACATGGTCATGATATCACAAAAAGAGAAACAAAAAATGTGATATACAAATTATCTACTATAGCTCATTATTTCGCACAAGGTAAAGTCGGATCTGCCTTTGATGTTGCAGCTTCTACATTCGGTGGAATTTTTATTTACAAGAGATTTGATCCAAACTGGCTTGAAGAAGCAATAGAAACGGGAAGAACGATAAAGAATATAGTTAAAGATAAATGGCCTGGGTTATACATAGAAGAGCTTGAAATCCCAGAGGATTTCATATTAGACATAGGATGGACAAAGAAGTCTGCATCAACATCTGCTATGGTTAAACAAATGAAAGGATTCAAGGAGAAACATGGAGATGAATACAAAATGCTCTATGATGCCATATCAGGAACAGTGAAACAATTGATTTCTCATTGGAAACAAGGAGATAAGCAGGGTATATTAGATTGTATAAAGAAGAATGAACATTATCTGAGGGAGCTCAGTATGAAGTCTGATGTTCCTATAGAGACACCTGATCTTAGATTACTTTCTGAAATAGCTAATGGCTGTGGAGCTGCTGGCAAGCTTTCTGGTGCTGGTGGTGGAGATTGTGGTATATCTATCAGTTTCGATAAGAAAATATCTGAAGAAGTTAAAGAGAAGTGGAAAAAAGCCGACTTCTACATAATTGACGCTACATTGGACAGAAAAGGCGTACGATTAGAAAATTAAACAAAAGGTTGAGGGTCAGATCTTGACTGTGTTTTTCTTAAACCAATTTCTGGATTCTGAGCAAAATTCTTTATGCTGTTCAAATCCTGTAGAATTTCGTTTATGTGTCTTGAAACACCATCTGAAAAGATTTGTTCGAATATTCTCATAGCGCCTTCACTACCACTATGTCTTTCAATAAATTTTATGACCTCATTTGGAACATCAAATTCGAATTTGATTTTTGTTTCTTGAGGTCTGAATTCTGTATCTACTGCCATAATAATCACTTAATCCACAAAGTCTATTCCCAAGACCCTTTCAATCTCCCTTTGTTTTTCAAGCTTGAATGTTTTCTCAGGCCCATAGATTTGTGAGGATTTAACTCCTGTCACAATCAACATTGCCCTGATTGTATCTCCAAGCTCTTTAATTATTTGAGCACCCCAGATGATCTTTGCGTTTGGACTGATCTTCTGTGACACACCTTCTACTATGTCTTGGCACTCCTTGATTGTTATATCAGCTCCACCTGAAACATTTATCAAAGCTCCAGATGCACCTTCAATGTTCACATCTAGGAGTGGATTACTCAAAGCTTTTTCAACTGATTCCATTGCTCTATTTTCTGAATCAGATTCACCCATACCTATCATTGCTAATCCACCAGAACCCATAACTGCTCTGATGTCTGCAAAGTCTAAGTTGACAAGACCTGGTTTTGTAATCAGTTCCGCAATGCCTTTTACAGCATTTACTAGTATTTCATCAGCAACCTTGAATGCTGTAGTTACTGAAACATCTGGAACAATGTCCAAAAGCTTGTCATTTGGTATTACTATCAAAGTGTCAACAACTGTTTCTAGATTCTCTAATCCTGTTTGAGCGTTTTTAGCTCTCTGGTTTCCTTCCATTGTGAATGGAATTGTTACAATAGCCACTGTTAAAGCTCCAATCTTCTTTGCAATATCAGCAACCAGTGGGCTTGAACCCGTACCTGTTCCACCACCTAAACCACAGTTGATGAAAACCATATCTGCGCCCTCAAGAGCTTTCTTGATCTCATCTTTGGATTCTTTTGCTGCCTCATTACCAATCTTTGGATCAGCACCAGCTCCTAAACCGCCTGATACTTCCCTTCCGATAAGAATCTTCTTATCTGCATCGGTGTATAATAAATCTTGAGCATCAGTATTCAATGCAATTGTTTCAGCACCTACAATGCCAACTTGCATCAAACGAGAAATTGTGTTGCCTCCTGCTCCACCGCAACCAACTACTTTAATTTCAGCTTTTCTTGTTTCAAGAATTTTTCTTAACTCATCATCAGTCTCGTAATTTCTTCCTAATCTTTCGTCAACAAATACAGAACCACTAGATGTCATAATAAATCCTCCATTTCCATGTTCGGATAAGAATATCTATGAAAGTAAGTTTTTAATAGATTATGTTTATTTCATTTGGAAATTTCATGTGGAAACTATCCACTGGGAACTCTTTTGTTTTAATCTAAAAATAAAAGCAGTTAGAATAGACTACTCTTTAGCCTCAGTTGTTTCTTTTTCAGAGACATTTTCAGTTTTTTCCGGTTCTTTTTCAGCTTTTGTTTCAGCTTTTGTTTCAGCTTTTGTTTCTTTTTTGACAGCTGGTTTGTCTTCTTTTAAAACAAATTTTATTTCTTTAACCTCTGTAACCCATTTCTTGATTGTTTCACCAAGCATGTGCTCTATCACAGGAGGTAGTTTCTTTTCTGTTTCTAATGTAAGTTTGTCTTCCACTAATTTAGGTTCAGCTTTCATCTTCTGGTATGATAGAAGAGATTTTATCTTTTCCATGATTTCTTTGATTTGTTTGATTATCGTTATTTCATAGACAAGATCTTTCCCAGATAAAGGATTATTGAAATCTACTCTGACTCTTCCACCTGAAACACTTTGAATTCTTGCTCTCATGTTATCTATAGTAACAAATAAACCAGGCATAGGGTTTATTTTCTGTTCATAGAATTTGTTTAAGGAGAAAATCTTAATTAGCTGTGGATTTCTTTTTCCGAATGCTTTATCATAAGTCACATTAAATTTCTTTTTGTCACCCACATTCATTTTGAGGAGGTGTTCTTCCACTCCCTTGATAATCATATCTGCACCTATTATGACAAACTTAGGCTCATACTTCTGCTCTTCGATGTAGACATCTTCCTTTTTAGCTACATCTTCCATTGTGAGATCGAATATTTCACCTGTATTCTCTACTCTACCTATGAAGTCAATAAGTAAAAAATCTCCTTGTTTCATGGTTTCAGATTAGTGTTTTGTATATTTAAAGCTAGTACTCATACTCAAGCATCCCGTTTCCTTCAGCATCAAGCATGGTCAATTTATCTCCATCATTGTTCCACACAGCTCTCTCTAATCCCCAGAATAAATCTTCTTCTGTGTTTTGTCCTGTCCCTGTATGAACTGTTATTATTGTTTTGTTCATAACTGTAACATTTGGTACCCTGTATATAGTATTCTTAGAATCAAACAATACCCATCCAGTTATTTGTATAGGATGAGTACATTTGTTTCTAAATTCTATGTATTCATCATTTAGATTCTCGTTGTCATCTCCTTTTGCATTGTAATGGAAATTGTATATTCCTAGACAGAATGCTTTCAGACTAGCCACTCCCCACAAACCGAGACCATCTCTTCTAGCTTCCTGCTCTGCTTCTCGAATCACTTCTGAATATTGATCTTCTTCAAAAATGTAAGAAGTTGCATAGCCTGTTTTTACAAGCTCCAAGTTGATGAAAGTGCTTCCCACGAATATGTATCTTAGAAACCTGTCATACTTGTCTTTGTTTTCTTTTCCAGGCTCTAGCCAAACTTCTTTATTTAGCACACGCTCTTCTAGCCATCTAGTTGCTTCTCCATAAAACAGTTGACCTTTTTCAGGAGTATCTATTCCCAGAAGTCTTACTTTATCTCCGTTTTCTAGCTCTACCGTATCTCCATCTATAACACGATCTATAACTGCTGATTCTCCTTGTAATCTAATATCAGGTACTATTTCAGACCCTGGTAAATCGAGAAGAATATAACCCATAGCACCAAGGACTACGACAACAATAACCAATAATATTCCTTTTTTCATAATATTGTAATAGAGACCATTATTAAATATGTTGTGTTCCTTATCCATAGTAATATTTATATATCTATAATTGTAAATATATTATGATAAGACTAGATGATTTACCAAAGAGTACTTATCTGTCTTTTGGTAAATTGAGATTAAACAAAAACAATAAATTGATAGGAATCAAAGAGGACAGGAATTTTTTAAAGAGACTTATCAAGGATTTTCAACAACAAGCAGTGGATATAAAACGTGTATCAAAAGAAATTGGTATACCAAGAACATTAATTTATAAGACGCTTTCCTATAAAAGAAAAATTAGACTCGAGCATTTGTTAAAAATTTGCTCTTATCTTGAACGAAATGGAATTAAAAAATACTCTATAGATTTTTTAGAAAAATATTTATATTCCATAGAATCATCAAGGGGAGGCTCAATAATACCCTACTTGAAGGAGGGGAATTTTCTTATGAGGAAATTTCCATTTGATTTCAATACACCAGAAGGAGTTAAATGCTTAACATTCCCCTTTGGAGATGGGTATATAACCAAAGATTATTCTGGCCACGTAAGAATAGGATATGTAAATTCAAATAATGATCTACATGAAGAGGTATTTCGATGTATCAGACATACTTTTGGTATAGTAAATCACTCTAAGAGAAAAGTATCTGGAGCTCAAGAGATATATTTCACAGGAATACTTGGACAAATATACGTAGAATCCCTAGGATTTATCACTGGAAGCAAAGTATTAAGAGAAACATATTTGAATAAAATTTTAAAGGAGTTAAAAGATCCCAATCTTATCGGTTCATGTGTTTCTCAATTCATAGACGATGAAGGACATATTAATGCTGGAGGAATTTATATAGCACTCTCATCCGGTATAAAATCTAGCAGTAAAGAAAAACATACAATTCTAGATAAAGAAAACATGGCACCGCATGTTCTCAAAGAGCTCAGAGAATTACTGAATATATGTAATATACACAGCACTTTTAGAAAGCCATCTAATTATTATGATAAGACTCTTAAGAAGTGGAAACTTATGTATTACTTGAACATCAACGGATATTATAATTTTTTGAGATTGTGGCCTCTGCTAAATATAAACAAAGGTTATTTAAGAAGTGAGCTTAAGAGGAAATTATATGATTTTTCTCTCTTTATAAAACAACTAGAAAAGACACAAAAATCCAAAGGCTATTTCACTACAAACAATATCAGTGATGTTTTGGATGTTTCTCTTGGAGCTGCTAGAAATTATCTCAGAACACTCAAAAAAAATAAATTCGTAGAACTTATAGAAAAACATCACTACACTTATCATAAGGGTGACTATGAGTTTTTTCAGGATAAATACAGAATTAATATACCTGAGGATTTGAAGAGAATTTTATACTCTTTTTAATTTTATTTAATTCAACTAAATCCTTTCAAGAAGCTATATATACACTGCGGTAAAGATGTAGAGTAACCACCTTCCAATACCGCAAATGTAGGCTTATTTAAGTTCTTGATTAATTCGGCTATTTTTTGATATGAGCTTACTTCAAGTCTCATGTTACCAAGTGGATCATCTCTATGTGTATCGAATCCTGCAGATATTGCTATTAAATCCGGTTCAAATTTTTTTACATGAATCAACGCCTCTTCTAGTGTTTTTATATATGTTTTCTCTTCGGTTCCTGCAGGCAAAGGATAGTTTAAACAATTGGCTTCCGATCGCAATCCCGTTCCTGGGAAAAAAGGATGTTCGTGAAGTGACACGTAAAGAATTTTAGGATTGTTGATAAATATGTCCTGCGAGCCATCACCATGATGATTGTCTATGTCAATCACAGCTATTTTTTTGTATTTTTGTAAAGCTCTATAAACAGCTATAGCTATATTGTTGAAATAACAGAATCCTCCTAAGAAACCTCTTCTTGCATGGTGACCAGGAGGTCTCATTAGAGAGAAGATAAACTCTCTAGAACACAATTTCTGAGCTTCAAGAGCTGCTCCTGCAGCTAGTAGTGCATATTCGTATATGTTTTCTATGTTTGGTGTATCAGGTTCAAAGTAATCATTCGCTTTCACACTCTCTATAAGATCTATATCATGAACAAGCATCACATCCTGTTCATGCGCTTCTCTTGGTTCAATAATTTCGAATCCTTTATCTTTTACAAAACCTAGAGAAGATAAGAGCCTATCTGGAGATTCTGGATGCCAATCTGACACATATTCAGCTGCTCTAAGAGAAGATATTACTTTCATATTATGATTTTAAAAAAGTCCTTTATATAGCTACCAATATATGCTTACAATTCTAATTAATATATAGATATCATGAGGATTGTTTCAGTGTTGTTAGCTTTAGTAGTCTTTTTATCAGTCTTATCAATTTCTATTTCAACTACAATGGCTGTAGCTCCTTCTCCAGATGTCCAAGGAAAAATAGAAAGGGGAGAAATACCAAACCCTTTCACTACACCCGAATATACAGTAGCACGAACTTCTGGCTTGGATAAACCTGGAAAGCTTTTAGATCTTGCGGCTTTAGCTCCTCCAGGAAACAGAATAACAACATCTATTGATAATACAACTTTCAAGATGTTACTTATCCTAGTTGATTTTCCTAACAAGCCGCATGTGATCCCAGAAGATTTTTATGACGACAGAATATTTGGAACAACTCAACCATCTGCAAGACATTTCTATTTAGAGAACAGTTATGGTAAATTTGATATAACAACTGTTAATTTACCTTCTATACTAGGATGGCACACAGCTTCTCAGAACTCCTCTTTCTATGCAAACGGGACATATGGTATTAGTATGGCTTATCCTAATAATGCTCAGAGACTGGCAGAAGAGGCAGTAGATCTCGTTGATTCATTTGTTAATTTTGCAGACTATGATAATGACGGTGATGGCAGAGTAGAAGGATTTACTGTTATACATGCAGGTAAAGGGGCAGAGATCACAGGAAATCCATACGATATATGGTCTCATAAATGGAATTTGAGAACTCCTCTAACTAGAGACGGTGTTATTATTTCTGATTACTGTATTTTTCCAGAAGTTACATATGATACATTGAACCTAACTATAGGCGTTGTTGTTCATGAATGGGGTCATATATTTGGATTGCCTGATCTTTATGATATTGATGGCAGCTCAAGAGGTATTGGCGTCTGGGGTGTAATGGGTCATGGATCTTGGATGGGTATCGTCAACAACGGAGATTCTCCATCACATCTAAGTGCTTGGAGTAAGATACAATTAGGCTTCGCTGATCCATTGTTCATAAACTCGTCTCTAACAACAGTACAGCTTCCAGCTTCGGAAACATCAAATGAGAGCATCTATAGGCTATGGACAAATAACACTCAACTATCTCAATATTTTCTTGTAGAAAATAGGCAGAGACTTGGTTACGATATTCCTCTTCGGGGAACAGGTCTTTTAATATGGCACATAGACGAGGCAAAGAGTAGCAATAATATGGAATGGTATCCTGGAATGAGCCCATTCTCACATTTTCTAGTAGCATTGGAACAGGCAGATGGTTTATGGGAATTGGAAAAACAGATAGGAAACGGTGATGCAGAAGATATCTACCCTGGACCAACAAACAATAGAATTTTTGATGCCACAAGTATTCCAGATTCTAATGACTATTATTCAAATCTGACAGGCGTGTCTATTTCCAACATTTCTAATTCAAGTATGACAATGACAGCAACTCTTTCTTTTATATCACTCCAATCTGATCCAAATGAATTATTTGTTTCTCCATCATCTCCGGTATATGTAGGAAATAATGTTGTTATAGAAATTAGAGCTAAAGCTCCTCTTGGTTCAAATGATTTACATTCTCTGCAATATGACATTGAATATAATGAAAGTATTCTTTCGTTCGTTTCGATAACAGAAGGGCCTATGCTCAGCCAATCTGGAGGTAATCTAACTTTCTTTAGCTACTCCAATGTTTCTGGTCTTATTGATAATGTGAATATAACAAGAAATAGTTCTGGTGTTAATGATAATGAGAATGTTACTACCACAATAACATTTTTCGCAAACAATACAGGAAATTCTTTTGTAAACATCACTAATGTTGGATGGACAAATTCTAGTGGAGGCACTCCAGCTTCTTTGATTATCAACAATGGTAGTATTGATTCGAATACGATTATTCCTCCGTCAGTAAATGAAATTGAATGTAGGATCAATGGTATCTGGGACAATTTATGCCTACTCACATACGGAGATATTCTGAATTCTGTAAGAACTAATTGCACTAGCCAAGATGGACTTATTACAAGTGTTCATTTCAGATTTGAGAACATTCCTGATTCAAATATCTTCTTTAATCAATCCGGGACAAACACAGGCGGTGATATTTGGGAATATGATAATCCCGATGTTACAATAAATGATTCTGGAGATTTCAGACTAAATGTCACATGTTATGATGATCAGCCACAGTATGACATAGGTTTTGTTGGTATGTTTATTCCATGGGGTCAATTACAAACAACTCTTATTGACCCTGTTGTGAATACAAATGTTAGTAAAGACGAGTTCTTTAATTTCACGTCTAATGTTACATGTCTTGGAGGAGAATGTGGAAGCATACAAGCTGTTCTAGATCCAGAAGAACCAGCAACACATGATTTTACCAGCCCAGGATTTATTTTTGGTTCATGTGGTGATGGAGTTTGTAACTATGATGAAACATTCAGTAGCTGCCCATCAGATTGTGAAACATCTGATCCTGTCAAACTTTTTCCAGAAGTTGTAGCATCTGCTGGAAAGAATATTATAACTTATGTAAATCAAGAAACGCGGTTTAGAGGAGAAGGTTATTCTATAGATGATGAAACACTTTCTTATCAATGGGATTTTGATGGAGACGATAATTTTGATTATGAATCTGTTTCTGGTTACACTACACATGTCTATACAACAGCGGGAATTTACAACGCTCTTTTGAAGACATCATCTTTCGCTGGACTTTCAGCCTCTGATACAATAACAGTCGAGGTTAGAACAGAACGTGGAGAGCAAGCAGAAGTAGAAAGACCAAAAACAACTACATCATGGATAACCACTGCACCACCAGATGGTGTAAAAGAACAGTACATAATTATGTTAAATGGCGGAAGTGACTCGAGATACTGGACAGATGTTCAGCAGATGTATCCTGTGTTTATCAACAGATATGGAATGGATCCTGATAAAATTTACGTTATAAATCATGATGGAACAGATCCAGACGGAAACAATCCAAATAATATGATAGACTATTCGGCAACTTTAGATAATATTGATTTAGTTTTCAATGAAATAGCAAATGTGATAGATCAAGACGATAATTTAATTTTATGGATAAGTGATCACGGGGCAGGATATGCCGGATTAGGAGGCACATGGGAAGGTGGTGCTTATCACGGCTTTTCATATTCAAAACCAGAGGTATCACCAGGAGATGAGCAAGACTATATAGAAAGTAATTTGAAATTAAGAAGTTTATACATCGGAGGAGATTATAGAACAAACCATGGCATGAATAATTGGATGGTAAGATACGAATACAATTCTTCGGGAAGTTATGGTATGTATAGGCATATTTTCTTGAGTAGTTTCAATGAAACTCCGCTAGAGAATGGGACTAATATTAGCGCAGATACTGATATTTTTGTTGAGAGATTTATTGATTATTTGATGAGTGACCTGGACAAAAATGGACGCATTGAATCTATTGATGGTGAAGTATTGGATTATGACGGTGATGGAATTCCTCCGTATAATAACACTACTGGTGTATTCGATGAAGATGACTGGGGACTACCCGATGTTTTTGTAGATGATTATAGCAGTATAAGCAGCCAAACTCCTGGATCAACTTACTGTATATTTGATTCAGGTTTAGATGATAGATTGGATATAGATGTAGATTGTCTATGTGATAAAGATAATCTATCAGATTGCAACACTTCTTTGCTGGATGTAGATGGAACTGATTTGGATAATCAAGGATTATTTGATGGGATAGATGTAAACGATGATGGAGATATGAACGATTGGGTGAGTATAGACGAGTGGTTGTATATTTATGGACACAAATTAACAGACGATGATTTGAAAGTATACACAGATGCACTAGACATCGCAAATATAATCGTATATATACTTCCTTGTTTTGGAGGAGGATTCATTGATGATTTAAGCAGAAGCAATATGATTATAATGGCAGCTTCTCTTGAAGAAGATGTTTCATACGGAAATGTTTTCATGCAACTTTTCAGAGATGTTCTTAATAATCCAAGTTTAGCAGATGTGAATAATGACAGTATAGCAACATTAGACGAAGTATTTAATTATGTATCTGAGAATGATTATGTTGATGAAGCTCCACAATATGACGATAACGGGGATGGTATAAGCTCTTCATATCCACTACCCAATGGAGGAGATGGAATTTCTGGTAGCGGCGTATTCGTAAGAGATATGAGTCCACCTGCTTGGATGAAAGGAGCTTTATCCACTACCATAGGAGATACTCCTTTCTATACAACTGATCCAAATCCAAGAAACACAAGTAACACTCCTTGTCTTCAGGACATGAAAAATGGAGATTCGTGCACAACAACATGGAATGTTAATGCAACTGCAGATAGCGGATCATTTGAATTCTTTGTGATGTATAATGCAACCACATATCCTTTTGATGTAACAACAAATGAAACTAAACACATCAACATCACATCATTACCGGACTTACCTCCTGTTTTAACTGTTATATCTCCTCCAACTCCTCCAGGATTCTCAACAATTCTAAATAATGACGTGACATTCCTCGTTAATGTCTCTGATGACAACAATATTATGAATGTATCTTTCTCTCATAGTTATCCTGTAATGCATGTCAATCAAACTAATACATCAAGACAACAAGGTCTCTACGCTTTCAATGTAAATTTACCTGATTTTTTTCATGTTTGGTCAATAGAGACTTGTGATAATGCAAGTCAGTGTATGTCTGTTAGTGACCTTTTCACAATTGACTCATCTACCACATCTCCAGTATTCATTCCACCAACACCAACAGATGGATCTCACTCTTCTGTAGCTATTCAAGTAAATGTTTCGGCTTCAGAAAACATACAGAATGTTTATCTTGAAACAGAAGGCAACAATTATTCCATGGACATATACAATCCTACATCCGCTGGAATATTACATTCGTATATTTCAGATGGTGTTAAGACTTACAGAGTTTATTTAGAAGATTTGAGTGGAAATGGTAATTACACAGAAACCAGAATTGTAACAATTGACACCGTAACTCCTCAAGTTGTTGTGTTTGAGCCGCAACCAATAACATATGGTTCAAATCCTACTCTTGTTTATTCATATGAAGAAATGAATTTAGATACTTGTGAATATAGTCCTAATGGTCAAGCTAACCAATCGATTGCATGTGGACCTAATATTACAACAATAAGTTCATCTGAAGGAGCAAATAATCTTGTTTTATATTTCACAGACTATGCAGGTAACGTGGGAGTTGATATTGCAACATGGGCTTTGGACACAACAGATCCTCAAATAAATTATCAGTCATCAACTACATCAGAGGGTAATTGGAGTCAGAACTTCATATTCGTAAATATTTCAGCTACAGATAGCAGCTTAGATTCTGTTGGATTAAACATAGACGGTGTAAACGAAACATTTGACATCCAGGATGGAGAATTCTATTGGGAGACAAAATTCCTAGGAGATGGTTTCCACACATTCTATGTATGGGTCAATGATTCTGCAGGAAATTATGCTGAAACTGTTATGAGAAGCGTTATCCTAGACACTACACAACCACAAGCTGTTATATTTGAACCACAATCAATCATATACACATCAAACCCAACACTTGAATATTCCTATTCTGATGTCAATCCAGTTTCCTGTGAATACAATTTGAATAATGGAGGAAACACATCAATTACATGTGGAGACAATTCCACCATCTTAACTTCTGTTCAGAGTTCAAATGATGTCACGTTCTATGTGACAGATAGTTTTGGTAACACTGGTCTAGATTCCATTTCATGGACATTTGACTCAATACCACCAGGTGATGTAGCTGGATTAATTAATGATAGTAATGGTGTAAATTTCATAGATTGGTCATGGACAAACCCAGTAGACGCTGACTTTGATCATGTAGAAGTTTGGATAGAAAGCGTTTTCCAAACAAACACAACAAACGAATACTTTAATGCAAGCGGACTGAGTTCTGGTGGATCACATACAATATCATTGAGAACAATTGATACGATCGGTAATTTAGGAGGTTGGGTAAACAATACAGCAGAAACAACAGGATCAGACACAACACCACCTAGCTTGAGTTATGTACCTCCTACTCCAAATGATGGAACTGAACAATATTCAAACACAGCTTCAATTCGTGTAAATGGAGATGAAAATATAGATTCATGTGTGATCACATTAGATGGCGTTAATACATCTTTCTCATCTAGTGGAAATTATTGCCTAACTCCAATAGGTTCTCTATCCGAAAGTTCACATACATTTTTCATGTTTGTAAATGATTCTTTAGGTAATGGAGCAGTAACACCTTTGAGAACTTTAACAGTAGACCAAACAGAACCAGACATAAGTTTCAATCCAAGTAACCCAACTGATAATACTATAACAAGCAACCCTAGTGTTACTATCAGTGTATCCGCAAACGACCAGAATACCCTCGATGATATCATACTTCACTGGAACGGCACAAATGAGAGTAACACAATGACAAATGTTGGTGGAAATAATTGGGAAATTACAAAAGGTATGGGAGCAGAAGAGTCCCACACATACCATGTGTGGACAAACGACTCTGCAGGTAATTCAAATGTAACAGAGACTAGAACAATAATATTAGATTCTACATCACCTACAATAAACTACGAAGCTAGAACAGCTGATGGTTACAGTAGCTTAGACTGGATATTTGTAAATGTTTCGAGTATAGATGCAAACTTAGTTTCTGTTATGATTAGTTGGAACGGGGTGAATGAAACAATACAAGTCCAGGATGGAGAATTCTATTGGTCAAATAAAACTGGACTAACTGATGGAAATTATTTGTTTTATGTCTGGGTAAACGATTCCATTGGTAATTATAATCAAACAATTTCTGGTAATGTAACAATTGATTTCACGGCTCCTGTAATAAACGTAATAGTTCCTCTCAACACAACAATATTCAACACCGGAACATTATTAGATGTTACTATAATCGAGAGTAACATATATACTTGCGTATATTATCTAAACGGTGCAGGACCTAATCCATTACTAAATAATTGTCAAGGAGATTCAATGACTGCACAAGAAGGCATCAATGTTGTCGAAGTTAATGCAACTGATAAAGCGGGCAACTCTGCAATTTTCACGAGAGTATTCACAGTTAATACAAGTCCTCCAAACGGAGTTGAGAATCTAAGCAATTCTAGTAGAGGCCCATATTCAATTTTCTGGACATGGACAAACCCAACAAATCCAAATTTTGATCATGTAGAAATTTGGGTAGATAGTACATTCCACCTAAATGTGACAAACACATCTTTGAATACAACAGGTCTTAGTTCAGGTTTATCTCATGAAATATCAACTAGAACCATAGACACATATGGCCACATGAACACTACGTGGATAAATGCAACAGCACAAACAATTGGAGTTATACCAGTAGTTAATATCACACATCCTATGAACGGGAATTCTTTCAATGTAACCACAATAAACATGACTTATGAGAAACTTGGTATTCTAACTGAAGTAGATCATGCAAAATTGAAAATGGATTCGAACCCTGAAATCCATGATGTACAAAACATAGGTTATTATTTGTTCACAGGAATATCTAACGGACAACATAATCTAACTGTTTGGTTAGTCAACTCAACAAATGATACATTTACGAATTCAGAAGCTACTCACAGTATATTATTTACTATTGATACAAGTCCACCAAATATATTCAATATCACAACCAGTGTAACAAATATAACAGGAACTCTTTCATGGACAACCACTGAAAACGCTGACTCTAGAATAGCTTATGATAAAAACGCTTCTGCGCTCTCCAGTAATATTTACTCATCATCAAGTGTAACTCAACATCAGATTGGGATAACATCCCTAACAAATAATACGCTTTATTATTACAACATCACATCATGTGATACTTCTAGAAATTGTAACACTTCAGGCCCAAACAGTTTCACAACTTCTTCTAACCCACAACCTGCTTCGTGTGGTGATGGAACATGTAATGGCGGTGAGAGTTGTGCAACATGTTCATCAGATTGTGGTAATTGTCCTCCTCCTGACAACAATAATAACAATAACAACAATGAACCAGACCCTCCAGAAAATGAATCTACGAACCTAACAACCAGTATTGTTATAACACCACCTACAGCTTTGAGAGACAATCAAGAACTTAGAGATATATCAGAGGGAATAATAGATATACCCGAATTGACAGACGATGCTGTAGAAGATCTAATAAGTTTCTCAGAAGCAATCATATCAGACTTTACCGGAACTAGATACCTATTCATAGTTAATGGGGATTCAGAACTTGTATTGAAACTAAAATACAATGGAAATAGCAACTTAATCAATCTGATGGTATATGATATCATACCAAAAGAGTTTACAAATAATGTAACAAGCTTGAGGTTGTATGTACCATACGGTAACTATGAAGTTGTCAATCCTGATCCTGAATTCATGTTCTCTTATCCAAAAGTACGCCCTGGAGAAGAAATAACAATATCATACACAGTGGAAACTGAGGTTGATTTTGATATCATAAACAAAACCAACACATCATTATTTGCAGAAGGAATAGAAGAGATTCCAGATTGTAACAACAACGGAGTATGTGATTCTGGAGTAGAAACAATAGACAATTGTCCTGGAGACTGTTTTGCTTCATCATGCACTCCTGGAGAGAAGAGATGTAACAACGATACTGTAGAATTATGTAATGTCCAAGGAACCGGGTGGAATGGACAATTTTGTGAATTTGGATGCAATCAAGTAGGTCTGACATGTAATGAAACTCCTGTAAACTTAGGAGATCTTACCGGTGTCATAGGAGTTATATTAGTAATAATGGCAACTGGTGCTCTAGGTGGATATTTCATTTACACAAAAATGCAAACTAAGAAACCTTCACTTAGCACAAAGCTGAAAATTAAACCAGAGAAAAAGATTAAGATTTTGAAGAAACCACTACCTAAGGGACCTGTAACAGGAACCCCTATAGACTCGTCTCTGAGGGACATAAATGACTATCCGAAGAGCTTTATCGGAAGAAGGGTTAGAGTAAGAGGGTCAATAATATTCTCCAACGAGTTCAAAGCTACGAGAGATATGTGGTACACAATGGACGACGGAACATCTGACATTCTCATATATAGCACAGAGAAGGGAATCAGAGGTTCTGGTATCCTAGTTGGTGTAGTAGAAAGGACAGGAAACAGCCAACTTTACATAAAGATGGAAACATTTAGAAGAACAAGTGTATACTAGAATTTCATTATTTCAGATAGAACTTTTACTGTTTCCACAGCATCTTTCTCATTAACTGCTTTTCTTATAACTATCTTACCTGAACTGAAAAGAAGAACTGTTTTTTCTCCATGCTTAAATTTGATTAAACCTAAGCTAGGCGAATATTTTACATCAGAGAATTTTGATTCTTTTTCCATATCTTTTAATACAGTATCAGTATCTATGGGTTTCCCTATGCGTACTGTAGCCATTATTTTATTCTTCTCTGTCATACAGGGTTGATTATATATTTGCAGTTTCATACACTCTCTATAAGGGTTTATAACTTGTATTAATTAATAATACTATCAATAATCCTATATGAAGTTTCTTGTCTTAGCTGTATTTTTTGTGATTGTAATAAGTGGTTGCACAACTGGAACATACACAATTGATCATGTTATTGAGAATGCGGATAATCTAATAGACACAAAAATAACAGTTAAAGGCACTTCTGTAGCCCCATCAGCTGTTTGCACTTTAATTGCTTGCACAGACGAAGAGCCTTGTTGTAATGACTGTGGTGGACGACTCAGTTTGGAGGGAGAGGATTCAACTCTTCAATTAAGGAAAGGTGGAGACCCAATTGAGTGTAGTGGAAGTAATTGTGTAATGTATTGCAAAGATTTTGAAACAGGAAAAGAATACGAATTAACAGGCATACTGAAAGACGCTAATGGTTACTATCTTGAATTAGAGGAGTAAATATGAAAATAGCATTTGTTATGATTTTTTTAATAATAATTTTGCTGTTGGTTAGTTTTTACTCTGAGAAGGCATCCTCATTTGTTGATACAGGAAGTAAACCGATATTGCTCAAATCGGGCAAGATATCTCCATATTCTGTAATAGATGGAAATATAGAGAAACATAGCAAGAGTGTTTTAAGTCGGATTGGTGACCTGAAAAAACACGTGATCGTTCAATTCGACCATATACCAGACGAAGAAGAAAAGAAACTTTTAGCTGACGAGGGTATGAATTTGCTTGATTACATACCTGAAAACGCATGGTACGCTTCTGCTAAACTATCTGAAATTGAGAAAATAGCAGAAAAACACGGTATCACATATGTTGGCGAGGTAAGCTCAGAGAATAAGAAAGATTTTGCTGCAGAAAGCTTGGGTATGTCTGAAATCCGTGTCATGTTTTTCTCTGATACAGAAAAAGAAGACATGAAAAATGTAATAAGCACGTATGGAGATTTTCAGGAAGCTTCTAATAATGTCTGGTCTGTCCAGATTGACGAAGGCAGGATAGATGATCTTCTAAATGAGGATGCAGTTCAATGGATTGAGAAAAAACCTAATCTAATCACATTGAATGACGGCTCTCGATCTCTAATAAGCGTAAGCGAATCTCAAGTAGCTCCTTATGGGGTGAATGGTAGTGGCGTGGTTTTAGCTGAATGGGATTTTGGATGGGCTGAAGAAACACATAGCGGATTAGCCAACAGAACAACAATAGGTGATACACTAGGTTGTGGAGGTGCTGGAGATACCGGAAGTTGTGCTTATGTAGATCATTCTACACATGTAGCAGGAACTATGATAGGAAATGGTTCAACTGGTTCTTATTGGGGTATGGCCCCGAATGCCACTCTGATATCGTACGAATGGCCTGATACACCCACAGAACTCATAAATGAAACGAATCTCTCCATAGCTGATTATGGTGCGGTTGTTTCTCAGAACTCTTGGGGCTATTGTATAGGACAAGGTTGTGGAAGTCCTGCTGCTTGTTCTATACACGGAGATTATGATATTTGGTCTGCACGGTATGATAACATAACAAAAGGGAATGGTATAGATGCTCCTATTACTGTTGTTTTTGCTGCAGGTAATGATGGTGGATCAAGTCACATATGTAGTGGAGGATTTAATACAACTTCAGGACCTGGAGCAACCGCGAAGAATGTAATAACCGTAGGTGCGGTTGATGACTCTGGAACCATGTCCTCCTTCTCTTCATGGGGACCAACTGATGATGGAAGGATCAAACCCGATGTGGTGGCTGATGGTGTAAGTATAACTTCTACCGATGTGGGGAATGACTATTCAGTCAAATCAGGCACGTCCATGGCTGCGCCTGCTGTTTCAGGAGCTATTGCTCTGCTGGTAGAGGACTACAGAAGTACTCACAATGACTCTAATATGTTGCCTTCTACTATTAGAGGATTACTGATCCACACAGCAGACGATACAAACAACACTGGACCTGATTACACCACTGGGTGGGGCATAATAAATATAACAAGAGGCTTGGATAAAATAAGACAAGACGTAAACTCTACTGAATTTATAATAGAATCTAATATTTCTAATTCTGAATCTGATATATACTATGTTTTTGTTCAGGAAGGACAATCAGAATTTAAAATGACTCTTACATGGGACGATTATCCAGGAACTCCTGCAGCCGCAAAAGAACTTGTAAATGATCTTGATTTGATAGTTACAAATTCTTCTGGACAAAGAGTTTATCCTTGGACTCTAGGTTTTAATCCAGTAGCTAATGCAACTCAAGATCAAATTGATAGCATAAACAATGTAGAACAGGTCTATGTCTCAAATCCCAGTTCAGGTGTATGGACAATACAAATAAATGGAACATTAATTCCACAAGGACCGCAAAACTATTCTCTAATAACAAATAATGATTTTGAACTTCCTATTGTTTCGCTTGGAACTCCCGCAGATAATTTTCTTACATCAGATTCTAATGTCACATTCAATTGTTCTGTAACTGATGGAGGAGGGTTAGCAAATATAACATTATACACAAATGTGTATGGTTCGTGGACAGTTAATGATACCGTAGATGTAACTGGGTTTTCTAATTCTTCACAGTGGAACATTACAGACA
This sequence comes from Candidatus Aenigmatarchaeota archaeon, assembly GCA_043824495.1. Taxonomy (GTDB): domain Archaea; phylum Aenigmatarchaeota; class Aenigmatarchaeia; order QMZP01; family QMZP01; genus JBDRNB01. The sequence continues at coordinate 24,058 of JBDRSV010000024.1, read as the reverse complement.
TTAGCAGTGGTGAATATACATGGAACTGTGTTTCCTATGACAACAATTCAAATTCAAATTGGGGAACAAATAGATCCATCACAGTAGATTCTACTTCACCATCATGGTCAGGGAATATAACAAACTTGACTGACACATACAACTCTACAGGAATTTCATATTTCAATATAACATGGTCTGAAGCATTGACAAATATAACAGTTCTTATAGAAGGTAATTGGTCTGGTTCTAATGTAAACTATTCTGTCACAAACAATAGTAATGTTTTCCAGTATAATACAACTCTTCCTGCAGGTGATCTCTACTGGATATCTTGGGCAAATGATTCTTCAGGTAATCTCAATTTTACAAACACATGGATATTCACAATATCTAAAGAAGCTGTTCTCATCAATCTAACTCTAGACGGAAGTGATGGAGATATAACAGTTGAAACTGGAGCTGTTGTAAATCTAAACTCCACACTCAATGTATCTGGTCTAAACATATCTTTGTACAGAAATTCATCTTTCATTTCTAACAGCACAACACCATTAGGGAGCTTATGGAATACAACAGATTTTGCTCTAGATGCATATAATATCACTTCCATATTCTCTTCAAATCAGAATTATACAACCACATCTGAAACACATTTTGTTGTTGTAGACGACACATCTCCTCCAAACATATCCAACTCTAGCATATCTTCCACGCCATTAATAGCTGGAGAGAATATTACAGTATTTGCAAACATAACAGATAATTTTGCTGTGAATGCATCAGAAGTTTGGTTCAACATATCTAATACTACATGGTCTGTAAATGTTATGATGGATAACACGAGTGATTCCTACAATACAAGTTATAACACAACCAGTTTAATGAGCTCTTCTTACAACGTCACAATTTATGCAAACGATACAAAAGGGAACAATGTGAATTCGTCTACCAACGGATTTAGTATAGGAGACCCAAGCGAGGCAAGCATAAACATTCTTGATTATCAAGATAACCAAACAAATGCTTCGTGGATACAAATATTCTACAATGGAACAAAAACTATAAGAAACCAGACAATAAATTCAACAGGCGTCAACTTGACAATACCACAAGGTTTCTGGGACATAAAAATTGTCAGTGATTTCAATATAACAATAAACAATGTAAATATAATAAATAATTCTGCCGGGAATTTTAGTTTAGACAATAATATAACAGAAAGCGGGATTACATTACCAAGTAACGTGTTGGTTTTTGTTGACACTGTAGCAATTGATACAAATTTTGAATTCAGTAATGCTATCTTGGAAGTCTCATATAACAATACATCTATAACAAACAATGGCAGGATAAATGTATATGCTTGTCACACATGGAATTTATCAAATAGGATGTGTGACGGGTCATGGGAAAATATTACAGAAAACAGTACAATAAATTCTACAATTAGCATCGCTATAATAAACTCAACTAATTTGTCTGCTTTCTCTGTAGGAGAAGGTTATTCATGTGGTGATGGTATAATAGACTCTGGAGAAACATGCAACAGCTGTCCAGCTGATGTGGGTGCCTGCGCAATTAACACAAACACGGGAGGCTCTGGAGCTTCTCTCTCTTCTACAACCCCCAAAACCAAGGAAGTTGTTATTTTGTCTCCTCTAAGTGTAACAGTGATCAAGGAAGGATATTTTGTAATAACAATAGAAAACACAGGAGAAACCAATCTTACAGAAGTGTTTGTGAATACAGACTGTGATTGCGAAGTTACAATCACACCAAACAATTTCTCTCTTAATATTGGAGAGAGGAAAGGCGTTAAGGCTGATATTTCCGGTGATGTGGGAAACCATAGTATTAATTTCTCGGTGGACTCTAAGGAAGGGGCTTCAAACATAAGTAATACAATCATAATTCTTCTCGAATGCACGCCCGGCGATATTATCTGTGTTGATAATAAATTAGAACGCTGTATTTCTGGAACTGAATGGATCATCGAAGAATGTGAGCACGGATGCTCTAACTCCTCTTGTTTAGATCCTCCAATGATATGCGAAGCAGGAGCTACAAGATGTGTAGACAACAATGTAGAGGCTTGCAGAGAAGGGTTTTCTTGGGAATCAAAACAATTCTGTGATTTCGGTTGTTTTGAGGGTATGTGTGCTGAGGAACCCGATTACACTCTTTATTATGAAGTTGCTGGTGCTGTCTTGGTAGTAATTATTTTCATAAACGCAATCTACTTCAGGAGAAAACGGGGAAAAAGAAAATGGAAAACATTGGAAAAAAGGTGGAGAAAAAAGAAACGGGATTGGCGTTACACATACTCAGGCAAATCAAAAAGGAAATAATTCTAGGATCTTTAATCTGTAATCAAAGAACTACTGATTCACATTAATTAAGCTTATTCTAGTATATTATATATGAATAAGGTGTTATACGTAGTTGTAACTTTAATCTTATTAACTTTAGCATCTGCAGGGATCACGACAAGTCAAAATGCTCCAACATGTATAGATGATGTTATAAAACCATGCGGGAGCAATGTTGGTGTTTGTTCTTCTGGTATTAGAACTTGTGTTGGTGGAGAATGGGCAGAATGTATTGATGATATAGGACCAGAGGAAGAAGTATGTAATAGTCTTGATGACGACTGTGACAGTCTTGTAGATGAGGGTGGTGTATGCGTCCAACTCACATGCACAAACGGGAGAATCAAACCATGCGGGAGTAATGTTGGTGTTTGTTCTTCTGGTATTAGAACTTGTGTTGGTGGAGAATGGGCAGAATGTATTGATGATATAGGACCATTTACTGAGATGTGCGATGGTTTAGATAATGATTGTGACGGTTCTGTGGATGAGGGATGCACGCTTTCGAAATCACCAGATTCACAACCTCCAAGAACAGCAGCACAACCAGGAGATGATTTCAAAGTTCAGAGAGGCGTGGCTACCATGAGTGTCACTGGTATGCTATTATTTGCGCCAGCTGACTTTGATGCAGTTTCTTCACTCTCAAATGCATTTGTCAGGATTACAAACACACATCACACTGGAGCTGGTAGAACTACTTCTGGTTCGCAGAATGCTGATGATGTCACTGCAACTATTGAGTTTAGTTCACCGACAACAATTGTTATTACCAGGTCTTCCTCTGCTACGTCCAACACGCGTATTGCATGGGAAATTGTTGAATACACAGGGCCACCAGGAGGTTCAAACGAATTCATTGTCAGGAAACAAGGCATTCATACATTCGCAGCCAGTGGGAACAGCGAGACTGAAGCATTAGCAGGTGTGGCAAATGTGAATGATCTTGCGGGATTTGTAACAGGCATAAGAAATCCCGATACCGGCAGGAATGACTATCATAACCAACAAAGCTCTATCAGCTTTGATGATGCATCAACTGTGAGATTTCAGAGGGGGACACTTCCAGTGTCAGGGCCTGATGCTGTCTCTGTCTTATATGCAATAGTTGAATTCACGGGATCAAATTGGAATGTCCAGAGAGTTGAGCATACATATTCTGCTGCGGGAGTAACAGAGACTGAAACTATTACCCCTGTTAATTCCTTGTCGCGTGCCTTTATTCATTCCCAGAAACGGGTTGATGAGAATTTAAGGGGACTTGATGAGTTCGGTCATGAAGTGTGGTTGTCAGCAGCTAATCAAGTCAGCTTCCAGCTTGAGAGTGGATCAGGAACACCATCAGGACATACATCTGTTGCATGGATTATAGAGAATACACAAGCAAGTGGAACGCCTATGAATGTTGAGAGAGGAACATTTACTAAGCCAGGAACGGGAGCAGAACCCGGCACAGTTAATGTCAATTACGGTCCTATATCTGATCTTACAATAGCGTCACTCTTTGCCAATGACCGTTCAGCAGGCACAGGAACATCTTTTCCACATGGCATATTCGCTGCTCGCTTGGTTGACACAAGCACAATAGAATTCTGGTATTCAGATAATGGGCAAACTCAAAATGGGCGCTGGGAGGTTGTAGAATGGCCTACTGCTCCAGCTGGAGCAAACAATCCTCCGACTATTACTAGTGTGACAGATTCTCCTGACCCTGTTGATGAAGGTAATGGCATCACATTCACTGTTGATTGGAATGATGTGGATGCTGGTGAGCAGATACAGATATACGTATGCCAGACTGATGCAATTTCTGGTGTGTCTCAATCATGCCCTGGTGGAAGCTGGTGTGATTCTGCAGTATTTACAACAAATGATCCTGAATCATGCGCTTACATAACACAAGCAGCTGATGGTGGAATAAATAATTACTATGCATTTGTGTGCGACGATTCTAATGATTGCTCTGCATCAACATCCGGAACATTTGATGTCCAACCTGCAGGAGATTTGCAATCTCCATATTGGTTTAATAATGTGAGTAACACGCCAGCAGTTTACTCACCTACGTTTATTTCAGAATTCAATGTTTCATGGACAGATAATATAGCTGTGGATGCTGTTTATATTGAAGGTAATTGGTCAGGAACAAACAATTATTCAGCAACACCAACAGGAGACACATATACATATCAGACTAATTTACCAGCTGGGACATTTTATTGGAGATCATGGAGCAATGACTCTGCTGGAAATTTGAATGTAACAGATAGCTGGACATTCACTGCGAACAAGGATTCGAGTAGTTGTGTACTTAATATAACACCTCCAACACCTTCTACATATGACCCAATTCCTAGTGTAACTGCAACAGGAAGTTGTAACAATTCTGAAATAAGTTATAACTTGTACAGGGAGGGAATTTTGATTAATGATGAGAATGGTGTTGCTGTTTCTTTGAGTGTGGGATCATATAATTATGAGATGAATTCTACAGATACGCAGAACTATACAGGAGCTTCTGATAGTCAGATGTATGTTGTGAACCAGGCAACTCCAACACCCTCTTTGTCTGTTCTTCCATCCAATTCGGAGACTTATGGAACTCAGACAACTGTAAGTTGCTCGTATCTGGAGTCTGAAGTTACTCCGCAGTTATTTAGGGATGGTGTGTTGGTTGGTAATCCTGATATAAATGTATTGGCTGCTGGTGTTTATGATTATGTTTGTAATAATACTGCAACTCAGAATTATACAGCAGCTGAGGTAACTGATTCTCTTACTGTAAACAGGGCTGATCACACTATTCATTTAGCTCTTGATGATTTAGAATCAGATAAGAGTGTCACGTATCCTGCGGTGACTAATGCAACAGGATGGTTAGAGATTGGACAAGGTTCTGCTGTATTATACAGGGATTCCAGTGTTGTTGCAAATCCAGAGATTACAACTCTAAGTGTTGGAATTTATAACTATAGTTATATTTATCCAGACTCTGAGAATTATACTGGACAGAGTATGACAAGATTCTTGACAGTTAATAGAAGCGCTACTGTATTAAACCTTGGTATTAATCCTAATTGGAATGTAGTTTATAACACATCTGTTAATGTGAGTTGTTACGCGAATAATAATGAGGTAGTTGTTAGCTTATTCAGAAACAGTGATGATGTCACTTCAGAAAACAATCAGTTTGTAGTTTTAGCTGCAGGAAGTTATGACTATACTTGTAATAATACAGCTACGCAGAATTATACTACTGCTGAGACATCTAATACGTTGACTATAAATAAAACAATCCCAACACCTTCTTTGGTTATTATACCTTCAGCTTCAGAGCCATATGGAACTCCAACAGCCGTAACCTGTTACTATACAGAATCTGAAGTGACTGCACAGTTGTACAGGAATGATATTCTTATTGCTAATCCTGACATACAAGTATTTGGAGTTGGCGTGTATGATTACGTCTGTAATAACACAGCTACGCAGAATTATACTGCTGCCGAATTAAGTAATTCTGTGACTATAAATCAAGCAAATCCGACTCCTACACTAAACATATCATCTAATCCTGCAACTTATGGTGATGTTGGGAGTGTGAGTTGTTCTTATGCTGAATCTGAAGTAACTGCACAATTGTACAGGAACGGGGTTCCTGTAAGTAATTCTGATAGTATTCAAGATTTGGCTGCAGGAAGTTATGACTATACTTGTAATAATACAGCTACGCAGAACTACACAACTAATGAAGTGACTGATTCGCTTACTGTGAACAAGGACTCCAGTAGTTGTATTCTTACCATAATACCAGCTTCACCAATAATATACGGTATTTCTACAACTGCAACAGGCAGCTGTAATAATCCTGAAACAAGTTATAACTTGTACAGGAATGGGATTGTTGTAAACAGTGAGAATGGTGTTCCTGTTTCTCTTGGTGCTGGATCACATTATTATGAGGTGAATTCTACAGATACTCAGAATTACACAGGGAATTCTGATGGACAGGGTTATGTCGTGAGTCAAGAAAATCCAACTCCTACTCTGACAATTACGCCTTCTAATTCAGAAACTTATGGAACTCAGACTACTATGAGTTGTTCTTATGCTGAATCTGAAGTAACTGCACAATTGTACAGGAACTATGTTTTTGTGAGTACCCCTGACATACAGACACTTGGTGGAGGAAGTTATGACTATACTTGTAATAATATAGCTACGCAGAACTACACAACTAATGAAGTGACTGATTCGCTTACTGTATCTCAAGTCTTAACAAACATAAACCTGTTACTGAATAATACTGATGGAAATCTGACAATAGATGACGGAGAATATGTAAATATAACTGTAGATATTGGTTTCGCTGACACAGTCTTCATTTATGCAGATAATGTGTTACTTGATTCTGGTTTGTCAGTATTGGAAAACATCACAAATCCAGGTATTGGTTTGCATAATATAACAGGAATTTATAATGGCAACCAGAATTATACAGGAAGTTTTGAAACCCATTGGTTAACTGTATTAGCAGGCTCACCTCCGCAGTTTTCAAGTCACATAAGATCTCCATTACAGCCAAATGAGGATGAGGATGTTGACATACAAATTAAAATAACAAATGATGTTAACGTAAGCTTGGTCTACTTCGAATGGAATAGCACAATCAACTACACAGTGACATCTGCTGGGGATGTCTACCAGATTATTTTAAACTCAGGGAACTTAACACCCCATGATACAGTATCCTATTACTGGTATGCATTTAACACAAATAATAACATGAATAGAAGTGCTCAATTTTCTTTCATAATTGTCAATCAACCACCACTATTAATAACTGCGCCCGCCTTGAATTCAACATCACCACAGACAAATGATCTTTTGGTATGCAATTCTGGAATATTTTTTGATCCAGATAGTGGAGACACACAACAAGCTGCATACTGGATGTGGTTTGTTTCAGGAGTGTATGTATCTGGTGAACAGACATTAGATTTGAGTCTTCCTGGAAATGGGGATAAAGGCGATTCAATAATTTGTTCTCAAAGGGTGTTTGATGGTTATGACAATTCTTCCTGGGAAAATTCTTCTAACACCGCTGTTGTAATAGATACACAACCAACTGCTCCAGCTCTGATCTCGCTGTCTGATAATCAGAACACAAGTGATAACACACCCACATTTACATGGACAACAGGAACAGATGTAGACAATGACGTTCTAAGTTATGAGATTCAGATAAGTGATGAAACAAACTTCATCACATTGGCTCAGAGTGCTGTTGTTAGTAATACTAATTATACATCAACGCCTTTAATTGATGGAACATATTACTGGAGAGTCAAGAGTGTTACACAAGATGCAAACTCAAGCTACACGAGTTATAGGAAACTTACAGTTGATACCACTCCTCCAACAAGCTTAACTAATTACACAAATAATAATACCTGGGTGCAATCTACTCAAACTTTATTAGTTACAGAAATGGATAATATTGATTTGAATCCAACAACACTTTATTGTATAGATCAGACAAACTCATGTGCACAAGCAGTACCAGCAGATGACGGAGAATCAATCTCTGTAACACAACAAGGAATCAATTACGTAAGGATAAGATCTACTGACTTTACGAATAATAACCAATACCTAACTGACGTTGTGATGATTGACTCTGTTCCACCTACAGTTGTACTCTTCGAGCCCCAGAATACGAGCTATACAAATGGAAGTCTTCTACTTGAATATAACAGCTTAGATTCTACATCTGGAATTGATTCTACATGGTATTCTTTAGACTCTGGATCAAACACCAGCTTATCTGGGAACACAACAATAATAGTTTCTGGCAGTTCTCATCATCTTGTTCTTTATGCACGAGATTTAGCTGGAAATGAACAAGAAATAGGTGTTGACCTTACTGTTGACACAACACCACCAATATCAAACAATCCTGGAGATGCTGTTTACGTACAAGACATCTCCCAGACAATAGGATGGATTCTTCAGGATAATGTAGGCCCAGGTTATTATTATGTTGAAAGGAACGGGACAATACAAAACTCCACGGCTCCGTGGATAAATGATACAAATTTGAACATATGGGTAAATACAAGCGAACTGGGATATTGGATGTATACAATTTACTTCAATGATTCACTTGGATTTACTGGAACACCAAATCAGATAGGAATAACAATCACAACATCAGATGTTTCCAGTCCAATATATTCTGGAATTGTAACATCGCCAAGTCTGTATGCACCAGAAAACGATCATTACTTTAATATCACATGGGTGGACGATACTGCTATTGATTCTGTTATTTTTGAGTTCGATGGATTTAATTACACACCATTAAATGCCGGATCAGAATACTTCTCCTTAATCAATTCATTAGCTGTAGGAAGTTATAACTATAGATGGTATGCAAATGATATATTCGACAGCTGGAATGTCACAATCATACAGACATACACAGTAACTGCAGCAACACCTGTATTAACCCTTTCTGCTTTGCCTTCGTGGTCAGAGGTGTATGGAACACAAACATCTGTCAACTGCACAGATTCAGGTCAAGTCTTTGTTGATTTATATAGAGATGGCATACTTGTAAGCAATCCAGATACACAGAATTTAAATACAGGAACATATGATTATGTTTGTAATTCCACGAGCACGCAGAATTATACAGCAACAGAGGCGACCAATACACTCGCCATCAGCAAAGCGCCAACAACAACTCAGCTATTCTTAAATGACCAAGAATCTGATATCAGTATCCAGCATCCAACCATGACAAATGTATCTGCATACACGCCTGGAACCACAGTGATGCTGTACAGAAATTCAACTATTGTTTCAAATCCTGATATAAACTCTGGTGTAGATGTATTAGGAGTTGGTGTGTACAACTACACTGCTATAACACTTGAAGATTCGAATTATTTTGGTTCAGACACAACACGATGGTTGACGGTGACACCAGGTGTTGTTACATGCACATTAACAACAGAACCCGGAGCAACTATGACATATGGAACTGACCTGAATATTACGTGTTCGTGTGATGTTCTTCCTGGAACCTTGTGGAGAGATTCTGTAAACAGAACTGGAGATTCTGGGATTTTTGTAAATTTGAGTGCAGGACTGTATGACTTTGTCTGTAATGCAACAAATACGCAAAACTATACAGCAGTACCAGACAATATCTCTGTTACAGTAAATGAAGCTGAAAACCCTGTAAGTTTATACATCAACAATTTCCTAAATCAGAATGTAACAATTAATTATGAGGACCCGTTTAATGTTATAGGGACATCAGCTGGAGGTATAGCTAACCTATTCAGGGACGAACAAGCTGTTCCAAACCCTGAATTTGGATCTAAAATATTGACTACTGGTACTTATGAATACAAGACAAATTCAACAGGAAACGAGAATTACACAGATAACACAACAGGCTTGATGTATTATCTGACCATAAACAAAAATTCAACAGAAATTGTAACTAGAATAAATTCTAATAGAGGAGACACTCTGATAGCTGCAAATACTGGCGTTTCATTTGATGTCATCCTTAATGTTCCAGGCAAGACGGTAACACTTTATACAGAACTACCAAACTGGACAAATCAATCTGGTGTGACACCATTGAATTATATAACAAATGTAACAGAAGACTATTTCCTTGTCATAGGCTCCTTTGGCGGGGACGAGAATTACACGGGAAGTTCAGAATCCCATTTTATGAATGTGTCTGCAAGTGTGACACCAATAACATTGTATAACATCAGTCATTCAAATGTCACAAATACAACTGCCCTTATCACATGGAATACATTGGAACTAACAGATTCAGCAGTTATTTATGAAATTTTTAATGTACCTAGTGATATCAAGTTTAATTTAACACTCACACCATTCCACATTATTTTACTTGATAATTTACTACCCAACACGACGTATGTTTATACGATTACATCATGCGATTCCGAAAGTTTTTGTAACACTTCTACAGAATTTAACTTCACAACAGATAGCTCAGGTGTGTGCTTGGAGGATTGGGATTGTTCTGGATGGAGCAGCTCTACATGCGGAACAAGAACCTGCACAGATCTTAATAATTGTGGAACTGAAGATGACAAGCCTTCTGAATTACTTAGTTGCCCTCCTCCCGGAGGAGGTGGAGGGGGCGGAGGAGGATCAGGCACGGAACCAGAAAATGATACAAATAAGGTTTTATTTGAAGCGACAAGGGAATTGTTACTAAAGCCTGGGATCGATATACAAGATGATCAAAATCTGCAAGATGCATCTCAGGATGTATTGGGTTTATTGACGCTTCATAGGGAATATATAAACAAGCTGGTAGAAACATCGAGGCTAATTGTAAACCGCTTCTACGGTATCCAGCACCTAACAGTAACCGAGTCTAAATCGCAGCTTGTGACAAGCCTGGAGTATACAGGAGATGAAAAACTGAAAAATTTCATAATATATGAGAAGATTCCAAAAGGATTTGCATCAAGTTCTCAGGGTATAACAGTTTATGCTCCAAATGCAGCAAATCATGGCATTGTTAAAGACGATCCTGAATATGTTTTCATATATAATGAAATATCACCGGGAGACCAAATAATAATAAGTTACACAGCAGATTCTTTGGTAAATCTTTCTCTTATAAATGACACTAAGACCGAAATATATGCAGAAGGTTCTGAGATTGTTCCTATTTGTAATGGAAACGATCTGTGTGAATTAGAACTTGGTGAAAATTTGGTCAATTGCCTAGATTGTGAATTAGCAGACTTATGTACTCCTGGCGAACTACGCTGTTTAGATAATAATATTCAGATATGTGATTCAGAAAATATAATATGGATCACTACAGAACATTGCCCTGTCGGCTGTTCTGGTGATGTTTGTGCTGAAGCTCCTGATATTGCTTATATAATTCCTGTCTTTGTGGGAATCGTGATTCTTGCCATGATTGGAGTTTATTTGACTCAGAGGGGAAAGACGCATCACATAAAAAAGAAACGTAGAAGAGTAAGAAAGAGCTCTAGGTGATTCTTCACATTAATTAAGCTTTCCCTCGTATATTATATATATGAAAAGAGGGTTATACGTAGCTATAACTTTAATTTTGCTAATTCTAGCTATTGCAGGATCCACAACAAGCCAAGATGCTCCTGTATGTGATGATGGAGCTATAAAACCATGTGGTAGTAATATAGGCATCTGTCAATCTGGTCTTCAGACATGTAATGATAATACATGGGGAGAATGCATTGGTGACGTTAATCCAAGAGAAGAAATATGTAATGGTATAGATGACGATTGTGACGCAAAAATAGATGAGACCAATGTTTGTAATATTGTATGTGAAGAGGGCACAACAAGAGCATGCGGATCCAATATAGGCATTTGTCAACCTGGTATCACAACATGTTTCGAGGGTCAATGGGAAAACTGTGCTGGTGGTATAGGACCACAGACAGAAGTGTGTGATGCTATTGACAATAATTGTAATGGTCAAGTAGATGAAGTGTGTGGACCATCAAGAACACCAGCAGGAGTTGGAGGCATTTCAGATGTCACTGTAGAACCTGATCCTGTTAATGTCGATTCTGCTACTACATTCACTGTTTTCTGGGATGATGAGGGCATCAATCAAATCAATATATGCAGAACAAACTCAATTAGTAATGTCTCTTGCACTGATGAGCTATGCAGCTTCCAAACAGAAAACCAAACTTCTGGATCATGTGATTATGTAGCACAGGAATCTGATATCGGTGTAAATGATTATTTTGCTTTCATTTGTGATTCTGAATGCTATTCAGCATTTTTAGGAACATTTTCTGTTCAGTCTGGAATAGATCTAGGAGCTCCTTATTGGCTATCTATTTCAAGTAACATAACTGAAGTTTATTCAGAAACATTTGTCTCCGAATTCAGTGTGACATGGTTTGATCCTTCTCTGGAATCTGTTTTAATAGAAGGTAACTGGTCAGGATCTCCTGTTAATTATTCCACCAATGAAACAAGCAGCACTTTCTCGTATAGTACAGTATTACCAGCTGGTTCATTCTATTGGAGAGCATGGGCATCAGATATTGATGATAACTGGAACGCCACAGACAAAGAAATGTTTATTATTGAGCGATTTACACCAACTCCAATAATCACTCTATCGCCTTATGACACAATAACTCAAGGAACCAATACAACCGCTGAATGTACATATGACATTGACATTGATTTCACATTACACAGAGATGACATGCCTGTAACCAACCCTGAGTATCAACTTCTTGGTTTAGGAGCTCATATTTACACATGTAATAACACAGAAACACAAAATCACAGTTCGGCATCTACATCTTCAACATTGAACGTTATCCCAAATCCTCCACCAGTATGGTCTAATGTGATAGAATTACCAAGCAATATGAGTCAATACTTGAAAACAGAAAATTATGAATTCCGTGTTACATGGGAAAACGCAGACACTGTTTTGATGGAACACAACTTCTCAGGAGAGACTCAAAACTATTCTGTAGAATCTTCTGGAAACTATTATTACTATGAATGGCTTAGCTTAGCTGCTGGTACATACTCATGGAGGATGATTGGTAGCAATTTAAATGGTTACAATTATACAACACAATTTACATATGTAGTAGAGAAGTTTCAAACCGATTGTGTTATAGAAATAACACCAGAATCTCCTGCTGAATATGGAACCGACACTGTTGTTATAGGAATATGTGATAGTGAAGAATCTAACGGGGCTCTTTACAGAGATGGAGTTGATATAACAGATGAAAATGAAGTTGGTACATCTTTGGGAGTTGCTGAATATAATTTTGTGATGAACACAACAGAAACTCAGAATTACACAGGCGCAGAAACAAGCAAGACACACAGAATAAAAAAAGCAAACAATACAATTAGTATTTACTTGAACAATGTTCTAGACCAGGATGTTGACACAACGTATGGATCAAACAATGTGATAGCAACATCCATGAGCGGAGATGTTAGTCTTTTCAGAAATGGAAAAATGGTAAACAATCCCGATTTTGCTCCACTTGCTGCTGGTGTTTATGCATACACGGCAAATTCAACTGGAAATGAGAATTACACAAGTAACACAACAGCTGGAACATATTATTTGGATATAGGAAAAGCTCCTTCAGAAGTTATCACTCTACTTGATTCCAATAGAGAAGACAGTAGTTTAGAAGTTGGATCAGAAATTACTTTCAGTGTCAGTGTTAATGTATCAGGAGGGACCGTGTCTTTATACACAGAAATTCCAGATTGGACAAACCAATCTGATGAAACACCTTTGTCACACACAACAACTATTACACCTGATGGGTATTATGCTGTAATGGGAATATTCGAAGGCGATGAAAACCACACCAGTTCAATAGAAACTCATTACTTGAATGTTACAGAAGGAATAAGTACCATAACACTATACAACGTGAGTCATTCAAATGTAACACAAGATTCTGCACTTATCACATGGAATACAGTTGAATTGTCAGATTCTGCTGTTATTTATGAAACTTTGGAACAGAGTTCGCCTGATATAAGACAAGACTTAACAGATGTCACTTTCCATGTAATACGGCTTGATGACCTTATAGCAAACACCACATATTTCTATGTTACGAGATCAACTGACGACAATAAATTCAATACATCTGAAGATCTAAGCTTCACAACCACAATATGTACAACTTCTTGGGACTGCACTGAATGGAGCAACACTACATGTGGCACAAGAACATGTACTGATACAAATATTTGCGGAAATGATAATAATAAACCTTCAGAAAATGCTTCTTGTACAACTAACACAACATCATCAGACACAATTCCTCCTATAATAATACCTCCTTCATCCTCCACAGATACTACACCAGTGAGAAAATCTAGTCAGATATTAGATGTCCAACCAGGTAATGCAATATTTACAAGTACAACTCTTCAGGATGCTTCTGAGAAAATACTAGGAGTTTCCCTAGATCCAAGTTATATAGAGAGGCTTTCTGATGTATCAAGGAAGATAGTCAATGATTTTTATGCAGTTAAGCATCTGACATCGGGAGAGGACGAATCTACACTTGTAATCTCTTTAGATTATAGTGGAGATAAGAAGCTCACAAATTTCATGATTTATGACATAGTACCAAAAGAATTTGCTTCTTCATCTTCTGAAATATTTGTATCATCTGAGTATAGATACGAAATTGTGAACACAGATCCAGAATATCTATTCACAGAGAAGTCTATAGATCCGGGGGCACAGATTATAATATCATATAAAACAAATGGTAGTGTCAATGAATCTGTTTTGAAAGACGGTTTAACAGAAATATATGCTGATGGATTAGAACTTAGTGTTACATGCGATGAAAACGGTGTATGTGAATTCGGTAGCGGTGAGAACCTAGTTACATGCCCAGGAGACTGTGATCTAACAGATCTTTGTCAACCAAGAGAACTGAAATGTATTGGAAATGATATTCATGAGTGTGATGCTGAAGGGTCTTCGTGGTTGATTAGTGAGACATGTCCATGGGGATGTGAAAATAATCAATGTCTCGGAAGAGAAGTTGATTCCACTCTACCATTAGTGATAGCTGTTATAGTAATAGTAGCTTTGATAGCAATATATAATGTTTATGAGTTCAAAATCAAGGACAACAAAGGCAAAGATAACATTTTCTCTAAAATACTGAAGAGAGCTAAAATGGATAAGATATCAAAAGAGGTTGAAGAAAAGATATCAGATAAAGAGGGAAAGAAGTACGATAAACTTACAAGAGAAGAAAAGGAAGAGCTTCTTCAAAAGAAGTTTGAAGAAAGGATAAACAAAGCTGAAAACAAGGGAAAAACAGAAGTTAAGAAAGAGGAACCAACAAATAAGGAAAGGAAAGAAACCAAAAAAGAAGTAAAACCAGAAAAGGAAGCTCCAAAAGAGAAAACAAAAGGAGTTGAAGAAAAACCAAAAGAAGATAAAAGCGAGAAAAAGGAAGATTTTGACAAATGGGCAGAAGTTGCAAAGAAGTGGAAAAAATTGAAAGACGAAGAATCAAAATCAAAAACCGTTAAATAACGTCTCAATAACGATGTTATACCTTTATAAATCCGTTTTCTAATTCTATTTTATGAAATCTGTTTTCGAGATACTTGTCCAAGAGATACTTCCTGCCGCACGTTCTGTGATCGCAAAGAAGTTGACAAGTGATTATGGGTTGTCACAAAAACAAGCCGCTGAAAAACTTGGTATTTCACAACCTGCTATTTCTCAATATAACAGAAACGTAAGAGGTTCTAAATTAAGATCTTTAAATGATAATGAAGAAGCTTTGAAATTCCTTGAATCATTAGCAAAAAGAATAGCAGAAAACGAAATCAGACCAGAAGATATAAATAATGAATTCTTTGAGTTACTCAAATATGTAAAAGCTGAAATCCCACCTGAGAAAATGACAGACTTATCCAGTGATTAGTTAAACTCCAGGTGTAGAACACCTTTCCTGAATTCATGATTGGATATAGTAGAGTTTACTGGTTTTGTAAGTATTTTGAAGTATAATTTATCCTTTGTTAGAGCTCTGACTTCAACAGAATTTGGGAGCTCTTTTACTTGGATGTCTTGCTTCTTTTTTACGTTAGGTAGTTTGATGTCTACTAAGACTTTGGCTCCAACTCTCTTAATACTGGATTCTGGCTCCTCTGTGCTCTTAGGAGCTACTTTTTCGATCCTTTTGACGTATTCATCCTCCCCCGTCTTCCTCGTTTCCATTGTTTTTTCATCTGGCTTCAAATTGAATTCATCATAAACCTCTCCCATCACATTCTTTCTTTCCATTCCGCCGAAGGTCTTTACACTAACCTTAGGTTTCTCATCTCCCGCACGAACTATTCTTATTGAGAAACCAGTACCTTGAGGCTTTATTAAAAATGGTTTGGATTTTCCCATTTCTTTGAAGAATGGAGAAAGATCAACTGCTTCAAAGCTTCTGTCCATCGATTCCTCTGTATTTTTCATTTCTTTTCTCATTCGAGAGAAAATATCATTAATATTAAAACTAACCGTATTACTTCGTCCTAATCCGCATTCAGGACAGAACTTCCAGTCTTTTTGTATTTTATATTTACATCTTGGACATTCCATAACTAATCATGTTCCTTTTTATTTAAATTGTTTACATTTAGAATTTGAGTTACTTCTAATAGTCTTTGAGCTTAATAAATCTTTAGTTTTTGGATTTAATTATAACGCCGTTATAAAGAAAATTCGACAACCGTCGACTAAAAGCATATCTTTTTAAACCAAACTTTTCTATACTCAATCCAAGGTGTTACAGATGTTAATTAAATCGTGTGAAGAAGAAGAAGAACTCTAAAATGGTCTTCTCTTAGAAAATAATAGTCACATTTAATTTTATTTTATTTTTGGGCAGGGGTTGTTTAATGTACGAAGAAAGTATCAATATTGTAAATAATGCGGTGGAAAATGTTAGCATCGAAAATACACTTAGTTTAGAGTCTATGTCTATTGATAAAGAGAAGCCTAAGAACGTAAAAAAAATCAGGCTTGGGCTAGAAGCAGAGATGTTTGTTCTAAACGAAGAAGGGGATGTAGTCAATACAGCTGATGTTCTACTCAAATCGGTCAAGAAAAATTATCTTGACATAACCATAAAGAAGGAAGCTGGCAAAAACATGCTTGAGTTAACAAGTTTCCCACATGTCACCATCCAAGATACCGTACTCAATATTATACGAAGCTTTGAAGGTCTGCTCCTTTCAGCAGAGACAGAAGGCTATAAAATATTCACTCTTGGAACATATCCTGGAGTATTTGCACCAGAGATGAGACCAGACAAACCATACAAAATCAAAGAACAAATCTTTGGTAAGACAAGATTCGCTATTGCTGGTAGATGTATTGGATTCCATTGCCATTACACACTACCTTGGGGAGTATTTGATCCCAATACCAAACATATCAAAAATCTCAAAGATTCAAAAAACAAAGAAAATATGGTTAATTCTTATAACTTGCTTATAGCTATGGATCCTGGTCTCACAACATTCATGCAATCATCTCCTTTTTATCAGGGAAGATATATGGGAAAGGATTCTAGAATGATTGTATATAGAGGAGGTCCAGTTTTCAACTATCCACAAGGATTGTATGCACAATTTCAAAACTTTGGAGCACTACAACCATACAAACACACAAGTACTGATCTTATTCATTTAATTTCTAAGAAGCATAACATGTGGAAGGATGTTCTCAAAAAAGCTGACATAAAATTCAGGGTATTTGCAAAACATGGTTCTATTCTAGATACAACATGGAACCCCGTAAAGATCAATGCTAACGGGACAATTGAACAGAGAGGCATGGATATGAATCACCCTCTAATGATAACTGCAGCATCAATGCTTATCAAGTATATTCTAAAAGAAGTCCAAGAAGAATTCATAAATGTTGTAGCATCTGATATTGGAATAAAGGATCCATTTAAGATGGAAGATAACACGCTCTACATACCACCACATACATATGTTAGACAAACACTTCAGAAGCATGCTGCTTTTGATGGTCTAGAAAATAATGAAGTTTATGAATACTGTAAGAGGTTACTTAAACTAGGAACCACGCTAGCCCCTAAAAGTCATAAGAAATTGTTAGATCCTTTTGCCAAGATGATAGATGACAGAAAAACCGTCTCCGATCAAATAATGGCAGAGGCAAAGAAATTAGGAGCTGATCCTAAAGGACCTCTAACAAAAGACATATCAAGAGAAATAGCTTTAATCCATTCTAAGAGATTATTCAAGGAAATAGTTATTGCTAGAAAATCATTAGAAGAGATTCAGGAAGAAGATTAGTTCTTTAGAATTCTGATTATACTTATGTTCTGTGCTAGTTGTAATCTTGTTTTTGCATGCACAGGATCATGACTTTCTTCTTTTTTTAGACGCATCACTATTTTTTTCTTATCTTTTATTATGCTTCTAACAAGACCATCTATGTGCTTCACGTAAATAGATTCCTTCTCAGTTATGGGATTTCTAGTAAGATTTTTTAGGATTTCTAATCTATTGAAAGCTCTTTTGTAACTTGTACTATTCATAAGAACAAGAGCATATGCAAGCATAGCATATATTCTAAGATAATAAACTCTTTCTACAATATTCTTTTTTTCCTGTTTCGTGAAAAGAACATCTGCAAAAGGTTTGAGATATTCATTAATCTTTCTAGCTGGAATCTGTGATTTCACTTTCTCTTGAATTTCTTTAAGCGGCGAGGCTTTTTTTTCCGTCATGACACACATCTCATAATATTTTTTCCTAGAATTTCTTTTATCTGGGAAGGTGTTTTGTTAAGTATCAGTGCAGTATCTATAAGCATTTCCATGGCTAAAGTCTGGTTATAGTATGGGTAATCTGAACCGAAAAGAATCTGTTTGTGTGACACTGTTTGTATTAATTGGAACAAATCAAATATCTTCAGTGTTGAAGTATCAAAGAATACATTTGGATTTCCATCCAACAACTTTACTGTATAAGCCATGTCAACAAATGCTGCATGACCTAATATTAGCTTTAAGTTTGGACAAGCTTTTACTAACTTATCTACACTGTCTCCTATTTTACTTAAACCAAGACCAGTATGCATAAGTACTGGAAGTTTTTCTTTCTCAGCTTCTTTGCAGATATTTAAAACGTGTTTAGATGATATTTTAAATTTCTGAGCATTTGGGTGCAATTTAACACCGTAAAATCCCTGTCTTAGTCTAGTATCAAATTCTTTTTTCCAGGCATATTTTGGATTCAATCTAAAAAACGGTATTATGTGTTTTGGGTGTTTCATATAGGCTTCGAAAATTCTATCATTAGGTGCAGAGAAAGCCTTCCCTGGCTTTGGGTCATTAAAAGGGAAAATTATTGTTTTATCTATTTTTTGTTTCTTAACTGACTTAATCAATCCTCTAACATCTGTCTTATACCCATCTAAATCAATACCTAAATGTGCATGAGAGTCAACGATTACGACATTCTCAAAGATTCTCTCATAGAATTTAGCATTCTCTTTTCCAGGTGAATAATGTGCCCATCTCTCCATTTTAATCTAAATATTTATTGTTCATGCATGCCTATAAACTTTTCAGAAACCCGAACTATCCAACGACAAATGTCGGAATGAAGCCTCCACCCTTGCTGGTATTGATCACTGGATTTTTGGATATACGAGATACAGAATACGCATATTTTCCATTCAGAACAAAAGTGTTTATGTTAATAAACCTAGACTCGAATGTTATTTTATCTCCCATTATAGGAACTTTGATTTCTGGTATCTGCACAAATTCCTGCACAATCCACTCATCGTCTCCCATTTTTTTAATTGTGGACAACCATTCTTCTTGGTCAATAAATTTACCTATAACAACACCTTCTCCTCCATACCCTCCTGAAGGTTTCAGAACAAGACTATCTTTATTGTTTTTCACAAAATTCATAAGATTTATTTTCTTCCCTGAGATGTCTGTTGTCTCTTCGTTCTTCATGTCTCTAGACCACGGAATTGTTTTTCTTATAACATTTTTTTCTTCTTCGTCCAGAATATCATCAAAGTCACCATTACTTAAGTGATGTAAAATATCTTTATGTCCAGCTAAAAATGATTTTATAGGGTTTATGAGACACACCTTTCCATCACGAACTGCATTTAGTAAATTATCTGAGCCCTCGTTATTTAGAAGTTCAGGCGCAATAACTCTTTTGTAAACTACATCTATCTTCTTGTCTTTGAAATACAAGCATTCACCATCATATGTTAGATCTCGTGGACTACAAATAATTGTTTCATATCCACTGGAACAGAAAAAGTTTTTTACAAGAATTTGATCTGACATTGTCTTGACATCTCTCCAGTCCACCATAGCTATAACAGGATTTTCTTTCCCATTATATTCTTTATAACAATCAAGTATTGCCTTCAGAAGTATTCTTCTAGCATTTGGCGGCTTTTTCACTTTAAATTCTCTGTCCACTTTCTTGACAGGTTCAAGTGAAAAGAAGGCATTGTAAATCACATCCAATCTTCCGATACCTGAAGGACTATCTGTATTAAACTCTAGAAACTTAATCTCGTCTCCATTAACAAAAAGATCCAGCCTGCTTATAGGACTTATTGAAGTATAACCACTATTCAATTCTATGAAATCATTTAGTGGATCATCTTCACGTATATCATTAAATCCTTTTTTGAAATAATATTTACCTATTTTGTTTAGTATACCCATAATACAATTAGAGTACTCTTTTAGCTTGGTTTCGAGATCGCTAGTGATGAAATGTGGCGTCAAGAAGAAAGGAAGAGTCTTTTCACCTATTCTTATATCGTGCTTTACGTACTGTTTACGTATAAACTCATGGAGCCTTTCTGTCTCTTTGGGATTCTTTTGCAATTCTTCATTATAAAATTCTGTGACGTCTTCTATCCTGACCATGATCTTAATAACAGTTCAGTATTAAAATACATTTTATTGGCATATTGGCACGGTACTACCCTCAGGATTTTATAATTTCTTTCCCAAGTTTAATCATGGTTAGCACAAAGTGCCCAATTTGTACAGATAAAAGACCATTTTGTATTCATAAGAGCTATCCTCTTCCTAAGGATTTCAATTTGCAAAAGAGAGTATCTGAGAAACTTAAGAAAGATTTCTTTGGACCAAGCTATTCAGTCTTTGTAGGACATTATGGATATCCAAATGTGAACATAGGACCAATGGCTGGTTTAGAAGAACAATCAAATATAGATAATCCAGCAAACTGGTTTGGTAAGTCCTATCAAGAAATAATAGAATTTCGTTCTCTTCTGATACGTTCTCAACAAAAAGAAAACATTTTCTCACGATCTAGATTTATTTCTGAGAATCAAGAGCTTGCTCTAGCAAAAAGATCTACAGACACAGAAATAACATTCAAGAAAGTTCCTGTATATAATTTCAGTCTTTCAGATTCTATTCAACCAATGGGACCTACAGCCACTCTGGAAAAACTAAAAATTACTGAAAACGTAAAAATAGCAAGGCCAGTAGAGCGCATAGTATCAGATGACTTGAAAGCTGCAGAGCAGGCATATTTACTCTATAAATCAGGAGTAGATGTATACAAGATTTCAAGTATATTTAGTTCTGGTGTTATGGGCAAGCAAGAAAATAAGAAAATTGTCCCGACTAGATGGTCCCTGACAGGAATTCAATCTATTATTGCAGATAATCTAATCAAAGAAATAAAACAATTTCCTTCCATAAACGAGTACAGAGTTTACTCTAGTGAATACCTTGACAACCATTTCGAAATTCTTATTATGCCAGGAAATTGGGAATTTGAAAACTTTGAAGTCTGGGCTCCAGGATCTAATTGGTCAACACAAACTCAATCCAGAATAATAGGAGAATATGAACCTTACAGAGGAAGAACAATATATGCACATAGTCAAGCGGGCGGCTTCTATAGTTCGCGTCTCGGGACGACGATTGGATTGAAAGGCTTAAAGAAACAAGCCCGTGTAGTGGTGTTCAGAGAAGTATACGAAGGATACACAATTCCTGTAGGAAGTTGGCAGATTCTAGAAAATGTCAGACATGCATTCGAACAACCTCACAGTAAATTTAATACCAAACAAGAGGCTTTAATGCATCTCAATTCAAAACTTAGGATTTCTGTACCAGAATACATGAAGAAGAGTGTTATTTTGAGACAGAAGAGACTAAGTGATTTCTAATTATAGCTGTTGCATATCTTTGTTAACATTTTTTGCTTTTTAGGATGAGAAAATCCCACACACTTTTGAAATTTTTCAAAATTCACTTTCCTATAAATTACAAATCTTAATATTACAGTATTTTTTACCTTTTGCTGGAAATTTATCTTTCCAGATTCAATTCCATTATCATTTAGTAACGCTTTAATATCATTAAGAAAATTTATAAGAGAATCTATATGTTTTTCATATTTCCCCATGGCAAGAATAATCCTTCTTGATCTTTGACTGTAGTTCACACAACTCTCATCATCATATATTCCTTTGATGAACGCCGATTTAATTTCTTTATTTCCACTCATTATCCATTCAGGAACTCTAAATCTATTTTTAACTTTTAGACCTCTGGATGCGCCCATTAAAACAAGAAGGAATCCCAATACAGAAGGGAACTTAATTTCATATATTCTATTTCTTCTAAAATACACTTTATATACACTCTTTCCTATACACTTTCTTGAGCATTCGATAACTTCATTAATGAGTCTTTTCTCTACGTTGCTATAAACAAATCTCCAATCACTACACACACTACCATCACCAAGGCATTTAGAAATTAACAGTGATAGCTCAGGCGTCGGTTTTAGTGGCAGTTTTATTTCTACTGGATTATTATATCCACTGTTTCCTCTTTTAATTGACACAATATTCGCCTCAAACTTTCTTACACTCAAATTAAATTCATCTAAAAGAAATCTCAAATTGTCTCCTCTCATAAACATGTTTTTATTTAATCTAAACAATAAAGTTAGTATAGGTTTTCTCTTTCTGTTTCCAATTGATGGGAGTGTGTTATTACTGGTTTTTATTATTTCACGGCGTCCTCTTTTTGATATATTAAAATAAAGATCTGATGTTAGTAAGTCATCCAATGACAACAAAATCTTTTTATTTCCCACAAACATCACATTTATCTTATTTGGAATAGAATAAAAGTCGAATGGTAGCGGCGTGCCAATATGCCAATAGATAAATAGGCTTTCATGTCGCTGTTTTCCTAAACATACTGGCACAACAAAATATTCACTCAGAGAAGACTGTGAGATTTCTAATAAACGTTTTCTTAAATCTACTGATTATATCAAACATATGACTGAATTGAACGAGTTTGAGAGAGCTGCACAATTAGTGGATTTTTATGGTTCTGATTGGAGTTCTCTTTCTGGACTTTCTGGAGACACCATACCACCAAGTGATCTTGTAGATATAGGTTTGTATTGTGAAAGTGTTGAACCTTATGCTGCACTAGTAAGAAATAGAAATGCTCCACCCGATGCTCTGGAAATAGTTGCTGATAGGGTATGTGAATGGCCAGATTTTGAAACTGACAATAATTCAACAATTACATTCATCTACAGTGATGCTATAGAACATATTCTAACAACAATAACTGATCACCCAAATGTATCTAGTAACGCTCTTGAATATATCACAGGACATAGATATCTTTTTGTTGCCCATGCTGCTGCAAAGAATCCAAAAGCTCCCATAGAATCAGTCTATGATGTTTTACGTCGAATAGAAGATATTAGAGAAGAAAGTCTTGAGACCGATTGGAATGATTATGCAATAGGAGAATTAATTGATATCATCAGAACAAGAGTTCCAGTAAATACCGCAGAAGCAAGATATATTGATCCAAGACAGTTAGTACTTGGACTCTGATATAAACTAAGAATTAATTATAACTCCGCCTAATCCTGCTGCTGCGAACTTATGAATCATTTCTGACATTGAATTTAGAATTGATTGTGCTTCGCCAATGTCTATGCTTAGTTTTTTAGGTGATATTATTTCCATAGCTGATGGAGCATATCTC
>JBDRSV010000023.1:0-5340 GCA_043824495.1 Candidatus Aenigmatarchaeota archaeon | reverse complement strand
ACGCTCCACATTCATAGGCTCTGCGTGCAGAGTCAAGAATTCTTTTCTTGCTTGCCTCGAGTTTTACTTTCTCAAGAGAATTCAAATTGATGAAATAAGGAGCGTGACAAGTGAGAACAACATTAGAATCTTGAGCTGTCTTCTTGATCAGTGGAGCTTTCTCTTTAGATATGTTTATACTTCTAACAAACTCAAGTTCCATCGCACCAAGGCCTAGCTTTTTCACGTCTTGTATGCCTTGCATGGTATTGCCATTTGTGCTCATTGGTATACCAGCTGTTCCAAAAAGAAGATTGTTCATGGTTTATTATAGAAAGTGGGATATTAATCTTTGGGTTTGAACTCATAAACTCTAATATCTGTCCCTGTTACACTCTTGCTTATCATGGATTTTTTAACCTTAATTAGTTTTTGTTCATATCCATTGGATTTTGCAATTTTACCTATTTCATCTAGATATGCTATGCTTCCTGTTCCAAGAAGTATACTACCTCCTGGTTTAAGGAAATTCTTTCCTTCAGCGAAAAATCTTTTCAGGTCGTTATATTTAGAATCAAAACCAGCCATAAGAAGGACATCTTTTATTTTACGATTAATATAATTGAATGGATGGTTCCAGAAAATGAAATCAAACTTTTCTCCTTTCTTTATTGGTTCAAATAGATCTCCTTCTCGGATATCTACATTTACTTTAAATAAATGAATTCCACCGTTTTCAAACGGTGGTCTAGTTCTTAGTCGCAGAATACCAAAAATAAAGCACAAATATAGCTTTAGGAGGCGAATATGAGAGATTTTCCCAGATATAGCTCTAGCATTGGCAGAGCACGGTACCATATATCTCTCATACCCAAGTACCGTTATAAAATATTTGGGTACGAGAGAATAAAAACATTCTGCGAAGTATTATTCCGTGAAATATCAAGAACCCACAAATTCCAGATAACAGAAATAGGATTTGACACGGATCATGTCCACATGATTGTGGACATAGGACTCAACCCCAT
The DNA here is from genome assembly GCA_043824495.1 of Candidatus Aenigmatarchaeota archaeon. Taxonomy (GTDB): domain Archaea; phylum Aenigmatarchaeota; class Aenigmatarchaeia; order QMZP01; family QMZP01; genus JBDRNB01. Next base: position 4,333 of record JBDRSV010000023.1, on the reverse strand, counting down.
TCACAAAATCATAAAGCTTCTCAAAGGAATAACAGCCAGAAGGCTATTTCAGGCATTCCCTTGGTTGAGAACCAAATACTTCTGGAGTGGACATCTTTGGTCGCCTGCTTATTACTTTGATTCAATTGGCGACGTGAATTACGATGTCATGCAGCGTTATGTAGTCAACCAAGGCGATAAAGGAGATCTAAGCAGGCAAAGAATGTTAAGCGAGTTCATGCCACCGACTTCAGTCGGTGGTAGTTGACAATTGTGAACATTCATTTTACAATTCTTAATAGCAGCTGGGTTTATGTCAGTTGCAGTGACGTTCGCCCCACTCAGTGCACAAAAGATAGATACTACACCAGTGCCTGTTCCAATTTCGAGTAATTTCTTATTTTTTACTATTTTTGGTATTTCTTCAGCAAAATACTTGCTATCTGTAAAATATTTAGGGGAAAACACGTTTGGTAGGACTGTTAACTCTTTGCCCAAAATCTTTATCGTGTATGGTTTTTTCTCTGATTTGATCTTTTCATATGTTTCTATTACCTCTTCTAAGACAGGAGAATCTTTCATAAAGATAATATTAGTTATTGGATTTAATAATCTAACAGAAACAGCTACATGGATAAGTGATTTGGAAGAAGACACTACCTCATGAGAAGTTTAATTCTTATCCAGAAAGAGTGCTATCCTTACAAGCATCGTTATGTGGTATTCCGCTAAACACATAATCAATAAGAGTTCCCAAGTCTAAGGCGTCTATGGTTCCATCACCGTTCATGTCACCGGATTTCATGGGATCAGGGTCAGCACCACCGGCAAACAGGTAATCTATCATGACGCCTACATCCAATGCATCAACAAATTCTGAAGCATCAAGATCGCCACATTTATAGTAATCATATGTTGAAAGCCCGAATATCTTCATGACCCATCCGTTATGGTCAATAATGAATGCTCTGTTGCTGGTTACTGAAACGTCATAAGGAGCACTAAAGCTGCCAGGTCCAGATGATTGGCCTCGATCTCTTATGAAATTCCCCTGCTTGTCAAAAACTTTTATTTTATCATTACCTTCGTCAGTTACATGTACTTGGTATCCTCTAATTGAAATACCTTTTGGTTTATTGAAGGAGTATTGCCACTTCCTCAGGAAATTCCCCTGCTTGTCAAATACCTGAATTCTGTTGTTGACAGCATCAGGAAATGCTGTAGTGTCGCTTACAAAAACTTCTGCATTAGTGACAGCAACATCCCAAGGATGACTAAAATCACCATCACTTTCGCCCAATTGTCCCCACTTCCTCAGGAAATTCCCCTGCTTGTCAAATACCTGAATTCTGTTGTTGTATGTGTCTACAACAAAAATTTCATTTCCATTAACATCAATACCCTTTGGGTTTTCTGCGAATTGTCCATCACCAGATCCTAGACTACCCCAACTTCTTAGCGGTGTCCCTTGTTTGTCAAATACCTTAACTCCTGGGTCATACTCGATCCAGTCATATGATTGAAGAACAAACACCTCACTATCATCAATAGTAATACCTGTTGCCTTGGCTCCAATGTCCCACTTCCTCAAGAAGTTTCCGGTCTCATCAAACACCTGAACCCTGCCATCGAACTCATCAGTGACATAAACCTCTCCGTCATCACTTTCTATGAATTCTGGTGACACAAACTGTCCATCTCCTGTACCAAAAGATCCTATTGTTATCACAGTTTCCACTGTCGTGTAATCATATTTCGTGTCTCCAATAAAGTATCCTGTTAGCTTGAACCTGAACTTTGAAGAATAACTTGGAACTTCCCATGTACCTAGGACATCTTCGATCTTAGTTGATAATCCACCATCGATCAATGTTACTCCTGCAGTATTCCAATTTCCTGTGTAATCATATTCATCTATCCATTCTATAACATAGCGATCGAAATCAGGTCCAATAACAGTTCCTTTTATTTCAAGGACGCCAAAGTTAACTAAATGAAGATCAGAAGGAGGCCAGGATATATCGACTATTTCATCTCCAGTTGTAGAGATTGAATCACCATATAAATTGAATGATAATACATTGTCTCTGTTATAAGAAAGTGGAGATGACTTTCCAAGTGCTAGAGCCTTGGCATTAGGGTAATTGTAGTTGAGGAGATTATCAAAGTAAGGCATTTCCTTGCCTCCGCTTGTCCACGTGCTTCTAGAAGCTCCTATGTAAGACACAGCTTTCAGTTGATCAATCATAGAAATTCCTATAGAAGACGTTTCAGGTTTAGCGGTCTCACATGCCCCATTGAAAATCATTGATGGATAATTTCCATTCAATAATGAAACATCCGTGGAGCTGAAAAAGTCATTCGATGGTTCTCCACATGGTTGTGAGCTTGTCCAATATGCATTTCCGTGACCATCAAGATAGACAAGACCATAATTGTCGGAAGACCATGAAGACACAACATTATTTCTGTTTAATGTTTGATCTGCTGGAGCGTCGCAAGGACATGTTCCATCAGTTTCATACATTGTTATAGTAGAATATCCATTTGGAAGCATTGCATTGTTTTTTATGTCCTCTGCGCTATGGCACATATCTACAAGTCCTATTATTGTGCCTGCAGCTAAAAGAGCATCTTTCTTGTAAGCGTCTCCAGATTGCTCATAAGATATTAGTTTGGAAACGTATGCGCCTACATCATTCTTACTGTCCAGTGTTATCCTTCCAACATAGACATCTGCATATCTACTTACACCATATCCGCATAACTCTTCAACATAACTCCAGCTCCCCGTAAGATCATTGTAATACCAATCTGTTGGAAGTACGTCAGGTTGTTGAGTGTATGGGTCAATCCAGTAGCAGTATCTCATAGGTATTGTCTGATACGATCCAACCAGAGTCACATACTTGTAGCCCCATGTAGAAGATGTGGCTATCAAATAATTTCTTAATTTTTCCGCGTCATCAAGACCACTATAGTCCTTCTTTATATCTTCAAACTGTTCAACGTGAACCGAATATCCTTGACTTTGTCTGTGGGTCACGAGGTTTGCAATTCCTTGACTAGTTGCTACTTGTCTTGGAGCTATTATCACATAATCATAGATTGATGAACTTTTCATTTCTGTTTGGTATTCATCTCCAAACTGTTCGTAATTAACTACAAGATTTCTTACCTCTGCATCCATTGCAGTGTCACCGAGTTCTTTATTTGTCTTGTCCCCTAGAACGTAATTGACCTTTATTGTAACCTCTTCGATAACGGAAACTTCTTCAGTCACTGGATTATATTGTATTGGAGTGAAAGATATCCTGAGGACATCATATTTTCTTAACTGATCCTGTTCCAAGAACTCTATTGTTTCAGAAGGATATACTTGATTTGATTCGTATATCTCGACATTAGGAGACATTTTCTCGAATTCAGAACTACATATACCATCAACACATTCAAGCTTTGGTTGAGGTGTCGGAGTTATCTTGTAGCCTGTTCCCAAACTTTCTTTTTCAGTAGAAACGATCTCCAAATCCTGGACCTGTGCTCCTGGAGGTAGAAGTATGTGATAAACTTCTATCGGCAATTCAGGATCTCCCGAATTTCTTAGTTCAGTGTAAACAAGTTCATTGATTTTCTGGTATCCTTCATTGTCCTTTTGAGAGAACGTGTAATCGTTTGATTTTAATGTCACTGAAAAATCTTGTGTCTGATCAGAAGACGATGTTACTGCGTGTGTGAAAAATAAAGACGCAGAAAATAGAGTAAGAATAACAATGAAAACTAGAACTCTAGACGAATTCATAACATAATGTTAAAAGTAAGCTTTAAAAACATATTGTTGTATTAAAGTTAACTTTAAAAACTTATCGGACATTAAAAGCTAGAATTATAAAAACAGAAAAAAAGGGATTATTATCCCTTACCTAAGGTTTTTTCTCCGTCGTGCCATTCGATTGGGCATAACTCGCCTGTTTGTAATGCTTTTAGTACTCTTAATGTTTCATCAACACTTCTGCCTACATTAAGATCTGAGATAACGACGTATCTGATTATTCCTTCAGGATCGATTATGAATGTTCCCCTAAGAGCAATACCTTGGTCTTCTATTAATACACCATAGTCACTGCTTAGTTTGTGTGTATTGTCTGCAAGAATTGGGAACTTTACTTCCTTCAAGTCTCTCTCAAACCATGCTTTGTGTGAATGTACGCTGTCAGTACTTGCTCCTATTATAACCCCATTTGCTTTCTTGAACTCATCTTCGTGTTTTGCAAAGCCTCTAATCTCTGTTGGACACACGAATGTGAAATCCAAAGGATAGAAGAACAATACAACCCATTTACCTTTGTAATCT
>JBDRSV010000022.1:0-10884 GCA_043824495.1 Candidatus Aenigmatarchaeota archaeon | reverse complement strand
TGGCCTAAAAGAAAAATTGGACAAGGAATGCTTTCTCTTGTCAAAAGAGACACAATTGGTCTTGGAGGATTCTACAAATCTCTTGCTTTCATTGCTTTTGGATCTGTTATTTTATACGGTCAATTTAGAAGACTAGGTTAAGCCCACCAGACTTTTAAAGATATAGCCAAGTATGATATATATGGCAACGTTTGAAGATTTCCAGAAACTTGATGTCAGAGTTGGTAGAATTGTGAAAGTGGAAGATTTTCCAGAAGCAAGAAAACCATCTTTCAAACTGAAAATTGATTTAGGACAAGAAATAGGAACTAAAAAATCTTGCGGTCAGTTAGTAAAGAATTATAGTAAAGATGATCTTAAAAATAAACTTGTTCTTTGTGTAGTTAACTTCCCACCAAGACAAATTGGCCCGGCAACGTCTGAAGTCTTGACTCTCGGCGTCCCTGATCAAAATGGTGAGTGCATCTTAATAGAACCAGACAGGGAAGTCACTTTAGGCTGTCGACTATATTAAGCCCACTGTTCTTGGAATAAATTTTCTTTCTTGAATCCTTTTTTCTGAAGAATTTCTTTAACTGACATTACCATTTTTGGATTTCCACACATGTATACATGAGTATCATCTGGGGATTTGAAATCGCATGACTCCATATGCTCTTGTATATGTCCTCGTGCCCCTTTCCATGTATCGTCTCTACTACACACAGAAACGAATTCAAAATTTGGTAATTCTTTTGCATATTTTTCTAATTCTTCACCATACAAACAATCTCCACAGTATCTGAAGCCAAAAAATAATTTGAAGTTTTTCTTGTATCCACTCTTCACTAAAGTTCTTATCATTCCCATAACAGGAGCTACACCAGAACCAGTTCCCACAAAAATCATATCTTTCTTCATATCTTTTATTGTGAATTTTCCCATTGGTTCTTTTAGAAAAAGATGATCTCCAACTTTTAGACTATCTCCTAGATGTTTTGAGAATCCCTCAGTTTCTTTTATCTCCATGCAGAATTCAACATGATCTTTGTCTAGATGACTGCTAGCTATAGACATTGCTGTCCAATATTGTTCTTTTGGTTTGTCCCATCTTTTGTAGTCTTCCATTGATATCATTACAAATTGTCCTGTTTGGAAAGAGAATTCATTTTTTTTATTAGAAAGAGTAATTATCTTGAATGTGACTTTGTCCCCCTCTTTGTATTCTTCTATTTTTGTGACAGGCAGTTTGTACATAATGTAAGATTAGAGCTAGCAAGAATTTAAATGATTCGTATGACACATGACGTAATATAACACCGTGATATTATCGTAACCGGTACCATGGAAACACTATAGTTCATAACAGATAAGTATTTAAATAATGGAAGCGAATTGACTATTAGAACTTTTAAAAAGTATTAAAAGTTGTCGTCTGGAGGTGACAAGAATGGGTAATACATACGCGCAAGCCACTACAAGTGATCTTATTGATTACAAGAATGTACCTGTGTCTCCATATGTGAAAAATTACACAGATGAGAGAAAGCAGGCTTTAGTTAAACTGTTAGAAGGAATGAAAGATGTTAAAATGCTGAAATTCCACGAGAGTCTTTGTCCTGGTTGTGTGGACGAAGAAAAACACGATAAACTAAAAATTGATTGTGTCACCTATGTCAAAGACGACAAAGTTTGGATGATTAAACAATGCCCTGATCACGGCGTAATAAAAGAATTATACTGGGGCGATTGGGAAATATACCAGAAAGCAGAAAAATTCCAAGATCCAGGCATTAAGATTCTAAACCCAAATATCGATAAGAGCCAGTTCGAAATAGACTGTCCTTCAGATTGTGGTCTATGTGTAGAACATGAATCTCACACGGGATTGGGTAACATCGTAGTAACAAACAGATGCGATTTAACTTGTTGGTATTGTTTCTTCTACGCAAAAGAAGGAGAGCCAATATACGAACCAACAATAGATCAAATAAAGTTCATGTTAAAGAGGATGAGAAATGAAAAACCTGTTGGCGCAAACGCAGTTCAATTAACAGGTGGTGAACCAACTCTTAGAGACGACATCGTAGAAATAGTGAAAGTAGCAAGAGAAATCGGATACGATCACGTACAACTAAACACAAATGGTGTAAATCTTGCAAGAAGCCAACAACTATGTAACGACCTCAAAGCAGCAGGTTCTCATGTATTGTACATGAGTTTCGATGGCGTAACTCCACAAACAAATCCTAAAAACTATTGGGAAGCACAACAAGCTATAGGAAACTGTAAAAAAGCAGATATAGGAATCGTGCTTGTTCCAACTGTAATTGGAGGAATAAACGATCACGAGTTGGGAGACATAATTAGATTTGGTTTCAGCAACATGGGAGTAGTAAGATCTGTAAATTTCCAACCAGTTTCTCTTGTAGGTAGAATGCCTGAAAAGCTTCGAAGAGAACAGAGAATAACAATACCAGGAGCTATCAAGAGAATTGAGGAACAAACAAATGGACAAATAACAAAGAATGACTGGTTCCCAGTACCATGCGCAAAGCAAATAACAGACTTTATAGAAGCTGTTAAAGAAGAACCAAAATACAGATTATCAATTCACTTTGCTTGTGGAATGGCTACATATATCTTCAAAGACGGAGATAAGATGGTTCCATTACCAAGGTTCTTTGACATTGAAGGATTCTTCAACTACATCGGTGAACTAACAAAGGAGATGAATTCCGCAAGATTCAAGAATCTCACAAAAGCAAAAGTTATGGCTAACCTTATGTTAAACATAAGGAAATACGTAAATAACGATGAAAAGCCAAAGGATCTTAAGTTTGTAAGAATGCTTGCTGGAGCACTGCAAGGAGGCAATTACCACGGTTTAGCTGATTTGCATCACAACTCTTTGTTCATTGGAATGATGCATTTCCAAGATCCTTACAACTGGGATATAGACAGAATACACAAGTGTGATATACATTACGCAACACCTGACGGAAAGGTTTTGCCGTTCTGCACATTTAATGTGATTCCTGAGATGTACAGAGATAAGATACAAAGAAAGTACAGTATTCCTGCAGAAGAGTGGGAGAAAAAAACAGGAAAATCATTAAACGCAGATAAGCATCACAGAAAACTATCAGAAGAAGAGATCAAAGTAATTGTTGATAACTACAACAAGAACAGAAGATCTTTGGTCAAAGTAAAACCTACACCTGACTGGGGAGACGAACCTGGTATAATACAAGAAGTTGCACAACCACAAAACTTCGTATCTCTTGATAGTGTAATAGCAGGGGCAGGTAAAGCCGGAGGCGGTGCAATTAAAAAAGCAACAATGAAGCACCCAGCAGGCGGAGCTGGTTGTAGCCCAGGAGACGGATGCTAAGTATCCTTTAATACTTAAAAGGATTCGTGACATATAATAAAGAAAAATAAGGTGATATTATATGGCTAAATTTAAAGTAGAATACGACAGAGACGGTTGCATTGGTGCAGGCGTTTGCGCAGCAGTTGACGAAAAATACTGGGAAATGAACGCTGACGGAAAAGCTGATTTAAAGGACGGAAAGAAAAACGGTATGTTCGTCGTAGAAATCGAAGAAGCTGATCTAGAAAACATGAAAGCAGCTGCGGAAGGTTGCCCTGTAAACGTTATACACGTAACAAATGTCGAAACAGGCGAAAAAATAGTTTAAAGTTATGGTGATTTTATGACCCAACAAGAGGCAGAGATACTAGTAGTAACAAAGTCTATGACTATAGGTGAGGTTATACAAACCTTTCCTAAATCATCAGAGATTATGTTAGAATATGGACTGCATTGCGTTGGGTGCCATGTTAATCCATACGAAAGTATAGAAGCAGGTGCTCGTGGACACGGTCTTGACGATAAGGTTATAGACAACATTGTAAACGACATAAACAAAGCCATAACTGCCGAAAGAGAGAAATTCAAAAACCAAGATTCTAAAACAGATCATAAGCATGAACCAGGCGAAGACGTTACGTTAACAGCAAAAGCAGCAGAAAAACTTAAAGTTCTTCTAAAAGAACAAGGTAAAGAAGAATATGGTATCAGACTAGGTGTTCTTGCAGGAGGATGTGCAGGAAACACATATGACATGGATTTCGAGAAAGAACCTGCAGATAATGACATAGTAATTGAAGCTCATGGTCTTAGATTGTTTGTAAGTCCAGAGAGTATGGAACTTCTAAAAGGAATTGAAGTAGATTATGTAGAAACTCTTCAACAATCAGGATTCAAATTCAACAATCCAAATGCTTCTGCTTCATGTGGATGCGGTAAAAGCTTTGGTTAAGTTTAACTAATTTTAGTGAAATCAGAATGAATAACAACAGGCCTAACAGCTTCAATCTCTGATTTATAATACTCTATCTCTGGTACAGGATTCATTAGAAATATCTTCTTGTTTAGTACGTGAGCAAACCCTATCTCCATTAAGGTATTACCACCTATGTAGTTTTTGATACCCTTTCTATCATAATTCAACACGAGTATGGCATCACTCTCTCTGATCTTCTCCCAAAACTCACGTATGGCATCATTTTCATTCTTGTCATATATTGTTTGCTGTTCTTTTTCTTTTTCAGTTTTACCTACATATTTCTCTGCAAAACTTGATATAAACACTCCATGGCCTAGATTTTCAAGCTCTTTTTTTGTTTCTGCCATCTTTTCTGAGAAAACCATGCTTCCACAAACTGTTATTTTCATATCAAACCTCAGTTTCTAATTCCATTGTATATTCTTTGAAACCAACTTTCTTATAGAATTCTATTCCCTTTTTGTTTTGTGCAGAAGCATGGACAAGTATTCTCTTAGTTCCTGTCTTCTTACACCATTTAACAAACTCATTATATAGCTTAGAACCTATACCCGAACTTCTGTAAGCATCAAGAACAAACATGTTATCCAGTTCTACCATTTTATCTATTTTCCTGTAACTCAAAGGCTTTGATAGACCTCCTGCAAGATAACCTATAATAATATTATTCTTAATAGCCACCACAACAAAACCATCCTCTTCTATGATCCTGTTTTTAAAAAATTCTTCTCCTTCTTTTCTATATGGCCAGTCTCCTATAATTAGAGGATCGTATTCATCATGCTCCTTCTTACATAGAATTTGATTAAGCCTCTGAATCTCTTTTAAATCCTCCAATTTTGCTGTTCTGATTTCTACCATATTTAGAATTTGATTGTAGGAATTAAAAAGGTCTTACAAAGAACAAAGAGAAAACCCGCATTCCCTGCAATTAAAGCATCCTTCATTGAAAGTTATGTTTGGGCTACTGCATTCTGGACATGCTTTCAAATCTCTCATACTTTTCTTTGATAACACGCTATTCCCATTAGGAATAGCAAACCCATTACCATTTGATGTCATATCATTACCATTTGATAACATACCATTTCCATTAGATGACATTCCGTTTGTCATTCCAGTACCATTTAACATACCACCGCTACTCAACATTCCACCACTAGGTGTCTCTGGCACAAGAAGTGTTTGTTTTGTTGTATGCATAGGTGGTTGAGGAGTTGTGATCATGTCTACTATATGAGTATCAACATTTGGATCTATTGTCATTTCTGCGCTTGTCATTTCTGTTGTATACTGTGTTGATGGTGGAGTTGCTAGTATAGGAACTTCTGAATGATATGCTTCTTGTTTAAATTCTTCTAAATTTTTCTCTTGCTGAGGTATAGGAACAGCTTCAGTTTCAACTGCTATTGACTCTGCCTTCTTTTTGCTTTCTTTTACAACCTGATCAACTCTCTTCTTTTCTTTTTTCCTGTCGTCTTCTGAAACAATCTCTAAGACCTGAATTTCTCTACTTCCGTCTCTATACGCTGTACAGCCTTTACATCCAAGACTCCAAGCAAGCAAATAACCCTCCATCACATCTTCTTTTGTTGCTGTATTAGGGAAGTTTATTGTCTTACTTATACTGTTATCGACAACCTTTTGGAAATGAGATTGCATTTTAATATGATCTTCTGCTGGAATATCCATTGCAGTTACAAAAATTTTTCTTAAGTCTTCTGGTAACTCTTTCATCCCCTGAATTGTTCCAACCTTTGATATGTCTCTCATTAAATCATCTGAGAATAATCCTCTTTTCTTAAGTTCAGCTTCGAAGTCATTGTTTACGTAATAAAGAGTTTGTCCTCCCATAACTTCTGATTTTGCAAAAGAAAGAGCAAAGTGAGGTTCTAAACCGCTAGAAACGTCAAACATCATTGATATTGTTCCTGTTGGTGCAATTGTTGTAAGAGCAGCATTTCTCATCTTAACTCCAGTTTCTTTATAGACACTGAAAGGATAATTAGGGAACACACCTTTTTCTTCAGCAAGCTCTGATGACATTTTATGTGATTCTTCTTGTATGCATCCCATAACCTTCTCTGCCATTTCAAATCCTTCTTTGGAGTTATATTTTATTCCCAATTTGTACAACATGTCAGCGAATCCCATAACACCCAATCCAATTCTTCTGTTGGACTTGAAAGTTTTGTTAACTTTCTCAACTGGGAAGTCTGTTTTATCAATAACATTATCAAGCATTCTTACAGCCAATCTAGTTACTTTCTTCAATCTTTCGTAATCAACATTACCATCTTTTGCGAATTTGGAGAGATTTATGCTTCCTAAATTGCATACATCACCATCATGTAAGAACTGTTCACCACAAGGATTACATGCTTCAATTCTACCTAGTTGTGGCAAAGGATTTGTTTTGTTTACTGTATCCAAGAAAACAATACCAGGCTCTCCATTATTCCATGCAGCTGAAACAATTTCTTCGAATATTCTCTTTGCTGTCATTTTTTCTTCTTTTATAGATGTTATGTTTCTGAATCTATCTCTAACTATTCTCCTAGTATATATTTTTTCTCCTTTGAATTCACATTCCCATGGATTTGGATCATCATTTTTAACTGCTTCCATGAATTTGTCTGTTAAACCAACAGATATATTGAAGTTTTTGACTTCACCCTCAACGGATTTACAATGAACAAAATCTAATATATCAGGATGATCAACTTGCATGATAGCCATGTTGGCTCCATGTCTACCTTGCTGTTTGATCACACCAAAAGCATCATTATATACATTGAGGAAAGAAACAGGACCAGAAGCAACTCCTCTTGAGCTCTTTGCAATGCTTCCTGCAGGTCTAAGAAGATGGAATGGGAATCCCAAGCCAGAACCTGCTTGTTGTAGAAGGGAGGCATCTCTTAGCGTATTAAATATTCCCTTCATACTGTCTTCCATATGTAAAACAATACAATTTGAAACCAATGGTGTTGGAGCACCAGCATTAGTTAATGTTCTTCCTGCTGGGGTAAACTCCATGTTAAACATAATGTCTTCAAACTCTTTTCTTATTTTTTCTACTTCCTTATCACTCTTCCCGTAATCTTTCTCAACCTCTGCTAAAACTTTTGCCACTCTGTTAAACATTTCTTCTGGTATTTCTACAACATTGCCTTTCGAATCTCTTTGTAAGTATCTACCAGCCAGAACTTTTAGTGCATTCAATGTGAATGGCATTTTTGTTGTTCTTCCATTCATTATCTGTTTCTGAGCACTTCTTATTTCGCTTCTTCTCTGTCTATATAAAATGTAAGCCTTTGCTGTCTTAACATGACCATTATCTATCAGAACTTTTTCAACTATATCTTGAATTTCTTCCACTGCTGGTATACTTCTCTTGTGGAATTTTTGATTGATTTCTATTACAACTTGATCTGCTAATTTATCAGCAATTATATCATTTGATCCGCCAACAGCTTTAGCGGCTTTAAAAATAGCATCTGTAATTCTTTTTCTTTCGAAAGGAACAATCGTATCATCCCTTTTCCTGATTTTTGTTATATTAGTTTCTTCTCTATTTTGTTCTTCAGCCATTAACACACCCATTTATTTTACTTGGATTTTTTTGAGTTTTGTTAACTCTTTTTCAAAAGATTCCAAATCTGTAAACTCTCTGTAAACAGATGCAAATCTTATGTAGGCCACGTTATCAAGTTGTTGTAATTCTTTTATCACAGATTCACCGACATGGCTACTGTTTATTTCCTTTGTGTTTTTTACTTTTAGGTCAGCTTCAATTTTGTTTATCATTTCTTCGATACTTGATCTTGGTATCGGCCTCTTCTCACAAGCATGTAAAACTCCAGCCAAGAGCTTGTTTCTGTCATATTGTTCTCTGCTGCCGTCTTTTTTGACAATTGTGAAATCAAGAGTCTCCATTCGCTCATATGTTGTAAATCTTTTGTTACACTTAAGGCACTCACGTCGCCTTCGGGTAACTTGGAAATCCTCGGTCTCTCTTTTATCCGTGACCCTATTTTCATCTGTTCCACAGTAAGGACACTTCATTTAGATTTCCTTTTTGGCAAATAACCATTTTCCAGCAACTACCGTATATTGTATCTCCATCCATAGATACATACAACATGTAGTAAGTTATTGTCCAAGCTAGTATATAAACATTTGGATCTTTTGGTGAATATATTCAAAAATATCCTTTACTGTAGAATTTTGATGCCATGTGCTTTCGTCTTAAAACCGACATCCTCACATAGAAATTTCGACTAATATGCCTGCTTTTCCAACATTCGCTTACATTCTTTGCAAGAATTAACATCTAGGCACATTTTAGGTGTAGCCGCATGATTCAGATTAACACCAAATACGAAGTCTTTTGCTGAAGAAACAACGACATTAACATTTATGTCAGATACTTGAGAATCTTTCCGTATGTACTCGTTTATGATCTCATCTATCTTCTTTAGATTTTCATTTACCAGGAAAACAGATAAATTGTTCTTACCTGACATTATGAAGCCATTTACGAAGAATGAACACCCTTTTAGGTTCTCTAGTGTGTGATGAGGATCTTTTGATGTAAGATCTACCCTAGTGAGGAACAAATTACTCTTATTGAACTCAATTCCAACGTTGAATTTCAATATGCCTCTATTTATCAGCTTCTGGATCCTCACATTTACAGAAGGTTGAGATATCTTTAGCCTTTTGGAGATCTCACTCTGCGAAATAAGGGGTTCTTCCATATACCATGAGATAATCTTACTATCTTTCTCGTCTATACCCAGTTTATCCGCTAGCATGTTAATCAATATATTATCGCTTTATATTATATAAGTATTATACATATTTATTAATATTTTATAGTATTAACACTTATAAATATAGATGACGAGTAATATATAATAATCAGGTAATTTCCATGACAAAACTAAAAATAGTCGATCTACACGTGAGCGTAGAGGGAAAAGAGATCCTCAGGGGTGTGGATTTAGAGATAGACAACAACCAAATTCATGCTATAATGGGTCCTAATGGTTCTGGTAAGAGTACTTTAGCTCTCACAATAATGGGCCATCCTGGATATGAGATAACAAAAGGGAGAATATTAATTGATGATAAAGATGTAAATGAGCTTTCTACAGACAAAAGAGCCCAGCTTGGTTTATTTTTGTCATTTCAATACCCAAGTGAAATACCAGGAGTTAAATTATCAGATTTTCTTAGAACATCTTACAACACTCTACACAATGACCAAGTAAGTGTAACTCAGTTTAGAGAGGTTTTGAAGGAAAACATGAAAACACTTAAAATGGACGATTCTTTCGCTAACAGATATCTAAACGAGGGTTTCTCTGGTGGAGAGAAAAAGAAATCAGAGATACTACAGCTTTCTATATTAAAACCAAAAATAGCAATTTTGGATGAAACAGATTCTGGTCTTGATATTGATGCATTGAAAGTCATTTCTGAGGGAGTTAACAATTTCTCAGGAAAGATGGGCATAATTGTGATTACGCATTATCAGAGATTACTAAAATACATAAAACCAGATCATATTCACGTAATGATCAAAGGTAGAATAGTAAAATCTGGTGGCCATGAGTTAGCAGAAGAATTAGAACATTATGGTTATGAGAATTTAGCAAAGGGGGGCGATTTAGTTGGCATCCCAAGCTAAGCCTATAGTAAAAGAGGATTACAAATATGGTTTCAGCGACCCTGCAAGCCATGTGTTCAAGTCAGAGAGGGGTCTCACCAAAGAAATAGTTGAAAAAATTTCTGAGATGAAAAAAGAACCAGAATGGATGAGAGATTACAGATTAAAAGCTCTAGAAGTTTTCTGGAAGAAAAAGATGCCTACATGGGGAGCAGATCTTTCTGGGATAGATTTTGATAATTTATATTATTATGTAAAACCAACTGATACAAAATCAAGAGACTGGAAAACTGTCCCAAAAACAATAAAAGAGACTTTTGAAAAACTAGGAATACCAGAAGCTGAAAGAAAATTCTTAGCAGGAGCTGGAGCACAGTATGACTCAGAGGTTGTTTATCATAATCTTAGAGATGATCTAACAAAACAAGGTGTAATTTTCATTGACATGGACACAGCACTTCAGGAGCAACCAGAATTAGTCAAGAAGTATTTCGGAACTATAATACCAATGAATGATAACAAGTTCTCCGCATTGAATTCTGCTGTCTGGTCTGGAGGAAGCTTTGTTTATGTTCCTAAGGACGTCAAAATTGATGTACCTTTGCAAGCATATTTTAGAATTAACACAAAGAATGTTGGTCAATTTGAAAGAACTCTAATAATAACAGAGGATAACAGTTTTGTACATTATGTAGAAGGCTGCACAGCTCCTACATACACTTCAGATTCTTTACATTCTGCAGTTGTAGAACTTGTTGCAAAGCCTGGTTCTCGTTTGAGATACACAACAATTCAGAACTGGTCAAACAATGTTTACAATCTAGTCACAAAACGCGCATTTGCTTATGATAATGCAACAGTTGAATGGATAGATGG
>JBDRSV010000021.1:0-12532 GCA_043824495.1 Candidatus Aenigmatarchaeota archaeon | reverse complement strand
CGCAACCCCAATAGATTCTGCTAGCTTTCCTAGTTTTTGTTCTTGTTCTTCGGTTCCTCCGGATAAAACAACTCCCAATTTAGCAGCCATGCGAGCCAGTGTGCCCGTTTTGTAAGCACACATTTGTAAATATTCTTCTTCTTCAATATCATCTTTCTTACCTTTATGCCACCAAATATCAATTCCTTGACCTACACTGAGATTTATCATTTCTTGTGAATACACGTAATAGGCTTTCATGAGCATGTCTTGGTCTATTTTGTCCTTGTTTCTCAAGAAAACTAATAATGGAAGGAAATACATCATATTTCCAGCATTTATTGCAATATCAATTCCAAATATTTTATGAGTGCACGGTTTACCTCTTCTTGTTTCTCCCATATCCTCAATATCATCTATCATTATGGAACCTTCGTGTGCTAATTCCGGAACAATACAAAAATCGGTTATTTTATTTAAATCTCCTTCGAGGGCTTCTGCTATCAACAGGAACATGGCAGGTCTCCACCTCTTCCCACCTCTCTCTAGGAAATCCCATATAGGTCTTGTTATAGAATTGTTTATTGCATCTAGATCAAATTTGTAAGTTGATTTTCCAAAGGCCCAATTAGTGAAGTTCTTATCTATGTTCTTTGGTAAATATGTTTTGATTAGAGAATCAATGATTATTCTTTTGTTTGACAAATAATCCAGAATGTCTTCTTCCATGCACAGCTATTGGAATTAATAATTAAAAGCCTTTGGTTCAGAATTAATCATGAAAATAGGAAAATACTCACTATTGAGCATTCCATTAGCCCTTCGGCCAAGTGCAGCTACAGCTCAAGCCATTCCATTTGAAAAACAAGTTCCTGGTTATACAGATTTTATCAAATACCATCCTGATCATCTCGGTTTATTCCAGGGATATAGAATAGCACACGATGGTAATATTTACAGAGCTCACTTCGTAGTGAACAATCATGGAGAAGGCAATCTAAATCAACTTTGGTTGATCGTTGATGAAAATAATGATATATTGCCTGGTTCTATAGGCCCTGATATTTGCGACACAATCACATCAGCAGCTAGAATGTGTAAATACATCAAACAAGATGATTTGATAAACAGAACCAAAGAAACATCTGCTAAATACAGGGAATTTCTTGCAACAACAAATCTTGCAGAATTCACTTTAGATGCAACACAAAAAGTTACAGGACTTTTATTTTCTCTTCTTCCATCAAGCACTGCAGGTAAAGCCCATATAGTGGCAGAAGCTGGTAAGACGTTAGCTGATTACGGAAAAGATTTTGTTACCAAGTTGGTCATAAGCGGGATTACAAATAAAATAGGAGAAAGTTTGACTTCAGAAAAAGCATTAGAAGATATAAGATCCGAAGATGTTTTCAAGGATGCAATGTATAGACTCATGGAAGAATCCGCAGATAAACTGGATTCAGCTGTAGTATTAATGGAAGGTATTGCTTCTAGAGATCCTGAAGATCTCATAGCATTCAGTGAAGCTGATGAGATCAGCAAGCTATTGATATATAGTATAAGCGTTGGTTATGCTGCTCCAATGGCTTTGAATGAGTATTATCAAAATCCAGGAAATTTTGCCATAAACCACATAGTTAAACCAGCAGTCTCGGGCACGGTTGGTTTAGATATAGGAGTATTCATGCCAGAAACACCAGAAATGACCGATTTCTTTCACAGTGTTGGTAATTCTAGGATGTCAGCAGAGAACGATTTTGATGTTTCTAGTGTAGAATCTAAAGTTAATGAAATGAGACGCCAGCTATACATTATAGATTAATTCTGGGAGCAGAAATGGTTTTAAGGAATGTAAACAAAGTATAAATTATGATAAAAAGAACACCTACGGGAATCCCTGGACTGGACGCCTTGATTGAAGGTGGATTTATTCAAGGTTCAGTTAATCTTTTAACAGGAGAGACTGGTACGGGAAAAACAATATTTTCTTCTCAATACTTATGGGAAGGATTACAAAGAGGTGAAAGTTGTGTTTACATTTCACTGGAAGAAAGCCCACAGGACATAAAACAAGACTCTTCTTTGTTTGGTTGGGACTTTGAAAAATTTGAAAAAAAAGGTCTTTGTAAAATAATTTACCATGATCCTGCACAAGTAAATAATCTTGGAGCTGTTCTAGCAGATGAAATAACCAATATGGAAGCAACGAGACTTGTAATAGATTCGACCGCAATAATGGGATTAGTTATAGAGAATTTAGCTCAGATAAGAAGAAGGATAATGAACTTGATTGGAACTCTAAAAAGAGTTGGATGCACATCCATTTTAACTTCAGAAATACCAGAGAGTTCTAAAGCTCTTTCTAGATTCGGTGTAGAAGAATTCGCAACAGACAGTGTAATAATACTCAATTATCTTGGTCTGGGAGAAGTTTCTGCAAGAAGTTTGGTTATAAGAAAAATGAGAGGAACAAATCACGGGAAAGATGTATATCCATTCAACATAACCAAGCACGGAATCGTTGTAAAGAAACCTGAATTATAGACTTGCTAAAGCAAAAGAAACATAATAAACAGCCACGACTATCATACTTGTTGTCATTATTTTGGATTGTGTAATTACATTTTTCTCTATATTAACTTTTCGAGATTTAACATAAAACAAAATCCAAATTAACAAAGAAACCAGAGAAGGATAAATGTAAATAAAATCTATCATACCTAACAAAGACGATGCAAACATCATTAACAATACCACAAACATTATTGACACTGTAAATAAAATAGAATTCTTTACACCAATTCTAATGGGCAACGTGTCTATTCCTTTTTCTTTTTCTCCCTTAACATCTTCTAAATCTTTGATTGATGCAATTGCAAATATTAGTCCACTGAAAAATATCAAAAATATTATAGAGAATTCTTCTGATAAGAGGGACCAAGCAATCACAAAAGGGAAGGCACCATATATTATACTACCTATAATATTATCTGCGAAAAGAAATCTTTTGAGTCTTAGTGGAGGAATAGAATACAGAACAGAAAGTATATGAAACACTATAATCATTACAAAAGTTATCCAGTTAGTCAAAGAGGAAAATAATAGCGATAGAAAAACACATACGACAACAAGCATCTTAGCTTCTTTTACAGACATTTTACCTGAAGGTAGAGGCCTTTTAGGTTTGTTTATTTTATCTAGATCAATATCAACTATATTATTTGTTATATTCAACGCGAACATTGCAAAGGATATAGCTAAGAATGGTAACACTAAAAACAAACTAAGCGTACCTGATATAACAATATAACTAGAGAATAAACTGAATAGAATTACAATGAGATATTGGGGCAATACTAGATTCTTGAAATTTTCTAATGTGATAGCCATAAACATTCAATAAGTTACCATTTTATTTCTTTTCACTGTTTCTAGGTTTGATATAATGTTTTTGAACATGTCATTTATTAGACCTTCTCCATTCACCGGTTTCTTCAGTAACATGTTAAAACTAGTATCAATTTCATGATTTTCTGACGAATCTAAAAGCATTCTTACTTTTTCTTGTTTGTCTATATTCAATTTAATATAGTTCCATAACTCGTCATATTCTTCCAAAGAAACTACAATATTATTTAAGTATTTCTCTATCACAAAAGACGCTAGTATAGCTTCATCTATACCTTTGTGTATAGAGCCTCCCAACATCGGTTCTCCTCCAGATGCATCTCCTATCAGGATCCAATTCTTACCGCTCTTTTGTTTGACAACTGATATTGGAATATATCCCCCAAGTTTTTCCACTACCTTTGCATCTTTATACTTATACAACTGAGGCAACCTGTATAACGCATCTTTAAAATTAATTCCATTTGGGGTTGTTGTTCCAAATCCTATCTCTATTGTACCATCATGTATTGGAATTATCCATCCATAGAAACCAGAAGTTATTTTGTTATCTAGTACTATTGATATATCATCATTTCCTTCCACTTCATGTGCATAACACAAAGCTAATCTTGGTTTTTCTGGAGTTATATTAAATGTTTTTTGAACTCCACCATATGCCAATATGATAATCTTAGCTTTTATTTCAAGTTCTTGTGTTCTGACCACACCGTTTTCTAAATCTATTTTAGATACACTTTGTCTTAGCCTTATGTTGTCTTTGTTTATTATGGATCTGTACAATGTTTTTTCAACTTCTCTTAGGTTTACAACAAATCCTCTATCTTCACTAGAATGTGTAAGTACAATACCAGAAGGAGAATAGAAATTCATTTTTTTAATTGGTCTTATTGTATCATCATATCTAAGACCAACCTTTCTAAAAACATCTTTATTGATCACTCTGTTTCCATATTTACCAACAAAATAATTCTTCTCAAGAGTGATGTAACTAATGCCCTTTCTTTCAAGCATTTTAGATAGATATAAACCGGCTACCCCTGCTCCTATTATGACAACGTCTTTTTCCATCATCCTAACTGCCTTTTGATTTGTTTGTCAGTCAAGTCAAACTCTTTTTTAGGTTTGAGTATGAATTCGCAATGTGGATATCCCATTGCTTTACATTTAGTTTCTATCCCATCCAAATCTGTTTTATATAAAACGGAAAACGTTCCTGTTATCATTCCTCTGAATAAATGGCATACAGGGTATTCGCTTTTCTTTTTCAATGCCTTTAACACATATTCGGCAGTAGCAGAATCTTTTAATCTAAAAGCAGAATGATTATTTTCTGGATCATCTTTAACAGTCTCAGCAACACCATATCCAGCTAGGTTGACTATGTTTATTCCCCAATCTACAACATACTTGTGATTTGTTTTGTAGTTTTTCTGAAGATCGAGTGTCCACTGTTTTCCCAAATCTTTTGTACTATGATAAATTAAATGCGCTAACCCAGACTCTTCTAGTTTCAATTGTAAAGTGATATAACTATACGTTGGTATCATGAAAATTCTCTGACCAAAAAGCACTATACGTCCCTCTTCAAATTTAATCTGTCTTGCCATCAAAAGCTTTTTCATCACTCCAAACATTCTAATCATCTCTTAAAATTTCATGGGCTACTCTAATCTTTTCCACATCAGAAGGCCATGCTATGTAAGTATTTCCCAGTTTCTTCATTTGGATTTTGTTTAATTTTTCTAGTTTCTTAAAATGATACAAGTATTTTGCTGATAATGTCTTTACTTTCCCTTCATCATCCAAAGCTCCAGCAACCTCTACTGGATTAGCTGGCCAATTAGAAACTATAGCCTCAAAAACCTCTTTTGTTTTTTTGTCTTTGATTTCTCTCGTCTCTGTAAAAAGTTCCATATTTATGAATAGTCCAAACCCCTTATATATGATTCTTTTGGAATACTCCAGAATTAACAATTGCAACCGAATTCTTCATTAAATTCGTCTATCCGTTGAGGAATGTAATCTTCGAATCCTTCTCTACCTTCAAATTGTTCTAATTGTTTGTGTAGAGCATCGCATGTTTTTTCACAATTAATTTTTGTATCACACATGTTTTGATTGCAAACCGGATCTATGATTGGTAAATCAATACAATCCATCTTAGGACACATGACTGTTGTAGAGCAGTAAACAGCTTTTTCTATTGTTAATGGCCCGGTATAGAATTTACTCACAGATTCACCCATGTCACACTCTGTGCAACACTGTGTTTTGTATATAACACAATCAATGTCTATAGAGCACACTTTACTTGATGTTGCATTGAGAGCTTTTATTCCAACTAAGAAAACTATTGCGATAATAATAATTGCGATTAAAGCGCGTCCGTTAACCATAATTTCACTCAATTTCAATTAATTGTATTCCAAATTTTGCCATTTCAAATGGATGTATCATTGTTGAGTGATCTGTTCTTCTCATTTTTCTTATCGTGAGTGTTCTTTTGAATTCTTCTGAAATAGGAACGAAGTCTAGTTTGACCACAGAGTCTACTATATATTCTACTATTCCTCCACCTGAAAGAGCTTCTGATGTTTCTGGTATAGTTCCTGTTATTAACGACGTGACTCCAGTTTGTCTTATGTTATCTATTAACTGCATTAAAGCCACTCTTGATAAATATTCATCTCTTATGAACATCTCAATTATAGAAATAGAATCTATTACAACTCTCTGTGCTTTAATCTCAGCCATGTTTGTTTTAACTTGATCTAGAATACTAGAAATATACAATTTAACAATTTTATTCACATCTTCTAATGCTGTTGTTCTTGATGGGAATATTGGTTTTATCGAAATAAATTTAACCATTCTCTTTTTTTCTAGTTCTGCAAAATCCCAATTAAACATTGAAAATATATCGCCTTTGATATCTTCCGCTCGTTGTTCGGTTGTTACATATAATCCTGGCTCGTTTATCATAGCACCATGTCTAATAAAAGATGAGGAGAAAGCAGTTTTTCCCGTACCAGTCTTACCTGTGAGTAAGTTTACACTTCCTCTAAAAAATCCGCCTTGCATTTTTTCGTCAAGACCGTGGATTCCCGTAGAAACTCGGGTTCTTTCTGTCATATATTAATTATTAAGAAGCCTCCTAAAGAAGTTTTGTGTTTATCTTTGGAACATGAATTCTTGTCTCTTGTTTCTTCTGAATTTTCCACCAAGTTTTTTTGGTCCAGACTTAAGCCAGTTGAACAAAGCCTTTGGTGTAAGTCTTGCCTTAATCAAGCTGCTTCGTTCTTCTTTCATTATTTTCAACTGAGAACGCGCTTTGAGTATTTTACCTTGTCCACTTATCATAATTGTGTTAAATGTTTTTTCATCTATCCTTCTTGTGAAATATTGTTTTTCTGTTGCTTGTCTTGTTCCAACAAGTTCTTTCTCTTCGCCTAGAAGTTTTCCTATACTTCTTCCCAGTCTCATGTAAGGAATCACTACCTGGGAAAACAAATATGCAAAAAACAACCCAAATAAAAATGCTCCGCCTATCCCGAATTTATTTTCAGCCAGAATCTTAACTATTCCCAATTGAGCCAATCGTGTTTCTATTAATCCTACATTACTCTCTGCGAAGTTTATTTGAGATTCAAGCTTGTCCAAATTGTCTTGTTGTATCCCTTCTTTAGCTGATCCTATTGCAGTTTCTATGTTTCCTGCTAACTCTTCTAACTCAGCCACAGGAACACCAGCGTCTCTGCTATCTGCTATAAGTCTTTCTAATTCCACTAACTTCGATTCCATCTGTTTAATCTTAGGTATCAAAGGATGCTGCTGAACTATGATCTTAACCGAGTTTTCTTTTGTTAATGTTCGTGTAATAGCTTGTACCGTAGCTACGTAAGTTCCTGGTGTTTGTGATAGAGGAACATGAATATTCACAGGGAAATTTTTTGTTTCCTTTGGTTCTAATGTGAATCCTTCAATAGGATTTATTTCACAACAATCAGCTTGTATTGTAACATTCATATCCAATAAGAAATCTCCAGTGTTAATAACAGAACCCACAACAGTATCACTATTTCCTTGCACTACCGTTATCTCTTCTGTACTCACATTAAATTCGAAATCACGAACACCAATACAACTTGGAGAAGCCACACACCGTGTTTCATTTGAACAAGCAGAAGGACTACATGTTCTGGTTTGGAATATGGAATTAACATCACATCCACCAGCTCCACATTCCTGACTTACCCATTCATCACAAGTGCAGTTGAGTGGCTGAGCTGATCCTCCACCAGCTCCGCCACCAGTAACAACTGTAACAGAAGCGGTTGCTGTTAGACCCACTGTACCGTTACCTAAATTACCAGAAGTATCACTTGTGTTAGCAATAATCTGGAATGCCCCCGCACTTGAAGGAGCAGTGCATGTTAAACCTGCATTCTCATATGTGGTGTTTGTTGCATTAGCTGTTGTGTTAGCAAGTGATCCACCAGTATTAGGACATTCTACAGAAACATTAACAATGTAGCTCAAGTTTTCACTTCTAGCATTTAATATCACAACAACAGGATCTGTTATGATTCCACTAGTAGCTATTGACGAGCCTTCAAGTGGTTTGTAGAATGTTGCTGACAATTCATTAGACACATTAAATGTCCAGTTGGTCTCCAAATAGTTTCCTCCTTTACTCACATTCACAAATATAGAATAATTACCAACTGGTTCCGTTGTATTCAGTGTGTATGTGTATGTATCATTTGTCTGGCTGAACGTGATATTTGCGGTTTCATTAAACTTGACAATGGTCACATTCCATGAAAGAGAATTCACAGTATTATTATCAGAGTCCAGAACAGCTATAGTCATGTTCTCTCCCCGGTTATACACGGTCGCATTACTTACTGTCATGTTGTTTGTTAAGTTGATTGTACTCAAGGTGACTACACTCACATTGGATCCTGCTTCACTTCCAGCTGAATTATTATAGAAAACTGGAGCATGATCTGTTATGTTACATTTGAAAGTAATATTCTGGTTAACTGTGGAACTATCAGTGTACAACCCAGTAGCTATTCCACTTGAGTTTGTAAGAGAATAATTAAACTGAACACCATTTTGATAGAAAGTCACATTATAATTTTCTAGTATTGAAGACGTGTTGACATCACTTACATTACAATAGAAGTTTATGCTGCTTCCATTGATTATCGAAGAACCATCATAATCAAAGTCAGAAACATTGGCATCTCCCCAGAAAGAGAAATTATGATCTACTGTTGAATTTGTTTGATCATATACATCATGGGCATGCATTCTAACAACTATATTACCTGCTTTTAGGAATCTTGTGAAATCACTTAAATTAAGAGTTCCATTACTCCAGTTACCCAAAGTAGGATAATAACCAGAAGCATTAGTATCATTCACCGTGTAGTTCACAAAACTTCCTGTTCCGTTGTGTTCTACATAGGCAAGTGTTACGTTACTGGTATTCCAGAAAGTTGTAATATTAAGAATATCACTTCTATAGAACTGATCGCCATCGGTTATGTTTGTCCCATTAGACGCATAAGTTATGTTGGAGTATCTAACACTCTGTCCAGGATTAACAGCTATCAAAGACAAGGTAACATTTAAATTGTTCCTCGAGTCTCCAATAACTCCCATTCTCGCTATTAAGTTAAACGCTCCTGCTGCTGAAGGGGCATCACAATCCGTTGTTGAATTATAAATCACATAATCTTGTGTTGACAGTGCTACCGTACCTACACCAGGACAGTCAAAAACCGATGTGATGCTATATCCCAAACTTTCATTTCTTATATTGAAAACTTGAACTTGAGGATCAGCTATAGGTGTGTCTATAACATACGTTGTGTTTTCTGGTGGATAAGAAAAATTAGCTATAAGAGTTGAGCTTATATTAAATGTCCAATTAGATTGAAAATATTCTCCATTCTTAGTTACATTAACTAGCACTGTATGATTCCCTACGTTTTCAGTGTCGCTTATTGTATGATAATAAGTTTCGTTTGTTTGGTCATAAATAATCTCCACAGTTTCAGTATAATTAATCCACGTAATGTTCCAAGAAACATTGCTGATTGTATTGTTATAGTTATCTAGCAAAACGAATGTCACGTTTTCTCCTCTGTTATAGATGGAATAATTTACTGTCATATTTATTGTGTTAATCGTCACTATGCTGACATTACTTGACTGTTCGTACACTGATGATGAGAAGTAGAACAAGCTAGAATCAGATGTTATATTACATTTGAATGTAATATTCTGAGCTGCAGTTGAACTATCCACATAAGTTACATTGGATATACCACTAGCATTTGTAAGAGAATAATTCCACAGGACATCGTTTTGATAGAAGGATACATTGTAACCACCAATAGCAGCAGATGTATTCACATCACTTACATTACAATAAACAACAGAACTAGAACCATTGATAAGTGTAGTAGAATCGAATGTTAGATTAGTCAACTGATTCTCTCCCCACAAAGCCAAGTAGTGATCAACCTGTGTACTATTCCATTGACCATATTCATCCTCCGTGTGCATTCTAAATACGATGATACCAGGAGTGGAAAACAGTGTACCATTGCTTAAATTTAATGTATAATTAGACCAGTTGCCAGTAAGCGGATAGAATCCTGCACTCTCATTAAAACTATAATTCACAAAGCTTCCTGTTCCATTGTGTTCAACAAGCGCATTGTAAACATTATCAGTCTCCCAATAAGCAGATGCATTAAATGTCTCATTCCTATACACTACCAACCCATCAGGAACAATACTACCATTAGAATATGTTAAGTTATAGTTGTTTGTTCTATGTGGCGGGAGGTATGTAACGTTGACATAAATATTATCTAATATCAACCATCTGGTTC
The DNA here is from genome assembly GCA_043824495.1 of Candidatus Aenigmatarchaeota archaeon. Taxonomy (GTDB): domain Archaea; phylum Aenigmatarchaeota; class Aenigmatarchaeia; order QMZP01; family QMZP01; genus JBDRNB01. Next base: position 2,228 of record JBDRSV010000021.1, on the reverse strand, counting down.
CACTAAGACTTGTCACATTAACTCTTATCATTAAACTTTCGGCTTTTATCTCGGTGTCTATAAAGGAATTTAAATTATATGAATAGTTGTCCTCTGTAGTTAAACATGTGGTATTAACTATTTCCCATGTTCCAGTATAAAGTTCGATTGAACACGTTACGCTTGTGTCATGACTAGAAGCCCACTCCATAAACAATGTAACATTTGTTATATTACTTCCATCTGGAATACTACTCTGATTAAAAGAAGCATTGATTATAGCAGATCCTGTGCCCGATGTTGTGACCAAATAACTTCCGATGGACCCGTTTACGTATATATTATCACTTTTATTTATAGGGTCGCATTGGCATGTTATTCCTGTTCCATTCTCTAAACATGAAAAAAATTCTGTGCAATATTGCTGAATAACAGGTTCACTGGACTGTGGAGCGTAAATACTAGTAACTGATAAGAACAAAATTACTGCAACCACGAGTGAAATCGCGAGTTTTAATCGCATAGCTAACTACATCTCCAAATACTCTTTATATTATGTAGATTAAGAATTAGTAAATGTTATACTTTAGCTACAATTATCTAATTATTTGAGAGCTACATGGTTACTTGGGTTCAAATAATAAAGATCGCAATCCCACATCCATAATTTCTTGTTGAATATCCTGCACGTATTACTCACAGAAACATGAACTGTTTGTTCTGTCACTGGATTTACTTGTCCATCGTCTGCAGTCACTGTGAAATCGTATTCCCCAGAATCATGGGTACTCACAATCCAGTACCAAGAGTAACCTGTCCAGGTGAACAACGTTGAATTAATACTATAATTTATTGGATCTCCTTCGAAATCAATGGCTTTTGGATAAATTACTATTGTGGTCTTCTCATTTGAATTAATGTCTCGGATCGGATATAACATTGGAGCACAATTAGGAGAATCTGCTAATGCCTCTTCAACTATAACTGTAACAAGTATATCATCATGCATTGGTGGGTTCATATCATCCTCTGCCATCACTGTGACTTCATAAGTTCCAGCACTATTACAGTCAGTTTGCCATTCAAAAAGAGCACTCTGAATAACAGTTAATACAAAGTCTGTTTTTTCCTGAGGATCTGAAACAGAATAAATTATTTCATCTTCTTCTGGATCTATTGCATCAGCGTAAATTACTGCTACTTCCCCTTCTAAAACGTTTATCACTAAATTTGGTTCAGGATCAGTTAATATTGGAGCTCTATTTACATCGGTAACTGTTATTTGGAAAGTATCATTATCCGTTCCTCCATGAACATCAGCCACTTCTATTGTAATACCATAATTCTCGTTATTATGATTGGAATCCCAACCAGGTGTGTACAAATATTGATTTCCATTCATAGAACCTGGACCCGATATAACTGTATATGATAATGTATCTCCGCTGTTAGGGTCTACTGCAGACACTGTAAATTGAAGTGTCTGTCCTTCGTTCACATTCTTATTTGTAATTGTATTCATTATAGGAGGTCTATTTAGATCCCACCCATCCTGGAATTCGAAAGGGAAATTATCTGTAACTAATCCTGAAGTATAGATATTGTCACAAATATCATAAGGCTCTTCTGTATCAGCACAAGGATGATCACTCCAATAGTTTCCACCGATCATGTAATCTCCTCCGTCCCAATTGTTTGTTTCCGTGTCGGATACTTGATTCACGTTATCTATTAAATTGTTTTGGTAAACGTCGTTTCCTGAAACGCCCTGAAGTTTAATTCCGTCACCGTTATTAAATTTAATGTTATTATTTTTTATCTCGTTACTAGAAGATCCTAACATTAACCAAGCTCCATGGCGATTAAACTGAATCACATTATTTTCTATTATGTTGTTATCCGAGCTTATTATCTGAAGAGCAGTTGAAAAATCATCCGCATCATAAAATTCAATAACACAATTCTTTATAGTGTTACCGCTTTTACTGTCCATGAAAATGCCCGCGGCTGAAACACTGAAACTACCTCTTAATGTAGCTCCATTACAATCCACTGTAACGTCATTTGCTCCTAAGGAAATACCGTTAGGTAAAATGTATGTTCCTGGGGTGAATGTGGTGTCGGTTGTGACCACACATCCATCTGTAGGTGTAGAGCCACATTCAACTTGTGGATCTGCTTGTGCTAAGCCAGCGAAAGATACAACTAACAGTAAGAAAAGTAATACAATAACCCAAAGCATTCCAAAT
>JBDRSV010000020.1:0-6973 GCA_043824495.1 Candidatus Aenigmatarchaeota archaeon | reverse complement strand
AATTGGTATCAATTAATGGAGCTGCGCCACATCTATTTTCTTCGCACCCAAATTCACATGCATTGTTGTTTATAATGCTACAATTTTCCATTCTGTATGCTTCATATGATCCTGAAGTACTTGATACACAGAACCATTCTGTTTCACATGATGCTCCACAGACTCCGCCTTCGTCTATATTTCCATCACAGTTGTTATCTATATCATCACATGTTTCTGCTTCTGGATCAATTGAACCCTCACATGTTCCCCACTGATCATCTACGCATGTTTGATTCCCTTTCTTACAAGGTAATGTGTCAATACCGCACTCCTGAATTTCTCCCTCTGTGCAGCCATTTACCGTGCATACATCATCCTCATTTACTTCTCCATCACAATCATTGTCTAACTCATCACAAACTTCTGTTTCAGGTTCTATACTGTATATACAGCTTCCCCACACATTGTCTTTACATATACGAATACCTTCTTGACATTCTCCAATCGAACTACCACATAATATTGTATCACCTGCTTCGCATACAAAATCTGGATCATCAGAAGGACCTGGTGATTGTTCTGCGGTTCTTATTACACAAACAAAATCCCCTGTATTCGTAGCCCATATCATAACATAATCATCTTTATTCTCACTCACTAACAACACCCTATACATTTCTTGTGTTGCAATTGCCTGATTGTCACAGCTATTTCTGATCTGATCAACGAATTCGTCTATAGAAGCAGCATCAAACCTCTTTATATTCAATTCAGCATCTGGATAATCATTCAAATAAGAATCAACAGTAGGATCTGCTTTGAGCAGAGACTCTATGTCAATGTTAGTGCATCCAGATATGAATATAATTAGTATAGGAAGAATTATTATCCACTTATGCATACAATATAATTAGTGTAGGATAAACTTAAACTTTCTTGAAGCCGATTTCTACTGTCTTTCCTTCAAAATCTAAATGACCTTTCTTTTCAGATAAGATTCCAAAGACAACTTCCTTTGCTCCCACACCGCTTTTTAGTTGGTCTTTGTTTTTCTCTAAGATTTTCTGGGTTGCAGAATCGGTTTTTATCCAAACTTTTATGTGATCATGAACTACTAAGCCCTCTTTCTTCCTCAAAACTTGAATGTTTCTCGTAAGCTCTCTTAGCAAAGCTTCGTCCATCAAAATTTTACCTAAGCCTAGCTTACCCCCAGCGAATTCTTTGCCCTTTGTTTTTCCTAAATTCACTTTCTTGACATTTCCCATTACTTGAAGAATTTCTGGAAGACCTTTCACAGCATCTTCTATTTTCTTATCCTTTGTTTCAATTGTCACATCTTCTAAAGGCCACCTAAGTTTGATACCTGCTTCTTGTCTTGCTGATCCCACAATCTCTATCAATTCCTTTATCACATTCATGTTCTCTTCCATTTTTTTGTTTATCAAATTCTTTTCTACATCGGGCCATGAATCTAAGTGAATTGATTCTCCTAATTTCAAACCATGATAAATTTTTTCTGAAATGAACGGAGTGATTGGTGCTAAAAGTTTTATTGTTCTTTCTAAAACATAATGAAGTGCATAAGAAGCTGCTTTCTTATCTTCTCCTGTATAGCTTGGTGATACTCTGTCTCTAACTATTTTTATGTACCATCTAGAGAAATCATTTAGAATGAAATCAATGAGTCCTCTACCAACTAAATGAAAACTGAAACTCTCTAAATTCTTTGTTGTGTCTTCTACTAAAGAATTTATTTTAGAAATTATCCATTCGTCTTCTTTCAAAAGTTTAGGTTTTATTTTTTGTTTTTCTGTGTAAGTGTTGATAAACAAATAAGTATTCCACAAAACTGTTAAGCTTCTTCCAAGATCTTTTGCGTTTTGTATACTGAATTTCTGAGTTTCCCATGGAGCTATATCAGCACATATGTATAGTCTAAGTGTGTCAGATCCTAATTGTTTGTAAGCATCTTCTGCCCAAATAACATTACCTAGAGATTTACTCATTTTATCCCCTTTTTCATCCAAAGTCCATCCATTCAAGCAAACAGTTTCGTATGGTTTCTTTCCAAAATTTGCCTGACCACAAACCATAAGATACCAGAACCAACCTCTAATCTGATCTTGGGACTCATCTATCAAATCAACTGGCCACAGTTTTTCGAAAGTATTTTTATTCTTGAATGGGTATCCAAGAGATGCCCATGGAGATATTCCAGAATCAAACCAGACGTCCATAATATCTGGAATTCTTGACATTTCAGATCCACATTTACATTTGAATTTAACTTTGTCTACAACATCTTTGTGTATGTCTGTATCTTCTGCAATCTTTTTTATGGCATTTTGAGCAAGTTCTTTTCGAGATCCAATGACCTTCTTTTCTTCACATTTATCACAAGCCCATATTGGTAACGGAATTCCCCAGTATCTTTGCCTTGTAATTGCCCAATCCGGAGCTTCCAGTAGAAGATTGTAAAATCGTTCTCTGGCAAATTCAGGTAACCAATTAACTTTTTCATTGTCTTTAACCATGTGATCTCTAATTGTATCAATTTTCAGAAACCATTGTTTACTCATTCTGTAAATCAAAGGAGTTTTGCATCTCCAGCATAATGGATAAGAATGTGTTATTCTTCCTACATGAAGAAGTCTATTTGCTTTTTGTAAATCTTCGATTATCTGTGAATCAGCTTTTTTCACGTATAGTCCTTTGTATTTTTCAACTTCTTCTGTGAATTTTCCTTGACTGTCTATTGGAGATAAGAAAGCTAGTTTGTAGTGATCTCCAACTTTGTAATCACCAAGTCCAGGAGCTGTATGAACTAATCCAGTTCCAGAATCCATTGTTACAAAATCTTCAACTTCGTCGTGACCTTTACCTGTTTTAGAAGCTGATCTTTTCTTGAGTAACTTAATGGACATGATAACATAATGAAATTTCTTATCCATTTCTTTTTGCAAATCAACATCTACTACACCTAAATATTTTTTGTTTTCTAATTTCTTTCCGTTGAAAGTTTCTACGATTTTGTATCCTATATCTAAATCTGTTAGAACTTCTAATCTTTTTTCAGCAAGAATTAATTTCTCTCCTGTCATTACTTCCACCTTTACATATTTCTCATCTGGATGTGCAGCAATTGCTACATTGCTTGGAAGTGTCCAAGGTGTGGTTGTCCAAACTAGCAAGAACGTGTCTTTCTCATCTTTTAGAGGGAATTTAATGAATATTGAAGGATCTTCTAAATTCTTGTAAGAATCTGTGACTTCGTAACCTGCTAGAACAGTCTCACAGTGTGAACACCAGAATCCTGGCTTATGTCCTTCTGAGAGTAGTCCTTTTTCATAAACATTTTTGATTGTCCACCAACCAGATTCTAGATAATAATTTTTGTAAGTAAGATAAGGTTCTACCCATCCTCTCCATGCAGCTAAATCTTTATACAAATTCATCCAAACTGGTTTGTTGTGTTCTGCAAGCTTCTTACATTCATCTATGAATTTTTCAACACCAAGCTTCTCTATGTCTTTCTTGGATTTAATTCCTAGTTTTTTCTCTACTGCATTTTCAATTGGCAAACCAGAACAATCGAATCCTGGTTGGAACCAAACAGAATAACCTTGCATTGTTTTGAATTTCCCCCAAACATCTTTGTATGTAGTAGTCATTGCATGACCTACATGAGGAACATAATTCACATATGGAGGCCCATCTAACAAATAGAATTTTTTCTTTTTCTCATCGAACTTCACGATTTTTTCTGGAACTTTATTTTTCTTCCACAAATCCTGAACTTCTTTCTCAATTTCATGTGGGTTGTAAAAACTCATAGTAACCTCTCTGTGTTTATTGTATTCTTAGAAATAAGACTAAATAAATAAATCGCTTCAAATACCTGTCTGTCTAGGAATCGGATTCATACTATCACTTAATTATACGAGTATTGATTTTAAAAGTTATTCTTCAACTTTTCTAGATCTTTTCTTTACCTCGGCTCTAGTAGCTTGTATTCTTTTCTCCCACCAGAATTCTACTCTTTCATTTGTTTCTCTAAAGAAATATGTGGGTTCCACATCATATTCTCTATTATTATCTGGAGTTTTATACAAGACCGCTATAGGTCTAGCTCTATATGGATATGTTGTCTCTCCTCCACGTATAATATCATCTGCTACTAATGTATGTGAATCTACATGATGAGATATAGGTAAACCTAAAACCTCTGCTAATCTACCTGCAAAAGTAACCCCTCCCGTGACTACAGGAAACACTTGTTTGTATTTGTATCTATCCCCAGATTTATTTATCTGGTCAGCTATGTCAAGCACTGCTTCCTCGAAGAGGTCATGGTCCATGTATATGCTCATACTTCTTTTTGTGATAGAAAGAAATTTAAGTCCTTCTTAAACCTAAAATTGTAAAAAGATATTATGATTTGTCTAGGAATAGAGTCTACTGCGCATACTTTTGGTATAGGAATTATTAAAAATAAGAAAATTTTAGCAAATGCTCTAGATATGTATACAACCAAGCCTGGACAAGGTATAGTCCCAATGGATGCTGCTGAACATCACAAAGAAGTCAAAGAGAAAGTTCTGGCTGATGCTCTTGAAAAGGCTGGAATAAAAGAAGAGCAGATAGATGCGGTAGCTTATTCAAAAGGAGCTGGTTTGGCTCCTTCATTGCTTGTGGGAATGGAATTTGCTCGAGAGCTTGCGAAAAAGCTGAAGAAGCCTCTAGTTCCTGTGTGCCACCAAATAGCTCATATAGAGATTGGGAAAATGCTTACAGGGGCTCAAGATCCTGTGGTTCTGTATACAAGCGGTGCTAATACACAAATTCTGGGTTATGCTGATGAATTCTATAGGTGCTTTGGAGAGTGTATGGATGTGGGAGTAGGCAACGCCTTGGATAAGTTTGGTCGAAGAGCTGGCCTTGGCTTCCCAGCAGGCCCTAAAATCGAAGAGCTCGCTCGTAAAGGCTCATATATAGAACTTCCCTACGTGGTGAAGGGTATGGATTTGTCCTTCTCAGGTATAATAACATCTGCTTTGGACAAGCTAGAGAAGGGAAACAAGCTCGAAGATGTGTGCTTTTCACTCCAAGAGACAGTATTTGCAATGCTTACAGAGGTTACTGAGCGCGCTCTAGCCCATACAGGTAAAAAAGAGCTTCTAGTTACAGGAGGCGTGGCCGCTAATAAGCGATTCCGCGATATGCTAGAAATTATGTGTAATGAGAGAAAGGCTATCTTCTACACGGTCCCTAAAGAATATTCGGGTGATAATGGGGTAAATATAGCCTGGACAGGCTTAGTAGCATACGAATCTGGTGTTCAAGAAGAACCAGAACAAGCTGATATAGCTCCTAGATGGCGAACAGACGACGCTAAAGTGACTTGGATATATTTTTATTCTAAGAAAAACAAGAGATATTTATGAGTTTACAGCGGAACATTCCACTGATTTACATATCTTCTGGTTTGATGTGGAGATTCTTTGTTCCAGTATTAGCTTTATTTTACATAGCTTCTCAAGTTCCTATTGAGGAATTTGCAATTATTTTATCTGTTTTCGCTTTGGTAACATTGGCTCTAGAAATACCATCTGGTGTTGTTGCAGATCTTTTAGGAAAAAAGAGAACACTTCTTGTAGCAAGATTCATTTACATAATTGAGATTATTTTGTTGGCATTTTTCAATGGTTTCTGGTTATTTTTAGTTGCAAAAATTCTAAGTGGTGTTGCTGTAAGTATGACGTCAGGAACCAACACAGCCTTGTTGTATGATACTCTGAAAAAATTAGGAAGAGAAAAAGAGAATAAAAAAGTATACGGAAACCTGACAATGATAACTCATATATTCATGGCTTTCATATTTGTTGCTGGAGGATTTCTTTTTTCAATTGATCCTAAATTACCTGCAATTGCAACTATACCACTAGTTGTAGCTGGTTTTATCTTAACATTCTTTTTAGAAGAACCTTACAAGAACAAAAAGAAATTGACCATAAAGAATTCGTTTATTCATTTGAAAGAAAGCTTTGTTTACTTGAAAAAACATAATTATGTGAAGCTCCTAGTCCTGTATTCTGCTCCTATTATAGGGACAGCGGGTATGTTATTCTCTTTGTCTTCAGTTTACTTTGAAATTATTCTAATACCAGTTTATTTACTTGGTATAATTGCATTCTTTACTGCAATGTCAACAGCTTTAGCGTCTAGAAAAGCTCATGTATTTGAAGAAAAATTAGGAGAAAAGAAATCTTTAATTGTAATGCAATTAATTTCTCTGATTGGCTTAGGATTGATTGCTCTGATGGTTAATTACTTTGGTGTAATCTTTTACTTTTTCGTGCCAATTGTTTTTGGTTTCTCTGTTGTTGTAGTGAGTGATTACATGAACAAGAGAATAGAGACTTCTCATAGAGTTACTTTACTCTCAATCAAAAACATGATAGATAATTTGTGGATTTTCATATTATTCCCAATAATAGGTTTCTGGACGAAAACAGAATCTATGCAAGCCTCATTCTCCTATCTCTGGATAGTAATAGTAATTTATTTAGCTTTCTTAGTATTGTACTTCAAGAAGTTGAGAATAAGGCTTTAAAGTGAATTTCTAATTTTAATCAAGTGGTTACATGGGAGTAAATCTCAGGGAACTTATCCCTACAAAAGAAATAGAATTCGAGAATTTGGCTGGGAAAACAATAGCTTTAGATACATTTAATATCATGTTTCAGTTTCTAAGTACAGTACGTGACAGATTCACAGGTGAGCCTCTACGCGATTCTAAGGGTAGAGTAACTTCACATTTGTCTGGTTTGTTCTACAGAGGAAACAAGATGCTCGAAGTTGGTGTCACTCCAGTTTTTGTTTTTGATGGAAAAGCTCCTGACTTCAAAGCTTCTGTACAAGAAGAAAGAGCAAAAATACGTAAGGAAGCAGAAGTTAAGTGGAGAAAAGCTGTGGAAGACGGAGACTTGGA
>JBDRSV010000019.1:0-34165 GCA_043824495.1 Candidatus Aenigmatarchaeota archaeon | reverse complement strand
TAATTCCTCTGCGACATTCTGTGGGCTTCTTTGTCTAAATTTAAGACCGAACAGTTGGTTTAGAGTATCTTGACAATATGAACACTTGAAAGGACATCCTCGACTTCCCACAACAGTGAGCTCTCCAATATCAAAGAATCTCTGTTCCATGAGGTCTCTTGCAGGGAAAGGAACAATATCCAAATCCTGTATGGGTTCTCTAGGCGGATTTATTATAATTCCATCCGTTGACTTGAAACCAACACCCTTTATCTTCTCAAGCTTATCTAAGTTCGTGAGAACTTCTGGCATTGTGAACTCCCCTTCTCCTATGATAACAATGTCCGCAAAAACCTCCAATGTCTCCTTAGGTCGTATCGTAGCGTGAGGCCCGCCCGCGATTACGAGACCTTTCGGGTTGAATTCTCGGAACCAGTTTGCTATAACTTGGCAATCTTCCATGTATATTGTTTGGGTTGTAAAGCAGAGTATATCGGGCTTGTATTCTTTTAATTGATTTATAGTAACTTGAGGGGAAGTAACATAACTACCATCAAAATAAGCAAAATCTTTAGGATCCTTATATCCATGCTGTCTTAGTACAGCAGCTATGTAAAGAAGACCAAGTGGCTCTGCTCCACCACGATTGTATCGTGGATGTATTAATGCTATTTTCATGTTAACCATTAATTGTTCCTATAAATTTAAAACCCTTTCTCTATTTTTTATAGTTTAGTATATTCTTGTCTATCGGATTGTTTCCCTCTAAAAAATTTAAACTTGATATTGTACAAAAATGTACGCACTTCTTCTATTTCAGTTTTTTTGATACCTTTTATCCCTATCATGATAAGGAAATATACAACCATACTCAAAATACCATACACAATAAGTTCTATTAGACCTGAAACATAAATGAATCCAAAAATATAGTAAACTACCCCTGATGCAATTAGAGGTTTGTAAAGATGGGAATATTTGACTTCTGCGTCTTTCATGTGAATTATCACAGCAAACATCAGAATTATTTCAAATGTTAATGAAATTAGAGTTGCTATAGCAGCTCCTACAATACCATAATTTATAATGAAAAAATAATTCAGAATCACATTGAGCACGAGAGATATAGTAACGATTTTTGTTGTTATGTCTGGTCTATTGATACCAGAGAAATATGAACTAACAATTGATCCTAGAACCAAAGGAATTGCAATGAATCCTAATATGGTAAGAACATTTGATGATGCAGAATAACCGTCTCCATAAAAAACGTTTATTATTGGACCTGAAAATCTAGACAGGAGAAATGCTAAAGGGAATATTATGATAGATGAATAGAAAATCGAACTCGAGAATATTGTGGATACACTCTCCTTTGTTTGTTTACGTGAAAAATAACTATACATAACAAATCCGGATATTGGGATAAGAGTTGTTATAGCATATGTCCATGTTGTTGCAATTCTGTAGAAACCGATTTCAGGAATCGATCTCATAATGGTGATCATAAAAGAATCAATCATTGTGAAAATTATTATGGTTACAGACGATACGAATGACCAAAAACCAAATCTGTACACTTCCTTTTTATTTATCTTTAATTTTTTCGAAGCGAAAATGTACATATATTTTCTAAGCATGATGACTACAACTAAAATACCTATTATTCCAGAAGCAATTAAACCATAAATGGCTCCTATGTATCCCAATCCTAAAAATATGAAAGTGACAGGGAAAATGAATTTAGAAATTCTTTCTATGATCCTAATACCGATAATGTTCTTGAAATTGCCTACACCATTGAAAAAAGCTACAAAGAATTCAGTGAAGCTGTTCAAGAAGAGTATAATACCCGAGAATAAAACTACGAATTCAACTCCAGGCTTGTTGAATATGTTTGTGGCTATCCATGTAGGAAAAGCGGCTAAAAGGAAAGCTATGATAAATGTTATTACTACTCTGTATTTTAGTAATAGGAATGTTAGATTTTTTATTTTACCGTATTCTTTTTGACTTGAGAAAAATGATGTAAAGCGTGTTATAGAAGAACCTACAACAAGATCAGTGAATACAATAAAGAAAGATGTGACCACAATAGCCATTGAGTATAAACCAAATCCCTCAGGTCCGAGAAATCTAGCTAGGATTATGCTTGTTACAAATGCTATTATAGTTGCTATGATATTTCCTGTTGTGAATAGAACATTGCTTCCTGCAATCTCTTTTTTGAGTGACATAGCCTATAATTGCCCTCCCTTTAAATAAGTTTATTACCCAATCTGTTCCATATCCACTTATAATATGGCGCAGAGTAGGGCATTAAGATTTAAGTACAAAAGACAAGCCCCTGTATAGGTGATCCTATGAAACACCTCTCATGGGCGTATCCAATTGTTTGTCAGACAAGAAAAGAAGACTTCGTTTCTATAGGCAAAGATGTAGCTGGAGGAGAAATGATTTCAGTGAAAGAAATGTCTAAATTATCTATCATTAAGACTATTTGGAGAAAGGATGTTCATGCTCATGGTCGTGGTTTCCCATTTCCAGAACTAACTTCTATATTCGCTAAAAAATCTATTTACTCTCCCCACAATGATACGATAGGAATGCAAAAAATTACACGTTTGATAAGAAGATACGCTTTCAATAGATATGATAAAATAATAGCTCAGACCGAATACGGAAAACAGAATTTAATAAAAGCTGGAATAAAGAAAAATAAAATAGTTATAATACCAGCTGCGGTTGATTATGATTTCTTCTCAAAACCTAGTGGTGGAGAAAGGTTCAGGAAAAAACACGGACTAGGAAAAGAACCATTTGTTTTAGCTGTGGGTATAAGACCATTGAAAAATCCTTTAGTAATTGCAGATGCGTGTGAGAAAGCCGGAATAAAAGCAGTTTTCATAGGACCATATAAAAAACAAGATCTAAAGAAAACATGGAAAAGCGATGGTTTTGATTGGTATCTTCCTTCACAAGAATTGTTGGGAAAAAAGAATGTTGTTTTAGCAGGGCAATTAAACGGTAAAGAATATTTAGAAGCTTTGGATGCAGCAACAATTTTTGTAAACTCTTCTGATTATGAGAGCTTTGGTTTAGCCGTATATGAAGCAGCAGCAACAGGACTTCCTCTATGTCTTCCTAACTCCAAAACATTCAATATTTTTAGTGAATGTGCTCTATTCCACAAGAAGACAGATTCTGAAGAACTGGCAAAAAATATAAAAACCTATATGAGCAAACCTAAACTCATATCAAAAAATACCAAGGAATCAAAGACAATATCAAAGAGTTTTGATTATACCGTTGTTAAAGATAAATACAAAAAACTTTACAAGACTGTGGGATTCATGTGATTGTATGGAACCAATGCATAGAAAACTAGTTGAAATATTTGAAAAAAAGAAAATCGGGAAATTGTTAGATGCAGGTGCAGGTGATGGTAAATTATCTTCAGCTCTCGCTGACTTGGGACATATTGTTCATTCTTGTGATATAGATGAGAAAGTGTTCAAAGCTAAAACAAAATTCACACAAGCAAACCTTAACAAAAATTTTCCATATAAAGATAAACAATTCGATTACGTTTTACTAACCGAAGTCATAGAACACTTAGAAAACCCGAACCATGCGATTAGAGAATGTTCAAGAATTCTAAAAGACGGTGGATTGTTCGTTACAACAACACCAAACATTACAAGTATATTTTCTAGAATAAAATTCTTGATTACCGGAGAATTTTTTTGTTTCAGTAAAGCTGAAAGAGACTCTAAATTTGGTCATATCAATGCAGTGCCATATTGGGAAATAGAAGATATTTTCAGAAGAGTTGGATTCAAATTAATTGATGTTAGAACAAATCACTATTTGGATATACCTGGTTCTGGTATAAAGAAGATCGTATCAAAGATAGCATACGTTGTCCTCTATCCTCTTTTAAGACCAAAGAATAAAGAAATACTAAAAGGAGACAATCTTATTTTTGTTGCAAAGAAGGTGAAATGATGGCTGAATGGGTCGAATATGGTCAAGAAAATAGACATAGAATAGTCAAGGAAGTAGCAAGAAATTTGAAAGGAGATGTACTCGAAATAGGATCAGGTCACTCAAATTATATACTCAAAGATAGCATCAAAATTGATGTTAAGAAAGCAGACTTTGTTTGGAATTTAAATGATGGCTTACCTTTCCCCTCGAAATCAATAGACAATATAATAGCATGTGAAATAATAGAACACATGAATAGTCCTCATGATTTTGTCAAAGAAATTTCTAGAGTATTGAAGAAGGAAGGAAATCTCATACTTACGACACCAAACATAGCATGTCTAAAAAACAGATTGAAATTACTTTTTGGCAAATTTCCTATCAATGTAGCAATGGCTGATTTCTACAGATTCTGGTACCCAGGAGATCCTAGTATAGCACAAAGTGCACACTATTCTGATTATAGTATTCCTATTGTTGTTGAAGCACTAAGAAGAGAAGGATTTATTATAACTGAAAAGAAATCTAATGGTATTTACCTGAAGGGTAAGCTTGCATTACCTTTATCTATAACTCCTGCAACGTTAGGAGAAAATATGATAATAAAAGCAAGACTCGGAGAATAATATGAAGATCCTGTTGAGAAAAGGTCACCATAGTGTCTATGATGACCTAGTAAAATATCCACCCGAAGGTGTGGAATATATTCTGCCTAATTTTGTTACAGAATCCAAATCCAGGTCAACTGATAAAATAAAGAAAAAAATATTCACGACATATGTTAAAGTCCTGAAAAGACCACATGAAATTTTTGTGAATCCACAGGGATCAGATCTAATACACGCTTGTTCAGGAATAATGATAAAGAATAATTATCCATGGGTAATAGACACAGAACATGTGTCTTCTTTTGTCGGTTTTGAGGCAGGAAGATTAGAAAAGGTAAGGCCTCATGTTGAGAAACTTCTAAGATCAGATTATTGTAGAAAGGTGATGACATGGTCAGATGCAGGAAAACAATCCATAATTAACGGATTGGACACGCGAGGGTTCAAAGATAAAATAGAAACTGTGTATCCTGCAATGAAACCTTTGGATTTCAAAAAGAAGAAGCACGGAGATACAAATCTATTGTTTGTCAGTGTAAGATTTTACACCAAAGGAGGAAAGGAATTACTAGAAGCTTATGATAAACTAAAAAAGAAACATGATTTCAAACTCACGATTGTGAGCCATGTACCAAAAGAAGTTAGAGACAAATACAAAAAAGATAAAAATATAATATTCCACGAGCCTACAATACCAAGAAAAACTTTACTGGAAAAATTCTATTCTGTTGCAGATGTTTTTGTATTGCCTTCTTATATGGATACTTTTGGAATGGTGTTCTTAGAGGCCATGAGTTACAAAATTCCTATATTAGCTGCAAACACATTTGCTATCCCAGAAATAATTAAAAATGCGGGTCTCATGGTTGATGTCAGTGATTTCTCTTGGTACGGGAAAAATTACCTGTTCGCTTGGGATAGTTGGGAAAAGTTTTCCAAGTATGCTGAATATGAAGACAAGCCTAAAATAGTTAAAGATATGGTAAATAAATTATCCAAGTTAATCGAAGATAAACAGCTGAGAACAAAAATGGGAAGTGCTGGAAGAAGGGAAGTTGAAACTGGACGCTTTTCAATAAAAGAAAGAAATAAGAAACTAAAAAGAATTTACGAAGATGCAATAAAATAAATGGTGTGTTAATGATACCAAAAAATATGATGTTAAAATTTTCAATAGGAATAGTAATACTCGTAGTATTACTCTTTTTTGCAGGACTGCAAGAAGCTGTCAATGTGTTATTCACACTAAATCCTTATCTAGTTCTGGCAGCTTTTGGTATCACATTCTTTACAATGTCTTTCAGATTCCTTAGATGGAAATATGTTTTAACAGCTTCTTCAGTTAAAGTTCCTTTTGGTCAGATAATGAGAATATTCATGATAGGATTTTTCTTCGGTACAATAACACCGTCCAAGATAGGAAACCTGGTCAAGTTTCATTATCTGAAGAAGTACTACAAAATACGTACGAGTAGAGCTCTTTCTCTTTCCTTAGCTGACAGAATATTTGACATTCTTATTATTGTAGCTATGTCCGTGATCGGTGTAATATTCATCTTCACCAGCTTTTCTAATGTTATCATGGTAGCAATATCCATTGCCGTTTTACTAGTAGCAGTTTTTGTAGTTCTCAATGAACGAATATTCAAAAAAATAGCTCGTATAGGTATATCTAAATTATCTTTCATTAAAAGATTATTAAAAGAAACAAAAGAAGTAGATTTGGATAGCACAACAGAAAATTTCTACGACCCTTTTAGGCAAATAAAGAAACTCAAAAATTTCACGCCTGTTTTGTTATTTTCAATTCTTGTATGGCTCAGTGTTGGTTTACAAACAACTTTGATACTTAATGCAATGGGATATAATGTAGGATTTGTTCATGCAACACTTTTCATAGCGATGGGAACTCTAGTTGGATTAGTTCCAATAACAGCATCGGGTCTTGGTGTTAGAGAAGGTGTTTTTGCTTTACTTTTAACGACCATAGGACTGCCACTCAATGTTGGAGTTTTAGCATCTCTTATAGCGTTCTTATTAGGACAACTACCTCCTGCAATAGTGGGTCTTGGTGTTTATACGATCTATAAAAAGAAAGAGTAGTTAGTATGAAAATCAATTATATGTCATTGAATATTTGGCAGGGTGGAATGTTTTTAGAATTTGATTTCTAGAAATGACGTATCAGTAATCGTATTTTCCTCGTTTCCATCGGATCCATGCTCTTATTATTTCTGGTCCGCCTCTAGCAAATTTTCTAAGAATTTTTCCATATTTTGATTTTCCGGATTTTCTTTCTCTGTGTTGAACAACAATTTCTCCTATCTTTGTTGCTCCACGTCTTACACAAATAGGTATCATGTATCTATGATCATTTCCTATCAAGTCTAGATTCTTTATATATTTCTTTCTGAATGCAGTGTAATTGCTTGCAGCGTCTAAAACAGGACAATTAAAAAATATGAGCATTAGTATGTTGTATATTCTTGAAGCAAACCTAAGACCAAAATCATGTTTCCTGTGCTCTCTTATAGCATTAACAAGATCGTATCCTAAGTCCATCTTATCTACTAACAATGGTATATCTTCAGGTAGTAACTGAAGATCTCCATCAATTGTTATGACTATACGACCATTTGCTTTATCAAAACCAGCCTTAAAACAACCTGTTTGTCCTCCACGTTTCTCCAATCTAACATAACTTATATTTGAGTTTTTCTTGGCTAAAGATTTCATTATTTCTGGAGTTTTATCTGTGCTAACGTCATCTATTATTATGAATTCCCAATCGTTCTTGTAGTGTTTTTTCAGAGTTTTTGTCGTCCTTGCTATCAGTTCCTTTAAGACGTCTTCCTCATTGTGTACAGGTGAAATAACAGTTACTTTTGTCATATACATCTAAATAAACATACAATCAATAAAAAGGCTTTCGCAAGGCATCTAAGCTTTCTTTCTGGTTAGGATATACTTTTTCCCGAATGGTGTGTCTACAATTTTCTCTGTTTTGAAGCCGTTCTTTTGCCATAATTTTAGAGCCTTGTCGTTTCCTAGATACGTGTCTGTTTTTACAGCGTTGCTCCTCTGTATTAATTTACTTGCGAATCCCAAACTTCTGTAGTCTTTGTGTACACCCAAAAGAATTATTCTCCTTCTGAAAGTTGTGCACATTGCAACTACTTTACCGTCTTTTTTTATTGTATCTGCCTTGAAGAACAGCAATGGTAATTTTCTAATCCAGCTTTCAGGAAACACTGATTTTAGAAGTTTTAATTTTCCGATCATTTCAACTCCTTAACAGCCTTTACTATTATTTCCAGGTCTTTGTCTTTCAGGTATGTGTGGAAAGGCAGTAATAATGTTTCATTCGAAGCTTTTTGTGAATTAGGAAATTTTACATGTTTGTAATTTATCATGAATTTTGTTTTTGGTATTATGTAAGGATAATTAAGAGAGGTTTCTATTCCCCTCTTCAAAAAATGATTGTGTAGAGAGAATTTGCTTTTTCCGGAAATTCTTATGGGAAATCTTCCATACGCGTGTCTGACATCTTTACCTTCTATTGGGACATCTACAATGGATTTCAATTCGTCTGACAAGAATTTTGCTGATTTTCTCCTCTTTCTTATTATTTTATTTATCCTATTCAATGATAATAAAGCAACCGCAGCCTGTGTGTTTGTAAATCTGAATTTATCGGTTTTCGGCATCAAAAGTGGGCTCATACCGTCTATTGATTCTAGTGGATTGAATCCCATAATATTCTGTAATATAGACTTGAATTTCTTAGAAGTCATAACTTTTTTCAATGGGTACATTGTTGATCCGTATAAATTTGGATTTGATAGAATCTTTCTTTTGTATGAAAATGATAGATTGAAAAGTAATTTTCCGGTGAATGGAAATTCTTGTTCGTCTCTTATGTTTTTTATGTAATCGTATAATTCTTTGTTATTTGTTGTCACAACTCCACCTCTCCAAGAGGTAAATATTTTAGATTCTTGTAAACTAAAAACTCCAGCGTCGCCTATCGATCCAACATTTTTGTTTTTGTAAGAGGCTCCCAAAGCAATTGCCGAGTCTTCTATTACAGCGATATTGTTGGTTTTCGCGTAATCTAAAAATGGTTTGATGTCACCAACAAGACCATAAAGATAACTTAGAGATATTGCACCCACATTCCTTTCTTTTTCCACGGAATTTTCAAACTTTGGGTTATATGAGTTCAAATCAATGTCAAGGAATACTGGTTTCCCTCCAGCCCATCTTGCAGCGTCTATTGCTGGTATACATGTATAAGAAGGAAGAATGACTTTTTGTCCGTCTTTCAGGAAAAACCTGTAAATGTAATATAGAGCTGCTCTACCAGAAGCAACGCTTATCGCGTATTTGGTTCCTACATATTCAGCAAATCTTTTTTCGAATTCTTCTAATTCGGATCCTTCCTTAATTTTTCCACTGAGTGTATTTTTTAAAATGATTGATAATGCTCCTGGTTCCATTTCTGGTATTGTATAAGGAATTATTCTCTTGAACATATCAATTTTCTAGAAAGAATTTATTACTTGTGCTATTCTATCCAGATCCTCCCTTTTTATCGAAGGAAACATTGGAAGTGTGACAATATGTTCAGCTACATCTTCAGTTACTGGGAAATCTCCTTTCTTCCAGCCTCTGTTTGCATAGTATGGTTGTAAATGAACAGGAGGATCAAAGTGAACACTGGCTTGTATTCCCTCTTCTCTAAGGTGTTTAACAAAATGTGATCTGTTTATCGAAGGATTTAATTTAATTGTGTACATCTGGAAAACATGTTTGCATCCTTCGCGAATTGTTGGTACCTCGAGTTTATTTTCATCCAATTTACTTGTGAGATAATTAGAAGATTCTATTCTCTTTTTGTTGAATTCGTCTATCTTCTTCATTTGCTCGATACCTATTACAGCATTTATGTCACACATTCTGAAATTGTAGCCAGCTTCTACTGCAGCTCTCAACCAAGGTCTTTCTTCTCTTTCTCTTTCATATGCAGTTGATGATATTCCGTGTGCTTTCAATGTTTTAAGTTTCTGAGCAAAATCATCGTCATTGGTTGTTATCATTCCGCCTTCTCCTGTTGTAATATTTTTTGTTGGGTAAAATGAAAAACATCCAATACCAGAGCTTCCAGTTCTTTTGCCATTAAACTCCCCGCCAATACATTCTGCTGAATCTTCAATTACAACAAGATTATTTTTTTCTGCTATTTCTGTTATATGCTTCATGTCACATGGGTGTCCAGCAAAGTGAACAGGCATTATAGCTTTTGTTTTATCTGTTATTTTTTTCTCAATTTCGTGTGGGTTTATGTTGCACGTATCTTTCTCTATGTCAACGAAAACAGGATTAGAACCTGCAGTTACAATTGTGTTAGCAGACGCAACAAAAGTAAAGCTAGGTAATATTATGTCGCCTTTGATGCCCAGGCACTCTATTGCTAAATGAAGGGCAGAAGCACAAGAATTTACTGATATTGCGTGTTTAGTTCCTATGTATTCTGCAAACATTTTTTCAAATTCTTTTGTTTTAGGACCATGTGCAAGCCAACCAGAATTTAGAACATCTTTAACCGCGTCTATTTCATTCTCGTCTATCTCGACCTTTCCTAATGGTATCATAACTTGCTCCTTAATTTTTTCATGAATTCTTTCCCTTTAGTTGATTCTTCTGGTGCCCAATCTGGGAAACGTTTATGTGAATCCGCTATGTATGGACCTTCCATTATTATGTAGAGAACAGAGTTCTCTTCAAGAGCCATCATAGAATGCCACATATTTACTGGTATTTCAACACCAGGTGTTTTACCCGGTTCTAATACCACTTTATCTGTAACTTCTCCGTTATCATCGTAGGTGAATAAAGCAACTTTACCTTTGAATATGATAAACACTTCTATTGTATCTAAGTGTTTGTGAGGTCTTACATAACTCTCTGGCTCAATTGCATTAAGAAATCGCTGTAATTTTTCTTCGTTTGTTTTATGAAAATTATAATGTAATCTTTTTCTGTCTGATTTTTTTGCATTCTCTATCAGAATATCAGTAGTTTCTTTCTCATACTTCAACATGTTCTTTGATGAATTTAACATATTTCTCAAGCCCCTCTTCTAGTGAATATTTAGGTTCATATCCCAAGATTGTCTTCGCTCTTGTTATATCAAGTGTTCCTCTTTCAGGTCTTTTCATGTCTGCAGGTTTGTATTCAATTTGAACATCTTTTCCTATAAGTGGCTTTAGTATTTCTACAAATTCTTTCAGTGATCTGCCCTCTCCTCTTGTGATATTGAATGTTTGACCATTTCCTTTATCTGTTGTTGCTGCGAGATAAAATCCCTGAGCAATATCTTCTACATATGTGAAATCTAGTTTAGATTCTCCTCCATTATGTAGTGTTAAAGGCTTTCCAGCCATCATATTTTCTATAAATATTTGACTCACTCTTCTGTTGCAATCTGTTGGTCCATAAACAGCAGAAGGTCTTATGATTACATAATTTATTCCATATTGTTTGTGATATGCTCTTGTTAAGTGTTCACAACTTAGTTTTGTTGCACCATAGACATCTAAAGGACTTGTTGGATGATCTTCGTCTGCCATTGGTTTCACGAAATTTCCATAGACCATACTTGAAGAAGCATAAACAAATTTCTTGACGGATGGAACCAATTTTATAGAATCAAGAACATTGATTGTTCCGTTTAGATTGATACCAACTGCATCTTCTGGAAACTCGTTTGATGTGGTAGATATAGGCAAAGCAGCTAGATGAACAATTACATCGGGCTGGTTTTCTTGTAGTGTTTTGAAGAATTCTATTTTATGTCTTATGTCGCCCCTGATTAGTTTTGTATTTTCTTTTAACCAGTCTAGTCTTATCTTTAAGTATTTCGAATGAAGGCTTTTTTCAGGGTCAATGAAATCAAGATATTCATCATAAACAATTACTTCGTGTCCATTTTCTACAAGCATTTTGCTTAGATGATAACCTATAAACCCGGCACCTCCGGTTATTAGTACTTTCATGTTAGTTAAAAGACACCACAGTTTTATAAACCTTCTCCCTGGTTTTGCCACAATCAAAATGAATAGGAAATGAATGGGAATAATGTTTATATTTTTGTCGGTCTTATTTTAATGAAACATGATAAGTATGAGAATTCCCAAAAATGTTCCAGAAAATAAAATACTTGCAATTTTGTTAGTTGTAGTTATAATCACCATGACAGTAAGAGTAGTTGATATTGACAAGCCATATGAGACATGGGATGAGATAACAACATATTCTCTGGGATTGAATATGTGGTACAACATAGTCAAAGGAGATTTCAGTTCAGATACGTGGAAAACATACAATCCTGATTGGTCAGGAAGCTTACATCCACCACTGGTAAGATACACTTATGGTATAGTCAATGGTGGCTATATGATTTCTCAGACTGGGTTTAGTCTCTTCTCTTCTGGCTACGATGATGCTGTTTATCAATTGTATATTTATAAAAATCTAGCACCCGGTAGAGCTCTATCTGCAGTTTTCGCAGCAGCCACTGCTGTATTATTGTTCTTGATGACAAGAAAATATTTCGGTGTAAAAACAGCTGTTGTAGCTGCACTGCTTTTTGCTCTGTTGCCTGTTTCAATTGCACAAACAAAAATAGCAGCACTTGATGCTATGCTTGTTTTCATGTATACCGTAACACTCTATCTATTCATCAAAGGACTAGAAAATAAAAAATATTTTTATGTAGCTCTGATATTCACAGGGCTTTCTATAGCCACGAAATACAATAGTGCGACGCTATTTGCACTCTTACCTTTGCTATATTTTGCATTCCCAAAACCAAAAGCAATTGGCAAAAAATATCTTTTCCTGATTCCTATAGTTTCTCTAATAGTATTGTTCTTGATATGGCCTCGTTTCTGGCCAGATCCAATTGGAGCAGCTTTTGCGAATGTTAATGGATGGCTAGCGATGGGAGGAGGTAATGTGGGAGAATACTTGCTTGGTCAATTCTCAACTAGACAACCAGCATACTATGATATCATATATCTCCTAGTAACTGCCCCTGCTATACTTATATCGTTCTTCTTTTTGGGCGCAATTAAATCAGTGAAGACGGCGTTTAGTAAGAAAGATTATGGGCATAGAATGTTCCTTCTATGGTTCCTAGTACCACTCATACTCTATTCACTTTTCCAGTTTAAAATGAATGGTCCTAGATACACATTCATGATTTATCCCGCGTTCGCAGCTTTGATGGCCATAGGAATTATGTGGTTCATTAAATTTGTGAAAACAAAAACCAAGAGTCGTGGAAATATAGATTATTATGCTATTGTTGGTATAATCTTTGCATATCTTATAGTAAGTTTAGTTTTGATACATCCATACTATCTCGATTACTACAACGAGTTTACCGGAGGACCGAAAAATGTGTATGAGAATAATTTGTTCGTTGTTGGTAGATGGGGAGAGGGTATAGGAGAAGCATCGTATTACGTATACGACATTGCAGAAGAAAATGCTACAGTACAATTCTTTGTGATGCCTAGACACGCGATACCACCACTACGGGAAAACTTAATAGACCTAACTCCGTTTGTGCCGAAATATATATCAGAGAAAGAGCAGAATGAAAATTGGGATTTGACTGGTGTGACTGCAAAAGCGGAATATATTGTAGAAAATACCTACTTCAGAGTCTACATGAACGTGACATTTAATAAATTAATATCTAACGACTATGATTTAATACATACGGTAGAAGCTCAAGGAGCTCCGTTGGCGTGGATATACAAGAGAAAATAGGTTCATACTATCATACTATATAGATTATAGATACTCAATGATGATCTAGAGTGTAAGTGTTTATACTATCACGGCAACAGTAATTGAAACGTCAGTATATATGCTAAGATGTGGAGTGCATGAAGAAGTCGCAGATTTTAAGATACATGATAAATGGGCGAGAAATAACAGTAAAAAAAACACTAAATCTCATGCGGAATTACTTTGAGTTATACAGAAAAAACCCTTTTCTTCCAGGATATCCTTCTATACTAATGGTTGAACCTACAAATTTCTGCAATCTAAAATGCCCGTTATGTCCTACAGGCAGCGGAGCTATAACTGCACCACGTGGTCACATGGATTTTGAACACTATAAAAAAATTCTAGATGAGTGTGGTGATTATTTGTTTAATTTGACTTTATGGAATTGGGGTGAACCCTTTCTACATAAAAATATTTACGACATGATAGACTATGCAAAAGCAAAAAGAATATTTGTTAGAGTTAGTACAAATGGACATTTCTTAAAAGATGGTAAAAACCTAGAGAGAATTGTAATGTCCGGTTTAGATGAACTTATGTTCTCTCTTGATGGTGCTAGCGAAGAATCTTTCCTGAAATATAGAGTTGGGGGTAAATTCGAAACAGTTATCAAGAATCTAGAAGACTTGGTCAAAACAAAAAGACGACTGAAAAAAAGAACACCTTTCATAGAATTACAATTCATAGTCATGAGTCATAATGAACACGAAATATCCAAAATAAAGGAGATCGCAAAAAGAATTGGTGTTGATAGCCTAAAACTCAAAACAGTAAGCTTGGAGGGAGCAAATGCACTTGGTTATGAAGGTAATCAAGAAAAAATAAAAGGATTCAAGCCAAAGAATGAGGAATACAGTAGATATAAAGAAAACATGGTTAGAAAAAATCTCAAAAACAGGTGCGTAAGACTGTGGTTAACATCTGTTGTTAATTGGGATGGAAGTGTATCGCCTTGCTGTAATGATCCAAACAGAGTTTATGATTTTGGAAATTCCACTGAGAAGGGATTTGCAGAAGTGTGGAACAGTCCAAAGTATGTTGGCTTCAGAAAAGCTTTATTAAAAAATAAGTCTAGAATATCCATGTGCGAAAATTGCTCAGGTGACTTGATGGGTCTTGAGTTATAATTGGTGTTTTATGAAAGTATTGTTTGTATTAAGAGACATAAAGATGTGTGAAAGATTGGGGATAATGTATCTGTCTGCTGTGGCAAAGAAACATGGCAATAAAACAGATATCATAGCTACAGATATAGAAGACATAGACACTAAGATGAAAGAATACAAACCTGATGTTTTAGCTTACAGTGTACACACAGGGGAACACACAAGTGTGATTAAATTTAATAAAAAATTGAAAAAGAAATACAAATTCTTATCTGTTTTTGGTGGTCCACACCCAACATTTTTCCCAGACATGATAAAAAATGATGGAGTGGACGTTGTTATTGTTGGAGAAGCCGAAGATGCTTTCGCAGATTTACTTAATGCAATGCAAGAAAGAACGCCATTCAAAAATATTGATAACCTTTACGTCAAAGATGCTAAAGGCAACATAACAGAAAATCCTCCAAGGCCTTTGCCTCACAGTTTAGATGACATACCATTCCCTGATAGAGAACTCATATACAATTATGATAAGAGCTTAGCTGAAGAGGGAGAGAAAAGAATTATTTCAGGAAGAGGATGTCCTTTCATTTGTTCATATTGTTTCAACAAAAAAATGATGGATATTTACGGAAAAGATTGGAGCAAAGTTCGAAAACGCAGTGTAGATAATATAATCGAAGAGGTTCTGGAAATCAAAGAGAAATATCCTCTAGAATTCATCAAATTCAATGACGATACTTTCATCATGGCTGATATTGAATGGCTAA
Organism: Candidatus Aenigmatarchaeota archaeon; assembly: GCA_043824495.1. GTDB lineage: Archaea > Aenigmatarchaeota > Aenigmatarchaeia > QMZP01 > QMZP01 > JBDRNB01. Next base: position 18,847 of record JBDRSV010000019.1, on the reverse strand, counting down.
GGGAACTCGCTGAAAAATGGCCAAAGAAAGTTGGAATTCCGTGGTTTTGTAATGTAAGAGCAAATCTTATAACACCAGAAGTAGCACAACTTTTAGCTAAAGCGCAATGTGTTTCCACATTCTTAGCTGTTGAAACAGGAAACGATGAAGTGAGAAACACTATACTCAGGCGTTACATGAGTAAGGATCAAATAAGAAACGCGTGTAAACTTCTCAGAGAAAACGGAATCAAATATGGATTCTATAATATACTAGGGTTGCCAGTTAAAGATAAAGTGAAGGTGGATATGGAAACTCTACGATTCAATATAGAGTTAAAACCTACAATGGCATGGTCTTCAATTCTAACACCATATCCAGGAACATGGCTAGGGGACTATTGTAAAGAGAATGGCTACTTTGACGGTAATTATGACTCAATACGTGCTAATAATAAGATAGAAAGTTCCCTAAAGTTTAGAGACGCTAAAGAAAAGAGAATGGTTGAGAATTTGCATAAACTCTTCGGAATAACTGTTTCATATCCTTGGTTAATGCCAATAACAAAACAATTAATAAAATTACCACAGAATAGACTTTTCATGTACATACTCATGGGATGGTATGGTTACACACTAAAAGTTCGTATGAGTCCTGAAAAAGTTACATTGGGTAAAATGATCAAATGGGCAGGAGCTCTTAGAAAACACGTGGATGATTATTAAATTAATTTTTCTTCCCACACCCTTGGAACTTTCTTCTTCACTTCAATAGGTACCCTGTAAGTTGGTTTTTGTGGACCAAGTTTTTGTGCCCACTTAAACATTCTTTGAGTCCCTTCTTTTAACGTGTGAGTTGTTTTGTAACCCAGAACTTCTTGAGATTTATCTGTTGTGCAATGAGCATGCTTAACTTCACATGGTCTTTCTTCAGTATATTCGGGTTTTATATCACTATTTAGAATATCAAGAACCATATTACAAGCCTGGTTAATTGTAACAACTTCTTCACTTCCTGTGTTCACGATCTGATTCTTTGCACTATCAGAAAAACCAGCATTCATTATAGAATGTGTGACATCTTCAATGTAAGAAAATGCTCTTGTTTGTTCCCCGTCTCCATATATGAACGGTCTTTTATTTGCCATTATTCTATTCATCCATATCCCTAAAACGTTTCTGTAAGGATCTGCAATGTTTTGTCTGGGTCCATATACATTATGAGGACGAATTATCACATACTCAAAATCGTATGTGTTTGAGAATATCTTTAACATTTCTTCACAATAATGTTTACCACAACCATATGGATCAGCTGGCTTAGGTAACATGGTCTCATTAAAAGGAGGTTCTTGGTGACCATATACAGCCATTGAAGATGTGAAAACAAATCTCTTAATATCATTGTTTACTGCAGAAACAAGAAGATTATTCATTGGTGTTATGTTGATATCATTAATTTCTATTGGTGAGAAAACAGATTGTCCTTCAGCTGCATAAGCTGCTAAATGAAAAATGATATCCTGTCCTTTTACGACTTCATCAACTTTTTTTCTGTTTCTCAAATCCATTTCTACGAATTTACATTTTTCATTCACATTTCTCATGAAGCCGCCGCTTAGATTATCTGCACTTGTAACTTCATGACCTTTTTCTAAAAGATAATCAACTAACCAAGATCCCATGAATCCTGCTCCACCGGTAACTAAACATTTAGCCATAATTATCACTTGTCTTTTATACGATTTGCAAATCTTTCTCTTTCTTCTATATGTTTTTCTATATCTGCCTTTTCATTAATTTCTTTTTCAGCCTTTAAAACAGTCTCCCATTTTCCTATATCAATATATTTTCCACGTAATACTCTACCAAAAACACGTTCATTATTTTTCAAAGCCAATGCTATAGCGTCGGTTATCTGAATCTCGTTTTTAGCTCCTGGAGGAGTTTGTTTTATGTACTCGAATATTTTTGGTTCGAATAAATAAGCTCCTAAAATAGCATAATATTTTCCATTGTTTTCGTATTCTTTTGCTTCTTCTTCATTTGGTTTTTCTATCATTTTTTCTATTTCTCCTGTCTCGATATCTTTGAATTTCACAACACCGTATCCCTCAGGACTATCAACCTCGAAAACAAGTAATGTTGCTGTGCAATTATTTTTCTTATGTAGATCGACCAAATCTCTTATCTCTATTTTCGGTTCTATGAAAGAATCACCAAGTAAAACAAGGAATGTGTTATTTATCCAATTCTCTCCTTGAAGAATAGCGTGACCTAATCCTTTTCTTTCAAGTTGGTATATGTAAGCTACCTTAACATCGTAGAATGAACCATCACCTATATAATCCATTAGAGCTCCTTTCTGATGGCCCACAATTGCAAAAATATTTTTTATTCCGCCTTCTTTCAGATTCTCTATACAGTGCTCTATTACAGCTTTTCCTAAAATAGGATACATCTCTTTAGGGACAGCTCTAGCAAATGGATACATTCTCGATCCAGACCCTGCAGCGGGTATTAATCCTACAATCTCTCCGTCCATAATTGCCATGAAGTACACCTATATTTATAAAACCATTCCCAAATTACCAACAAATGCCATCGAAGTCCTTTATTTCTTCTCTATTTAGAGTTTTTCTTCCCTCTAAAATCACTCTCGATTTCATTACATCAAAATCTTCGTTTTTAAGATTCTTAAATTCTTCCCAATCTGTTATAATTAGAGCTGCATCAGCTTGACTTAACGCGCCTTTTGCGTTATCAGCATACTCGATATCAGGGAAAATATTTTTTATGTTGTTCATTGCTTGGGGATCATAAGCTATAATATTTGCTCCTATTCTCTTCAAATCTTTAATTATATTTATTGAAGGAGCTTCTCTTATGTCGTCTGTATCAGGCTTGAAACTGATGCCAAGAAGAGCTATTTTCTTATCTTTTAGGTCTCCAATCTTTTCTTCCAGTTGCCTTACAAGTTTTGTTTTTTGTTCGGTGTTGGTTTGTGTAGCAGCATCAAGAATCTTTGGTTCAACTCCAAGAGTTCTAGATTTATGAACTAAAGCAGCTACATCTTTAGGGAAACATGATCCTCCCCATCCTACTCCTGAACCAAAAAATTTAGATGAAATTCTATTATCCATTCCAACTCCTTTGAAAACATCGTAAACATCTATTCCTAATTTTTTACACATGTTTCCAATTTCGTTACTAAATGAAATCTTTGTGGCTAAGAATGCATTATTCGCATATTTGATCATTTCTGCAACTCTTATTTGAGTTCTAAGAATAGGACCATTGAAATCTCTGAATATTGATTCTAATACATCTCCAGATCTTTTATCGTATTCTCCTACGACTGTTCTGTCTGGTTCTAAGAAATCTTTCATTGCAGTGCCTTCTCTTAGGAATTCTGGTGTCATACATAAACCAAAATCTTGGCCGACTTTTTTACCTGAAGTCTCTTCTAATATTGGAAGAACTTCCTTTTCTGTTGTCTCAGGAACTACAGTTGATTTCACAACAACTACACTATAATCAGCAGTTTTCAGATAGTTTCCGATATCTCTTGCTGCTTGTTTTATGTATCCGATGTCCATACTTCCATCGTCATTAGAAGGAGTGCCTACTGATATGAAAAATACATCTGCTTTATCTACCAAAGACCAATCGGTTGTTGCTTTAAAATTTCCTTTAGCTAAACCCTCTTTGAGATGATCTTCAATTTCTGGTTCGTAAATCGGAGAAATCCCAGAGTTGATTTTATCTACTTTCTCTTGTATGACATCGATGCAAATCACATCGTGTCCCCTATGAGAGAAGCCAACACCAGTAGTTAATCCGACATAGCCGGTTCCAATAATAACAATTTTCATATGTACACCCGAATTGATTTATCTTGGATCATTTAACTTTATAAGTATTTTTCCCGGTTTGTACCAGAACTATTGAAGAGTGACACAGTTAACTGGAAAAAACAGGGAAAAAGAATATATACTCTTCTTCACTACTTCCAAACATGATACCAATATCAAAACCTTTGATAGGAAAAGATGAAATAGACGAAGTAGTAAGGGTTTTGGAGTCAGGAATGCTTGTACAAGGAGAGAAGGTAAGTGAACTCCAAACAAATTTCTCAAACTATCTCGGAGTAAAATATAGTGTGGCTACAAATAATGGAACAACAGCTTTAGAACTTGCTCTGCGCTCAATAGATACCAAAGAAGGAGATGAAATAATAACAACACCGTTCACTTTTATCGCGTCTTCTAATGCTATACTTTTTTGTAGAGCAAAACCTGTTTTTGTTGATATTGATCCTGAAACATTCAACATAGATTCAAATCTTATAGAAGAGAAAATCACAGAGAAAACAAAAGCTATTCTAATTGTTCACTTGTATGGAAAACCATGTAACATGGATAAAATAATGGCAATCGCAGAAAAACATAATCTAAAAGTAATAGAAGATTCGTGTCAAGCTCATGGTGCAGAGTATAAAGGAAAGAAAGTTGGAAGCTTTGGAATCGGATGTTTTTCTTTCTATGCAACAAAAAACATGACCACCGGTGAAGGTGGAATGGTAACAACTGATAATAGAGAAATAGCAGAAAAAATAGAAATGCTTAGAAATCATGGTCAAGAGGACAGATACTATCATAAGATCTTGGGATATAATTACAGAATGACAAACATGGCAGCTGCTTTAGGTGTAGTTCAGTTGAGAAAATTAGATGAAATGAATGAAAAAAGAAGAGAGAATGCAAGAGTGTTTACAGAAAATTTAAAATCAATAGAAGGACTGGTTACACCAAAAGAGGAAGAAAATGAAAAACACGTATTCCATCAATACACACTAAGGGTTACAAATAAGTTCCCATTATCAAGAGATGAACTAGTTCAAGTACTCAAAAGTAATGGTGTGGGCACTAGAATATATTATCCTGTTCCTGTCCATAAGCAAGATATATACAAATCCAACGAAAGCTTGACAGAAGCTGAAAAAGCTTCAGATGAGGTAATAAGTATACCTGTTCATCCAGGACTTTCAGTTGAAGATGTTACAAAAATTGTAGAAATTATAAGGAGTGTTTAGAATGCAAAAACATGATACTGCTATAGTTTCAGAAAGTGCAAATATTGGTGAAGGAACAAAGATCTGGCATAATACACACATCAGAGAAGCTAAGATAGGGAAAAATTGTATAATAGGACAGAACTGTTACATAGATCAAGGAGTTGTGATAGGAGACAATGTAAAGATACAAAATTCTTCTAACATTTATCATGGTGTTGTTATAGAAGATGGTGTTTTCATAGGACCTAATTGTGTTCTTACCAATGATAGGACACCAAGAGCTGTGAGTAAGTCAGGTGAATTATTAAAAGACGGAGAATGGAAAGTTGGAAAAATTCTTGTGAAAAAAGGAGCGTCCATTGGGGCCGGGAGTACAATTGTGTGTGATGTTACAATAGGAAATCATGCAATGGTTGGAGCTGGTTCTGTTGTGACAAAAGATGTTAATGATCATCAACTTGTTTATGGAAATCCTGCAACTCCAAAAGGATTCGTTTGTTATTGTGGTAGTAAATTAGAAAATTCCGAATGTAAAAAATGCGGAGAAAAACTAGAGGTTTAACATGATAAACGTTGCAGTTGTGGGAACAGGGTCAATGGGAAAAAATCATGCAAGAGTTTATGCTCAGTTAGAAAATGTTAATCTGGTAGCTGTTAGTGACTTGAATAAAGAAACAGGAAAAGCAGTTGCTGATCAGTGTGGATGTAAATATTATTCAGATTTTAAAGAGATGTTAGAAACAGAGACCATAGACGCTGTTTCAGTTGTAGTTCCTACAAAATTTCACAAAGATGTTGCAGTGGAATGTATAAAGAGAGGAAAAAATGTTTTGGTCGAAAAACCAATTGCTCTTAATGCAGACGAAGCAAATGAAGTTATAAGAGCTGCAGAAGAAAATAAAATTAAACTCATGGTTGGTCATATAGAGAGATTTAATCCCGCCGTACAAAAATTAAGAGAAATAATAAAAAATGGAACTCTGGGAGAAATAACTTCTGTTATATGCAGAAGAGTCGGTCCTTTCCCCCCAAGAATACAAGATGCAAATGTTGTTGTTGATTTGGCTGTACACGACATAGATGTGTGTACCTACTTACTCGACAAAAAACCAAAAAAGGTTTTTGCAACAGCTGGACGAGCTTTAAACAGTACCAGAGAAGATTATGCTGATATGATATTGAATTATGAAGATGGCCTGAGCGCTTTCGTTCAAGTCAATTGGATAACTCCAACAAAAATTAGAAAAGTGAACATAACAGGAACGCGTGGTTATGCAGAACTTAATTACATAACACAAGAGCTAGTGATATACAAAACTGATTTAGTGAAACCTGAAAACTTTGACGAGATTGTTAAAATGGGAACACCAAAAGCAGAAACGGTAGAGATTGTAAAAACAGAACCTCTTATAGCCGAATTGAACTCTTTCATAAATTGTGTAAATGGGAGTAAATGCGAATCTTCAGGAAAAGATGCGTTGAACTCTCTAATAATAGCAAATTCTGCAATCGATTCTTACGGTAAAAATGAGAATATGGAGATAAATTATGAGTGAAACAGCTTTTATTTTGTGTGGTGGATTAGGCACGCGTCTAGGAATTGAAACACAAAAAACCCTGTTAGAAATACAAGGAAGAGCATTACTCGATTACAATATAAGTCTAATGAAGAGACACGGAATAAAAAAAATCATTCTCGGCGTAGGTCATTATGCAGATCATGTTAAAAACAAGTTCGGTTCTGGAGATTCCCTAGGAGTTAATATAATATATAGTGAAGAAGACAAACCGATGGGAACTGCAGGAGCATTGAAACTAGCAAAAAATCATATAGAGAATAGATTTGTCATGTGTAATGGAGACGAAGTAAAGGATATAGATTTGGATGAGATGATCAAACTTCACGAAAAAAATAACGCTCTCATTACAATAGCTTTAACAACCATAGAAGATCCATCATCTTTTGGTGTAGCTAAACTTGATGGTGATAGAATAGTAGAATTTGTAGAAAAACCAAAGAAAGAAGAAGCTCCATCAAATCTCATAAATTCAGGTTTGTATATAGTAGAGCCTGAGGTAATAGAAATGATTCCTGATGGTTCTGTAAGCATAGAACGTGACATATTTCCTATTATAGCAGAAAAGAACAAGCTTTTTGGTTTTAAATTTTCAAGTCAGTGGTTCCCAACTGATACCGTAGAACGAATAGAGAGAGCAAAAAACGAGTGGAAGCCGCCGTTTTAAGGTGTAAAATGAAATGGCATGCAATAAGTGGAAGTTGGAGACAGGTTAATTCTCAAGTGAAAAAAGATGTAGAAGGAGTTGTAAGAATTATCCTCCAAAGGGGAGAAGGCATTGTTGCTGGTGGTGCACTCGGAGTAGATTATTGTGCTACACGAATTGTTTTGGAAATGAACAGATTGAACCAGATTAAAATTTATCTCCCCATCAAGCTTTCTGATTATTGTAAACACTATTTAAAAAGAGCCCAAGAAGGCGTTATTACAGAAGAACATGCACACGAACTTATACATCAACTCGAAGAAATATACAGGAATAATCCCAAGGCGATATTTGATGAAAGTAGGTTTACCGAAGCCAATAAGGAAAGCTATTACGCTAGAAATACGATGATCATAGAAAATTGTTCTATATTGCACGCCTTTCATGTCAATAAAAGTAAAGGTGTGCAGGATGCAATAGACAAAGCGAAAAGATTGGGCAAAGAAACAATCGTCAAAGAATACACTATTTAAAGTCTTATTAATTGACGACTCTAATAATAAACAATGAGAAGAGGAATCTCTTTAGTTTCAGCTGTAATTTTCCTTGCTTTTACTGTGGTTGCTGTAGGTATTATCTACGAATCTGCTATCCCAATAATTGCAAGAATGCAGTCAGCGGCCATAATAGAAGAAATGAAAACAACTTTCGTAGAACTTGACAAAATTGTAACAGAAGTAGCTTCAGAAGGTCGTGGATCCAAAAGAACAATATTCCTAGACATAGATCAAGGCACTTTTTACGTAAATGACAGCCAGGATATAATATATTGGTTTTATGAAACATCAGCATTTGTTTTCTCACCGAGAACATCTCAAACATTTGGTAATTTGATGATGGGATCAAATCTTGATACAACAGCTAGTGAGTCTACATTTTTATCTACAGATGCATATATTCTAGAAAATGAACATCTTGTTGTATACATAAACAAAACAGGAACACCATCAAACTTTACTGACTATAGAACTTCGGATTTATTATTAGGTGTCTATCAAAAAGACTTAGGAAAATATCTAAATCTCACAACACTAAATATAACTATTGATGATCAAGTAAACTCGGGAGTTGGTAATGGATATACAACTCTTGTAGTGAGTGGTAGTAACTTACCATATGCAACGGTTACAGCCCTAATGAACTCTTCATATCTAGCATATTTCATAAACTTTACATTGGAATCAGGAACAGACTTCCTTGAAATCGAGGTGACATCATGAGGCGTGGAGTATCCCCACTGATAGCGACTGTAATGCTTATAGTTATAGTGGTTACAGTAGCTGCAACTGTAGGACCATGGATGATAGGTATAGTAACAGATACTACAAATACAACAGGAACAAACACTGATACACAGCTAAGATGCCAGAACACTGCTTATGATTTTGATACAAGCTACGCCAACAGTGGTGTAAACTGGACTGAATCAGAAAACGAATTAAAGGTAAGGATAACCAACACGGGGACAATAGAATTATATAGCTTCAGTTTTGAAGTTACATATAATTCGTCTTCAATCTCACAATTTAATGTGACTACTGCGACACAGAAAAATAAAGGAACCTCAATGAAACCAGGACAAAGTGCAATACTAGAAGCAGACAATACAACTGTGTTAGTTGGTTCTATTGTCAATAGAGTGAAGATAATAAATAGTGTTGTCTGTCCAAGCTTCTACGTGGAGCAGAACATATAAACTGGATTTATAGTCAGCACACTAAATATATAACGTGATAAGAATGGAAGAAGAAACGCTTACAAAGGATCAGCTAAAGGCGATCCAAGATCAATTATTTGAAATAAAGGATTTGCAGATAGTCAATAAACTGGATATCATAAACCTAAAAAATTCTTTAGAGAATGTCAGACTTAGTTCAAGTACAATAACGCCAGAAACAGAAGATAAAATGAAAGAGATGTTAGAAATAACAAAGAAACTTGACAAATTCAAAAAACTAGACGATTTAGTAAATGATATTAATATACTTAAAAAAAATAATTTTTCAGATTCAGGTGGCTACAAAGCAACAAAGGGATTTTCTTCCTTGGATAGTAAGGTAAATGAAATTGAACATACAGTCAGTATTCTTGAAACAAAACTAGCAAGTATGCGACCTGTTAGAGTCCCAGAAAACATGAAAGATTTAGACAAATATGCAGGCATGATGGGAGAAATGATAGATAAAATAGGTTCACTGGAAGCTCAGATAGAAGAGTTTATGGAACTGAAAAATGCCATGCAAGACAAAATGAAAGACGTGAAATCGGTTCCTAAGGGTGCAATTAAAGTTGGTGACATTTATGGTCTAGAAGAATTTATCTATGAGAAATTCCGAGAGATAAGCAATTTACTAAAAGATGATGTTAAGAAAAACGCAGAGCAGCTAAAGGATCTGGATTCTAAGATAAATAAAATAAAGATTGGAACTGGAAACACTGAAGATCTAGAAAAACTACTAAGCAAGCTAGATATAGACAAAGTTATGAGAGAATTTGAATCTGTGAAAACAAAAATGGAATGGATTGAAGATAAATTAGATAAACTAAATTTGAGAACAGTTATGGAGAGGTTAGACGAAATAGAGCATAAACAAAGGGTATCCAATGCTTCTTCGGCTTTAGTAATAGAATAAGGAGAAATGAAATGAAATCATTAGCAATAGCATTTATAGTTGGTTTAATTGTGGGATTCGCAATAGCTTATTATGGTGCACCAATGTTAGGAATCTAATTCTGATTCTTGGGTGTGCTCAACAGTTTTCTCTAGAATAGCTGCAGCATTATATGGATGAATTCGGATATTATTGATTGTTTCTAATCTTAATTGTTCAAGTCCTCTTCAAAGACGTCTCCATAAAATATACTCTGTTATTTAGAAAAACACAAACTTGGTCATAACCTCAAAAACGTCAATTTAAATACGCTGCGTAATTATTAATGGGCGATGAGGATAACCGCTCCAGTATGAGGAATAGCCTATGATTAGGAGTTCATCGGAGCCTACTTTTTCCGTATGGGTCTATTAGACAGGTTCAAAAAAAAGGAAATAGATGTGCAGGAGTCAGTTGAAACACTAGACGTGGATATTTCTAATCTTTCTGAATGGGTTTCTACTACATTTTCTTCAGAAATTTTTGAAGCAAAAGCTTCTGCATTCACTTTGTATGATCACGTTGTTTCTAGTTTTGATGATATAAAATCAGCAATCTCTGATTTAGAAAAAACAACGTTCGAATCTAATGATAAGATATATACACGTGTAAACATGATTAAAGAAACATTTGTAAACAAAGCTAATAGCTTAATCAAGACAGAGAAACTCAAAGAAGAAATCACATACGGAGAACTCAAAAACTTCTACCTAAATGTAATGCAAAACATAAAGGAACTAAAAGGAGCTTCTCCAAAACAAGCTATACTATTATCTAATTATTTCAAAGAACAGAGCGGAAAATTCATAGACGCTGTTAAGAACACGGAGAAGAAGTTAGACGACCTAAATAAATTCCTTGACGCAAAAGGGAAAATGATATGGGTTGCTCATAAAACAGAAGAACTTTCTAAGAAACAAGAATCTGACATTAATCAATACACAAGATTATCGGATGACATAACCTCCAACGATGATAAAATAAAAGATGCGGAAGAAGACATAGAGAACAAAAACAAGAAACTAGAGGAATTGATTTCAGGTGATTTGTGGCAAGATCTCAAGAAAAGAATAGCAGAAACAGAGCAACTTAAAGCAAAAAAATCTGAGGTATCCTCTGAAATAATAGATCAACTAAATGTGATTAACAGACCACTGAAAAAAGAATTGCATGCTTCTGAAGACACGCTTGTCAAGGCTTTCATAGAAGATCCTATGAGAGCTTTACTCGAAGAAGATGGTCCTAAACAGCTTCAAGATATACTAAATGGTTTATCCAGAAAAGCATCCAAAGGAGAAGTTACACTAAAGGATAAAGAACAAGAAAAAATTCTCGATCTGATCAGAAAACTCGGTTATGACATACCTGTTAAGATAAAAAATTATGTAAAAATAAGAGAAAATATAAAAGCCAAAACAAAAGAAACAGAAAAATTAAGTCCAGGATTAATGAAAGAAAAGGTTAGCTTAGAAGAACAAATAGATGAATCGAATAAGGACATAGAGAAACTGAGAAAAGACATTGTACAGTTCACAGAAGAGAAGAAAACACTAAAACACGTAATTGAAAGACAGAAACAAGAATTAGAAAAAATTATTTCTAGTAACACACCAAAAAGAGTTAATTTGAAGCAAATCGTTTAATCTACAGTCTCAAGTGCGGAGATTGTTTTCGCATATAGTATAAAGCAATTGGATATGAGAGTCTTTGTAGAGGATGATTGAAATTGTATAAAGAGTGCATTTTTGGTATTGTATTGGATTTGAATAACCAATTCATGATAAGAGTATAATTTCTGAAATTGAAATTTTCCCAGAAAAATCTATTGGAAACACCTGCTTTCATCTTGTTTCTAAATTTAGCCTTTGCTAGTTTTTCATAGTTCTTATTTTCTATTATACTCTTGGCAGCAAGAAATCCTGATGTGATTGCGAGACCGATTCCAAAACCCCAAAAAAAATCTTGTAGTCCTGCAGACTCTCCAACATACAGTCTGTTTTCTTTTTGGAATATATTCTGATTTGAAAAACATCCAGTTCCTCCTACATTGTGCGGGTTCTTAATATCCAAATCCACGATATTGGAAAATAATCTCTTGGTTTCTTCTAAAGATTCTCTTACGTTTCTAGATTTGATATCAACAACTGTGCATAAACAACCATAACCTTTGGTTACCAAAAGATAACCATAGCCGTTGTACGCTGCTTTATTATTAAAAAGCATTATAGCTACATCCTCCATTTTTGTCTTGAATGTAACTCCTTTATCAGCGGCTAGTAACTCCTTTTGTATGGGACCTGTTGCAATTATATCGGCTTTTGTTTCTGGTATTGTCGATCCAAAATGGATTTTGACGCCAACTTCTAGAGATTGTTTTTTCAATCCCTGGTCTAGGCTACCCTTAATACCGCCTCGTTTAACTGCATAAAAAGAGGGAGCTTTTTCTGAAAGTTTCCATACTCTATAACCATTATAGAAAGCATAATCAGTGAAGGGATCACAATCAAAATTGATTATAATGTTCATTTTTCTGAACCTTTCTAAAACATCTATTTTTTCTGACCAATTTTCCAAACCCTGGAGATCTCCAAGGAATCTATGCCCTGCGTCTTTATTTCTCTCAAAAACATCAACTTCGTATCCAGCTTTAGCTAGATTTATAGCTGCAGATAGCCCAGCGGGTCCACCGCCTAAAATTTTGATGTTTTTCATATAAAATTCTTGTTGTTTAATTATAAATTAACTAAAATCGTTGTTTTTAAACAACAAAACCAATAAGCTGATATGAACCCTACTATTCTCGCTAAAAAAATATTGAGAAACAGATGCCTATGTAATCATTGTTTAGGAAGACAGTTTGGGCAGCTGCTTACAGGAACGTCAAATAAAGAGAGAGGGAAGAGTATACGCAATGTTCTCGCTCTAGAGTACGAGTCTAAACCATTTGTAATAAACAAAAATAATTTTTACGAGCATAAATTTAGAACAATTAAGATCAAAATGAAAAAGGAGAAATGTGTAGTCTGTGAGGGATTATTTGATGATTTAGGTAAAATAGCTGATAGAGTGATTAAAAAATTGGAGAAATACGATTATAACACATTTGTGATAGGATCTAGATTGGACCATTTGATAGAGAATGAAGAAAAGCTCTGGTCAAAGATAGGAGTCGAATTCTGCGAATCAATAAGAGCAGGGTTTAATAGAGATCTTGGAAAAAAAATATGGGAAAAAACAGGAAAGGAGGGAACAGATAACGCTCCGAATGTTACTGTTTTGGTGGATGTTGATGATAACAAGATATCAGCAAGAATAAATTCTGTGTATTTCTATGGAGAATACAAGAAACTTGTTAGAGGGTTACCTCAAACAAAATGGGAACGCTATAAAGAAACAGTTGAGGATATAATAGCAAAACCTTTCATGAAATCGACAGAGGGGACGGCACATTCTCTTCATGCAGCTGGTCGTGAGGACATAGATGCAAAGTGTCTGGCTTGGAGACCTTTCGTGCTTGAAATCGAGAAACCAGTAAGAAGAGACGTTGATTTCAAAGCTATGACAGCCGCAATAAAGAAAACAACGAAAGTTTCTGTTAATAATATGAGATTATCTGATAGGAGAGAAGTTGTTAAAGTCAAGAGTCTAAGGCACGATAAGACATATAGGGCCCTCGTGGAACTAGAATATCCGGTAAAAGATATAAAAAGCCTGAAGAAACTAATAGGAGTAATAAAGCAAGAAACTCCTCTTAGAGTCAAGCACAGAAGAGCTGATAAAACACGAAATAGAAAGGTTAAAAGCATAGAATGGAAAAAGATCAATAATAAAAAGCTTGAGTTAAAAATAAAAGGAGAAGCAGGCCTATACATCAAAGAGCTTGTGTCAGGGGATAATGGGAGAACAAAACCCTCTGTATCACAAATATTAAAAACAAAAGCCAAAGTAAAAGAATTGGACGTAATACTGATAGAGTGATAATATGGTGAGAACAAGTAAAGGTTTCAGAACGAGAACTAGACAATTGCTTAAAAAGAAGAAGAGCAATAAGTTTAAGCCTGAGAACTACTTGAAAGAATTTAAAGCAGGAGACATAGTAATAATTAAGATAAATTCCTCTTCCCACGTAAACATGCCACATTCAAGATTCCAAGGAGATATGGGAAATGTGGTCAAAAAGGTGGGCAGATCATATATGATAAAAGTAAAGAATAAAAACAAAATCATAATAACAGGCTCAGAGCATTTGGTAAAGGCGAATTAATATGAAAGTTCTCAAAGAAAAATCAGTTGATTGGGTAGAAGCTAAGAAAATATTAGACAATAAAGCAAAGGAAGGCGAATTGGCTTATGAACAAAAGAATGCTTTGGAACATCTCAAGAAATTCTCCAAAACAACACAAAAGAACATGCATGAAATGAAGGAAAGTTTGGAAAAGGTAGAGAGTCTTAAGGAAAGGCAGATAATATCCATAATGAACATGATGCCTAAGGATTTAGACGAGCTGAGAATTCTACTTGCAAATGAGGTTGTAAGCCTCTCAGAAGACGACAAGAAGAAAGTTGTCAGTATCGTAAAAAAGTTCGGATAAAAATTTAAATCACAAATCCAACTCTTTACAAATTAATTTTGGTGATAATATGATCAACGATAGGAAAAAAGACGAATGGGCAATAGTCCTGGATTTTTTATCTCAGGGACATCATACTATGGAGAGATCCCAACCTGTAGCACAGGTTGTTGGTTCATCTTTCTTTTCTTTACTAGAGTTGATAATAAGAAATGATGTGATACTCAAAATTCAAGACAAAGTGTATATTGGAGATAAGAAAAGAGACAAAGTCAAATATATACTAGGTCGAATAGAACTCAAAAATTTAACAGTGTCTGCTAAAGAAGAGTTGCCAGAAATAATAGAATCAATAGTAAAGAACGACCCTGAAAGATTCTTAACATTTTTCAATAAATCAGGACAGATATCAACGAGATTCCATCAATTAGAATTATTACCAGGTATAGGAAAAAAACACCTATGGGCAATCATAGACGCAAGAAAATTAAAACCATTCGAATCTTTCGAAGATGTCAAGAAAAGAGTGCCTCTTCTACCTAATCCAGAGAAAATGATAGTAAAAAGAATAATTGATGAAATAGAAGAAAAAGATAGATATAGAGTTTTTGTTCCAAAGACTTAACACTATTTAACTGTTTTAGACTATAATATGATATAAGGTAATTTCAATGCTAGTTAAAGATGTGATGACACCGAGTGTGAAAACAATTACACCGCAGGAAACAGTGCAGGAAGCTGGACGTCTGATGAGAGATATGGGTTTAGCTTGTCTAATTGTTGTTGATAAAGGAAAACTAGTAGGGATAATAACAGAAATGGATCTTGTAAAAGGTGTAATAGCTGAAGATAAAAAAGCTTCTCTGGTAAAAATCAAAGAAGTAATGACAAAGGAAGTTATAATGATAGATCCTGAAGCAACTGTGGAAGAAGCAGCTGAGGTTATGACAGATCATAAAGTGAAAAAGCTCCCAGTGGTTCAAGACAGTAAGCTTATAGGACTCTTAACAAGCATGGATATAGTAGCTTCAGAACCAAAATTCATTGAACAATTAAGTCAATTATTTTTAATGCCAAAACCAAAAAAACCAATAGCTGGTTAAGTTTTTATTTGTTCCAGAAGCGGTGTAGGAGTTTATAATATTCTTGATGAAGCAGACCTGAAAGATTTATACTCACGACGAGAAATTTATGAAATAAAACAGTTAGCTGATGAAATCTTCGATACGGTGTAATGGGCTTGATGGGATTCGAACCCACGACCGCCTGCTTATAAGACAGGTGCTCTAACCGCTGAGCTACAAGCCCGTGTTTATGTAGCAAATACTGAATATTTGTTTGATGGTTTTTATTCTTAATGAGTCTTGTATGATTGTTCTTATTAAGATTACTGGGATTTCAGTCTCTAATAGGGATAATCTTTATAAATGATGAAATTTAAGCGGTGTATATCGATTAAGCTCCACCGTAACCTTTAAAAACCTAAATAGTATTAATATGACAGTTAGACTAAAGGAAAAGGTGATTTAATATGAATGGTAATCTACAAATGGGCGGACAGCCTATTATAATATTATCAGAAGGCGTAACAAGGAACAAGGGAAGAGAAGCGCAAAAGAATAACATATCAGCAGCTATAGCAGTAGCTGATGCAGTAAGGACAACTCTTGGTCCAAAGGGAATGGACAAGATGCTTGTTGATTCTATGGGTGATGTAGTCATCACTAATGATGGTGCAACTATTCTTGAAGAGATGCAAATTGAGCATCCTGCAGCAAAAATGCTTGTAGAAGTCGCAAAAACACAGGATAAAGAAGTAGGAGATGGAACAACAACAGCTGTGGTCTTTGCAGGTGAGCTTTTGAAGAAAGCAGGAGAGCTAATAGAACAAGATGTGCATCCTACAGTGATCACAAAGGGCTTCAGAATGGCTAAAGATAAAGCACTGGAAGTTCTAGAAAAATTATCAAAGCCAATTGACATCAAGAATACTACAGTTCTGTTACAAATAGCTAAAACAGCAATGACAGGAAAGTCGGCAGAAAGAGCTTCTGACATGTTATCTGGTCTTGCTGTCGAAGCAGTAAGTGAAATATCAAGTGGTTCTGACTTCTCTTTTGATGACATCAAAATAGAGAAGAAAGCTGGCGGATCTATGTCAGACACAAAGTTGATTAGAGGAATTCTTGTTGACAAGGAAGTAGTTCACGGTTCAATGCCAAAGAAGCTAGAAAACACGAGTGTATTACTTGTAGATTCTGCTTTGGAAATCAAAGAACTTGAAGGAGATGCAAAAATAAGTATAGATTCTCCTGAAAAAATGCAGGCTTTCTTGGACAGAGAAGAAAACATGCTTAAAGAAATGGTAGCAAACGTAACAAAGTCAGGAGCAAATGTTGTATTTTGCCAAAAGGGAATAGACGATGTAGCTCAGCATTATTTAGGAAAAGCGGGCATAATGGCTGCAAGAAGGGTAAAGAAATCTGATATGGACAAACTGGCAAAAGCAACAGGAGCAAGCATTGTGTCAAACGTGAAAGAAATAACAAAAGATGATTTGGGATTTGCTGGCTTAGTAGAAGAGAGAAAGATATCAGGAGAAGAAATGATTTTTGTAGAGAAGTGTAAGCACCCAAAAGCTGTCACTGTGTTTATCAGAGGCGGAACAGAACACGTAATAGACGAAGTTGAAAGAGCAATGGAAGACGCGGTAAAAGGTGTTTTAGCAGCTTTAGAATTAGGAAAAATTGTAGCTGGTGGCGGAACAACAGAAATTGCTTTATCAAGAGAGATAAGAAAATACGCAGGTACCTTCAAGGGTAGAGAACAATTGGCCATCAATGCATTTGCAGATGCCATGGAAGTAATTCCAAGAAGTCTAGCAGAAAATGCTGGTCTAGATACAATAGATGTGTTAGCTGGTTTGAGAGCACACCATGACAAAACATTTGGCATCGGTGGTTTGAATGTATTCACAGGTGAAATCGTTGACATGGAAAAGCTTGGTGTTGTTGAACCATTGAAAATCAAGATCCAAGCAATAAAATCAGCATCAGAAGCAGCAGAGATGATCTTGAGAATAGATGACATCGTCTCTTCTGCTGGTGGAAGCAAAGGCGGTCCTCCAGAAATGCCACCTGGAATGGGTGGTATGGGCGGAATGATGTAGCATAGCTACATCTTTTTTATTTCTTTCATCTAATTACACTGCATGGAAGATCAAATAACCACAATGAAAGAAGCACAGAAGCTTCTCAAATTTTTTGCAGAAAGAAACAACTGGAAAGACGTTCCTAATGTAGATAAGTTTGATCATCTACATGAAGAGCTAATAGAAATGTCTCAACATCTTAGATACAAAAATGAAGAAGAGCGAATTAAATGTGTTGAAGAAAAGAAAGATGTGTTCAAGGATGGAATAGGTGACATGTTTTTTGGTTTATGTAGACTAGCTAATCAGTTAGAAATAGACATTGAGGATGCTTTCAATATGGTCAAAAAAGAAATCTTGGAAAAATATGATCATAAAGGTTCAGAAAACAACATAATAAGGAAATAACCTTCTTAGAAGATTTATATACAAAGATAAACAAATAATATTACATGGATTACGACGAATACGAAGTTATACCAACTTCTCCAATAAGAAATCTAGAGAAAAGAGTTTCGAGAGTAGAAACAACTTCTTCTTCATCTGAGGTTAGAAGACTAATAGAACAAATAATAGAATTGATAAAATCAAATCAGAGAATTATTGACGATATAATAAAATCCAATTCAGAATTAAGAAATGAAATGTCAAGAGTTCCTGGAAAGATTGATGAATTGCTTTCTAGTATGCATGAATTCATGGAACTACTAAAGACATCAGCAACAGAAGAAACAGTATCTGACATATCAAAAGATGTAATGGACCCACTTGTATCCAAGATGGGAGAATTGGTAGATCAGAACAAAAAAATCCTTGAAGTTAATCAAGCATCATTGTCAAGTCTGGGTATATTAGACAAAAGATTGAAGAGAATTTATCTTCAATTCGCATCAGGAACACAAACGCAATCACCATCAAGATATAGCAGACGACTACCACAAGAATAAACCTATTTAAGCGAGTGGGAATAAATAGTATTTAGGTAAATCATATGAATAAAAGAAAAGGTATTACACCAATAATTGCGATCATTATACTGCTTCTTATAACTGTAGCTCTCGCAGGTACTGCATGGACTTTCTTACAAGGGTACTTGGGAATATACACGCAGAAGAACTTCGACGTCGCTCTAGACG
>JBDRSV010000018.1:0-21271 GCA_043824495.1 Candidatus Aenigmatarchaeota archaeon | reverse complement strand
TGTCACGGTATATCCATGCTACGAATACTGTACCAAGACCTAATTCGGTAGCTCTTAAGGTTAAAAAAGAAGAAGCAATTGAAAGATCTATCAAAGCATAATTTTCAGGAGAATCATCAACATCCACACTTTCAGGATATTGGCTTGGATCTGCACAACAAATAATAATTAAAGGAGCATCATATACAAAAGGTTGTTTGAATGCATTATGTTCCTTTAATTTATGCATAGTCTCTTCATCTTTAACAACAAAATATTTATGAGATTGTGTATTCTTTGCTGAAGGAGCTCTTCGTGCAGCATCTAAAAGATCTTTGATAATTTCTTCAGGAATTTTCTTATCTTGATATTTACGTATGCTTTTTCTTTGACGAATTGATTCTTTAACGTCCATACAATAAGATTATTATTAAACTATGAATATTTAACGGTTCACAATGCCTTCTGCACTCTTCATTTCATTCTGATGCTTGATCTTCTAATATATATGTCTTTAAGACGTCTACAGGGCGATGTTTCACACTGCACATGGTTCTCTCCCAGCGTCCTGCTTCTTAATCGGTAATATGGAATCATATGAATGTCTTCTGAGGCTTAAGTGTTGAATTCCTCTCTGAATAGGGGTAAATGATATAAATCCAGGGTCCAATGGCAATTTATGAAAGGACAAGAAGCTATAGGAAAAGTAATAATTTTCTTTATTGTATTTATAATTATTTGGATATTAGCCTCTTGGGTTTTTAATAATTCTCAAGTAGGTTTTATTATTGGTCTTTTTGCAGGGTTTATACTTTCAGGTACAGGAACTTTTATTTGGGAACATAAAACTGGTTAATATAGTTATGTACTAAACAATCCGTTAAATATACTGAAATTGATGAAGAGTTTTACTCTTAATCAGTTATTTTTAAGCACATTCAACTTACTAACTAGTATGCACTGGTTAATATTTGCTTTATTGGGACCCATTTTACATGGCTTGGCAAATGTTATTGATAATCATTTCACCAACAATCTTTTTAAGAGAACGACAACTCTCATCTTCTTTGCTTCTTTCACAAATGTTTTATTTTTACCACTAATACTTCTCCTAGACTTTCCGTCCCTAATCACGATCCAGCAAATTCCATTTTTCATCATTTTAGGATTTACAGGTATTGGGTACTTATATCCATATTATAAAGCTCTACAGAATGATGATACATCTGTTGTTGTTTCTCTTTTTTCGCTTGGAAAAATATTTGTCCCAGTGTTCGCTTTTCTTTTAATTGGTGAGATTTTAAATACAATACAATATATTGGATTTTTTATAATTATTCTTAGTGCAACGCTTCTAACGCTTAAAGGAAAGCAAAAATTTAAACTAAATTCTTCTTTCTTCTGGATGATTTTATGTACAATAATTATTGCCTTTGAGGTTGTTATCTACAAATATGTTTTTACAATTGTGAGCTGGGGAACTGGCTTTACTTGGGCGACTTTATTTTCATTCCTTTTTATATTGCCATTAGTTTTCATGACCAAAACTAGACATGGAATAAAGTCACAAATCAAAACATTCAAAGAAAATTTTCGCCTGTTCGCTTTTGAAGAGTTTTTGACGTTTAGTGGATCAGCCGCATTTACATTTGCAATATCTTTAACATCAGTAACACTTGTAAGTGCAATTAGTTCTTTCCAACCAGTCATAGTTTTGCTTTATGCGCTAATATTAGGACGATTCTTTCCAAAGGTATTCAAAGAAAATATAACTAAGAGAAGCATAATTAGAAAAATAATTTTGTTTATTGTAATGATATTGGGCGTAATAATTATTCTATTATGAGAGAAATTCTTATGTACTGAATAATCCGTATAAGTATACCGCTTCTTGTGTGAAAATTTATGTGATCAACTCTTAAACCCCAGATTCAATATATAAATCAATCGATTCACGGCGTTATAATTGAGATCTGTAGCCCGCCCGGGGCGTCCTACTCATCAATCAGTATCATGCGAGCCTGTTGTAAAATATTGGTCAGGGCGTTTAAGTTGAAGTTGCGTCTCCCTAACAAACCTATCCAATTTGCATTTTTATAACAAAAAATTCATATAAATATATAATGGAACCCATAGATATAGAAAATGAAAAAGCGACATTATATTTTAAGCTTTTCGTGTATATAACACTTTTTACCATTTGTGTTTTGTCTACAACTATTATATTACATGAATCTGGACATTTTATGATGGGAAGTGTTATGGGATGTAAAGGAGAAATTATTCTATTTGATGCTCAATTCTTAGGTCCTCATACAGATCTTGAGTGTCCAGATAACAATAACCTAACACTTTTATTCTTAAGTTCATTCTTATTAGTAATACCTTTTGCTTTATTTTTCCTCATATTAAGAGGTTTCCCTGAATCATATTTTTCCCTTATAATTATAGGAATGGCAATTTTTACCGCAGCTCTAGACATCCAAATGTTAATTGGATTGGAGATTATTAGGGACATAACTGTTATATTAGGTATTGCTATAACCTTAATAGGACAATATTTACTAACAGACAGAACGTTTAAGAGGTTTAAGAAGAACATATATTAGAGTGAGAGTATGTTAATACTACAGACAGAAACGATTCCGGTAATATGGATTTTATTCTTTTTAGTATTATCGATAGTCATCATGTTTTTGATAAAAGTATTCATATCAGATCGTTTACAGCGGAGAATTCTAACAAAGAAACCAATTGTTTTATTATTGGGTTCTCCAGGAGCTGGAAAGGGGGAACTTATAAAAAATTTGACTGGAAGTAAAGTAAAAACAAAAATGTATCCTTTCATAGGCAGATTTAGAATTTCTGATGGTTCTTTTGAAGGAAAAAATTTCCGCGTGTTCTGTTTTTATTCCATAAACAAACATGAAACACTGAAAAAAGAAAATATACGACTATTGGATAAAAAGCCAGCTATTATAATTTTTGTTGTGCGTATTTTTTCAGATTTCAATAGAATAAAAAAACAAGAACAAGTGCTCAAAGAAATTAGAACAATGTTCCCAGATGTACCTACAATTGTGGCGATTAACAAAGATAATGAAATTGTCAAGGAAAGGATTAATGACATCACAAAAATCTTTGGAAATGATGTGATTGATATCTCAGATATAGAAACAAAAAATGTTGTGGGAGCGCATATTCAGAGTACTTGATTCAGATATATAACATATTACTCAATATCCACAACGTCCGTCCGCTTAAGACGTTATAACAATGTCTCACACTACACATCGTTCTCTCCCGGTGTCATATTTGGTGTTGAATTATGTGTAACATATAATTAAGATTAAAACAATACTATTTTATGAGACTATCCTTTATGAAGGGGCTTAGCTTTGGATTGACGTCCGGTATAATTACAACATTAGGTTTGATAGTCGGACTTCATTCAAGCACACACTCACAATCCATTATTATAGGCGGTATATTGGTTATAGCGGTAGCCGATGCGCTTTCTGACTCTTTGGGCATGCATATGTCAGAAGAATCTGCAAAGAAGCCTGTAAAATTTGTATGGGAATCCACATTCTCAACTTTCTTGTCAAAGTTTGTCTTTGCAATGACATTTTTAATTCCCGTTCTATTATTTGAACTTTTCACTGCAATCATAATAAGTGTTGCTTGGGGACTACTTTTGATATCTATTTTTAGTTTTTACCTAGGTCGAAGAGACGGTTCAAATCCTTATAAAGTCGTTTTTGAACACATTGCAATTACAATATTGGTTATAATTGTAACGCATATGGTGGGCGACTGGATATCAATTATTTTTTAGTTTCTATATCACACCAATTAAAATTCCATAAACCAAACCAAATATTATACTGAAGGCAAGTGCTATTAAAGCATAGTTTATGACAACCTTCCATTTGACGATCCTTGAAACTGCTACCATGTTTGGTATATCATAAGGCTGCCCCATGAGCCAGGAAAGCAAGGCTGCTTTGGACATTCCCAGAGTTAGCAAAGTTTTTCCAAGTGCTATCTCCACGAGTGTTGGTGTATATAAAGGACCTCCTATAAGCGATGCTAAAATAATGCCCAAAATTCCAGTTAAATAGGTTGTAACAAGATCTTGCGGAAGATAAGCCTCCACATAACTTACTGCCACTAAGCCGACTACAAAATACGGAATTATCTTTTTTGCCAGAAAGCCGCCAAATGTAATGGACGACCATAAACGATCATCTAAAGGGGGATTGGATATCTGGATATTGTCAGATTTTCTGGATTCCTTTAACTTAAACCGCTTTTCTATGGATTTTCCCCAGGGCGTTTTGGCTATGAAAACACCTGCAATGATAGCAGTAATGGCAGAGACTATTATTCTTATAAGAGCTATTTCCCACCCAATCAATTCTCCAGTAACTATTATTGTTAGTATGTTAGCTGCAGGTGCCATCAAAAGGAACGATATTGCAGGTCCTATGCCTGCTCCGCCGTATACCAGTCCTGCAAAAATAGGCACCATGGTACATGAACATGCAGTAAAGAAAGGTGCCATTATTATTCCTATAAGATAGCCTGATGCTTTCTTGCTGCTCATGTATTTTGTGAAAAATGTTTTGGGCACAAATTCATAAAACAATCCGGCTACAACAAAAGCGAAAAGAAGGCATATCCAAGCGTGGCTAACGTAGTCCCATAGGTAGTAAATCGGTATTTCGAACCACATATATTTTGACAAATCAGATTGCTGCAGAGTTGGAACCAAGGAATAAGCCTCTATTCTACTGTAAATAAGTAATGAAAAAACAGCAACTATGAAAAGGATTAAAATAACCTTTCTTATTATTCGTGTATTTTCATTCACAATAACACCTTATCTTATTTTTTTATTTCTTTCTCTATCTCACTTTCTGTTGGCAGCCTTCCCATAAATCTCACGATACCATTTATTGCAAGAGCGGGTGAAACCAGAATACCGTATTTTTTTATGGTTTCCTGTGATGTTATGTTTGAATGGAATACTTTCACTTCAATACCTTCAGTTTTCAGTTTTTTTGCAACATTTTCTGCTATATTTTTCAGCATCTTGCACCTGGTACAAGGAGGACTGGGACCGAAAACTTCTATTCTTATAATTGCCATATTTATATTGATACATATCAATATATAAATTAATGGACAGACTGAAAATATTCAAAGCTCTAAGCGATGAAACACGACTAAATATCGTGGATTTTCTTACAGACGGTGAAAAATGCGTCTGTGAGATAATACCTCATACTAAAAGGAAGCAATCGACAATTTCTATTCAGCTTGCAAAACTTGAAAATCTGGGTGTATTGAAATCCAGAAGGGATGGAAGAAAAGTATACTACAAATTATCAGATGAGAGTATTAAAAAAATAATAAAAATCATATAATCATTATTAGATTCATTATAGAGTCCAATCTGAGCCATTGATTTCTCTCTCAGCAAAGCTTAATAGAGGCGTTATAGGGCTTTGCTCAAAGTGGACATCTCTCGCCCAGAGCGTGAGGTACTTTCACCTCGATTTGACTGGTATTCATGACTGATCAATTAAAGAAATTGTGAGAATTATTTGAAAGGGTTGTAACCCTGTTTAAGTAGACTTTCTTCTGTTAGAAAAAGAGGTTGGGGTAGATTGTCCCACTCAAACCATCCTATGTTTGTAGCTTTATTTGGTTCCATTATTTTTGCTTCTCCCGATTTCCAATCCGAAATCATGAAAATGGTTATATAGTGCTTTTTCTTCTCTTTAAATACATCATTTGTTAGACTCGCAAATTTTATATTTTTGATGGTTATATCGCTTTCTTCAAGGGTTTCTCTTTTTGAACAATCTTCCAACGATTCATTAAATTCTAAATGACCTCCGGGAAAATTCCATGTACCTTCGCCATGTGAATTGGTTCTTCGGAGGAGAAGAACTTTATTATTCTTAACTACAATAACCGCAACTCCTACTTGTGGTCTTTGTTTCTCCATAGAAATAGAATAATTTGATTATTTTAATATCTTCGTCCACGACTCTCAGCCTTCGACTTCATCTTCTACATTATTAACATCATCAGATCGGGACATTTTTACTGTCTCTCGTCCAGGGGCGCTTTTTTTATTTCTTTGTAACAATAAAATAATATGAACCTAAAAAGGAGAATAAGGGACATACCAAATTTTCCTAAAGAGGGTATTATGTTCAAGGATATCAACCCTCTTCTAAGGGACCCCGAGGCATTCCAAGAACTTGTACGGATCATTTCTGATAGATACGAGAATAGAGACGTGGAGCTAGTAGCTGGTATTGAATCTAGAGGCTTTATAATTGGAGGGGCCCTTGCAAATGAGCTAGGAGTAGGATTTGTTCCTATAAGGAAGAAAGGAAAGCTTCCGGGTGAAACATTCGAGGAGTCTTATGAAAAGGAGTATGGATCTGATTCTCTAGAAATTCAAATGGGTTCGATCAAAGAAGGGCAAAAGGTTCTCGTTGTAGATGATCTTCTAGCAACTGGTGGAACTGCAGCTGCCTCAGCTAAACTAGTAGAAAAATTGGGTGGTAAGCCACTTTTTTGCTTCGTTATAGAACTATATACTCTACACGGTATAGAGAAGCTAAGAGGGTATGACGTTTTTTCTTTGTTAAGATATTAGTTTATAAGTCCAAAGTACCAAATAAACACAGTTCCTTTGATATTCTGATAGGGAACATATGTCTGAAGATTGATTTCTATGAATCGGTTTTTCTTTAGACAACAGAAGAAAATTCACCCCTTTTTGGTTTTTAATCAAATCAATTTTTATTTTGAAAACCAATTCAAAAACTCACATTTCACAATATGAGGAGGTATAATATGTTTTGGAGAGAAGAAGATGATGAAGATGATGAATAATACATTCGTCTAGATAAATGTTTTTTATTTATTTAATATAAATTTGGGTGATTTAATGGCCAAGAAAAAGCAAAAAAAGGAAAAGAAAAAATAGTGATTAGTTAAAGATAAACTACCTATGTATCTTTTAACTCTTTATATTTGGGAGGGATTCCCTCCCGTTTCTATTAAGGACGGTGAATTATGAAAGAAGGAAAAAAACAATCAAGATTTGAGAAGGTTAGAATAATAGCCACGAGAAGATTACAATTAGCACAAGGAGCTCCTCCTCTTGTTGATGCTCCGAGTGGATCAAGCCCTGCACTTATAGCTGCTCTGGAGTGGGATTTAGGTATTATACCAATTACAATAAAAGAGAAGACTATGATGCCTGAAGAGACAGAAAAGAAAAACGAGATGAAGAATTAGAGTAGAGTGGATATCAAAATTGTAATTATTAATATTATTCCCGTAACAAGATGATTCATTATTGTTGATGATTGAGCTGGAATTATTTGAGGGAAAGCTGAATGATGTTTCTTTGCTATTTTAACCGATTTCATTGCGATCGGTATTGTGATTAAAGCCAGTAAAGAAGCTAAAGGTAAGAATCCTGAAGCAACATATAATATTATTGTTGCATAAACCAGAGATATTAGGAAAATGTATCCTGTAACTGCCTTTTTCCTTCCCATCTTAACTACAAGATTTGTTTTTCCTGTTTTTTTATCAGCTTCATAATCAGGGAATTGGTTGATATATAATATTCCGGTTACTAAGAACGCTATTGGGAGAGAAACGAACACAGCTGAAAGTGATAACATTCCTGTTTGAACGAAGAATGTTCCTAAAACTAACAACACTCCAAAATTCAAACCAACGAGAAATTCTCCTATACCTCTCTTTGCAAAGTTTACTGTTGTGTTCGTATAGAAGTATCCTGATATTATTCCTATCAAACCAAAGACTAGAATAATAGGACCTAGTATAAAGAATAAATACAATCCTATTAGAGATGCTAAAGCAAAGAAAACTATAGATAAACCATGAACACTACCAGCATTCATTTGACCGGCTGGTAGCAATCCACTACCTCCTGAGAAAGGATTTCTTTTCTTGTTTATCTTGTCTGTTCCATTATTAAAATCATAAAACTCATTAGCCAGATTTGTTCCTAAATGCAAGAAAATGGCTCCCATAAGAGTCAGAATAAACAGTAATAAATTAAACAATCCTGTTGAATAGAATGCATATGAAGCACCAATAAAAACAGGTATGATCGAAGCTGTTAAGAACGGCGCTCTCATTTCTATTAACCATAATTTAATTGACATAAAGATCCTCTAGAGTTATGTACTATATTAGTCTAGAAACTATAAATTAATAGGAAATGAAAGAAAGAGACCCTATATGTGGAATGAAAGGTCACATAAAAGCCCATGGAAATTATTTTTGTAGTAATCATTGCATTAAAAAATATGAAGAAAAGAACAGACCTAAAAAGGATCCATATTGTCCTTCATGTTCACCATCAGAATCAAATAAACACAATAAGAAATGGTATCAAGAAAGACTTTATCAATTATTAATTGCATTGATTATATTATTTGTACTGAATCCTGTTGTTTCAGTTTTTGGAATAACAATTTTGAATGATTTCTGGTTCGCATTCTACGATTATCTACTACTTATATGGTGGGCAATAATACTCGGTTTTGTAATAGGAGGTTTCGTGGAGTACCTTATACCAAGTGAATACATTTCTAAGTTTCTTTCTAAAAACGAGAAGAGAACAATAGGCTGGTCTGTTCTCCTAGGATTTATTATGTCTGCGTGTTCTCACGGAATTTTAGCAATCTCAATGGAATTCTATAGAAAGGGTGCTTCAGTTTCTTCTGTCATCGCTTTCTTGTTAGCTAGTCCATGGGCTAATTTACCCATGACCATCCTTCTATTTGGTTTCTTTGGAATAAACGCACTTTACTTCATACTGTCCGCTATATTAATCGCAATCATAACCGGTCTCATTTATCAGGTATTGGAAAGAAAAAATTTGGTTGAGGTAAATCCACATACATCTGATATAATAGAGGATTTTTCTGTTGGCAATGACATTAAAAAGAGATGGAAATTCTACAAGAAAAGTCCTGATAACATGAAGATTGCAAAAGGAATAGTAAGAGGCTCCTGGTCTCTTACAAAGATGGTATTGTGGTGGGTTTTAATAGGTATGATATTTGCTAGTTTTGCTCGAGTTTTCATACATGCTGAATTATTTGCCACATATCTTGGACCAACACTAATTGGCTTGTTTATAACACTAGTGATAGCCACTATAATAGAAGTGTGCTCTGAGGGTTCTTCACCGATAGCTTTTGAGATATACAATCAAACAGGCGCAACAGGGAACGCATTTACATTCTTGATGGCCGGTGTTGCAACAGATTACACAGAAATAGGATTGATAGCTTCTAATATAGGAAAAAGAGCAGCTCTATTATTACCATTGATAACAGTTCCTCAAATACTAATCATTGGTTATTTGTTCAATATTTTCCTATAGGTTTCATTCTAAAATTGGATGATTCTTAACAAAAGTTTTGTTGGACCACCATTTACCTAGACCATACCACTGTCCAGCCTTTACCTTAGCCATTAGTAGTAGCAAGATTAGATAAACTATGTGTTCATCCACTATTGGATTATTAGCAGGTGGTATAAGACTCAACCACATTAAGAACATCAATAATGCACCAGCATGTCCTGCAATTCTGACACCAATACCCAATATTAATGCTAGCCCTAGTAACAGTAGTCCTAACATGAAGATGCCGTCAATAAAGACGTTTCCTGCAAGAACCTGGAACATAGAAGCTAATGGTCCATGTGTTCCAAATTGAAGAAATCCACTTGTTGGAGATCCACCAGCTATCCATGCGGCTTCCGGTTTTGTAGCGAATCCTAATCCGAAAACTTTGTCAAGAAATGCCCATAAGAATATCCATCCAAGGACTATTCTAAGTGCAGCCCATAACTGTTCTGGTTTACATGTCATTAATTAATCACTCTATAGATTTTTTTATCTGGATTTTCTCAGCTCTACTTATTGAAACAAGTGTTGCGACCAGTAATAATAGAACTCCAATTGCACAAGGATTAACAGAATCTATTATTGCTGTTCCTATCACAACAGGTAAGGTTAAACCCTCCAGAGTGATCGCCCCACCAGATGTGTCAACACCCAAATATTCTATATTTACGAAGCCCAGATAATATGATATGATAAATACACCGAAAGATATCAACAAGATTCCTGCAATAAGTCTCATCCATTTCTTTTGAGACTGTTTCCATGCTTTCATTTTCTCGTACTTAACACCAAAAGCTGCAAGGAATACTATAATTATCAAAGGCAAGACAAAAATGAAATTATACAGTAAGAGGTAGTAGAAAGCCAGCAAATCAAATTTTGATGCCAGTATTGCAGTAATAGCAAGATATGGACCCCCAGTACATGGAAGTTCTACCATTGCAACAAACACACCAAGTACTATTGCACCCAGCCCTGTCACATGAGCTGCTTTGGCTTTTATTGTACTTGTAAATCTAACTGGTATTGCTAGAGATAATCCTCGTCCATACCAGAAGAAATCCTTGATTTCCAGAAGTCCAAAAATAAGAAGAATGATTCCAACAATCACCCCAAGGTATAAGGCCAATCCTAGAGTAATGAGAATACCCTGGAACCAGATCAAACCAATTCCTGCAAGAAGATATGTCACATAAACTGCAATTATGTATATCGCACCAATACTAATAAGCCTCCTTCTTGCAGACTTATTTTTACTATAAATGTTTGCTCTACTATTCTCTTCTCCGATTTCTTTTTTACTTACCATTTATATCCTATTCAGGAAGCTGACATCCACTAGCTTCTGCAAGTTTAGTTAGATCCGATCCTACATATATTTGCTGACCGTCTTTTATCCATGTAGGATATTTGTTAACACCCTTTTCGAGACAAACGTCTGTCTCGCTCATAACTCCATTGCAGAAGTCTGGAAGATTTCCATTATCATCAACCACACATTTTGGATCACACTCATGATAATCCACATTGTGATGTGCATCACCAAGAGTTAATTTAACTCTTGCACAATTTGGACACCAATATGCACCATATTCACTTATACCATTCTCTGTCAAACAGTTAGTAAAAGCATGATCTTTTGCGGGAGCAGCTGTACAACCACTCACAAAAATAATAGCAGCTATTGTTAAAAGCACTAAAAACTTCATGACTCATCTCTCATTATTTTTACATTATAAACTATGAAAATGAACATCACGATTGTTATAATAGCTTCTACTACGCATAATGGACAGATCGCATAGATTACATACAATTCCAAATAAGTTAGATATGCATAAAATATCAAACTGAAAACACCCCAAGCGAGCAACAGGTAGTGAATTGTTTTTTTCTCCATGCCCAATATTTTTTCTTTTGCTTTCATCAACCATATAGAAGGTATTATGTAGAGTAAGAATGCTATTATACCAAGTCCTGCTATAGGAATCCCTGAATTAGGTGGGAGTTCTGCATAAGGACTCTGACTTACTGCATCACATGAAATTTCAGCGGAGAAATCACAAAAACTCTCGCCTCCGCTCATTTTCAAATAAAGTAAAAAGGATGAAATTATTATTCCTATAACTGCTAATATTGTGATAATCTTTAGATTTCTGTTAATCACATCTCCCATCATATTATTTGTCTTCACCCACTATTAAAAGAGCCTAACTATTTTTAATAGGATAATCATCTTCAATAACTTTATTTTATAGAATACCTTGAACGGAGAATATATATACCGAGAAGGAGAATAATTAAAAGAACTAGCATGGAAAGGAAAAAACGATATAGTATAATCTTAATCTCCATGGTTATCTCCATCCTTGTAGGCATAGCGCCAATGGGGATAGATCCTTTAGCTCAAACTGTTCTAGCAATAATGATAATTGCAATGCTTCTCTGGTTCACTGAAGTTCTGCCTCTACACGCGACTGCCATCTTAATAGCATTCTTGCTAATTGTTGTAGCAGGGTATACACCAACTGAAACATTCGCACCATTCTTTGATCCTGTAGTCGTATTGCTTATGGGAGGTTTCGTGTTAGCTCGTGCGATGCAGAAACACAAATTAGACGAATATATAGCAATGAAATTTCTTGACAGGTTTGGTCATTCTCCTTCAAAATTCCTTCTGGGTATAATGATTGTTTCAGCTTTCCTATCAATGTGGATGAGTAATACAGCATCTGCGGCCATTCTTCTCCCTATTGCATTAGTCATTCTCGCAAAAAATCAGATCAAACCTTTGAAATCTAACTACGGTAAAGCATTGGTTCTTGGAATTGCTTTCTCAGCAACAGTTGGTGGAATAGGAAGTCTTGTTGGTAGCACACCAAACGTAATAGCCGCCAAGTTTTTGAATGAAGCCGGAATATCATTTGGTTTCACAGACTGGATGTATTATGGGCTTCCGTTTGTCGTAATATTTATTCCTATAATGTGGGTTGTTCTTACTCGAGTGTTTAAATCAGAAATTACAAGTTTGAAGAAAATTGAATTCAACAACACACTAAACAGATATCAAAAGAAAATACTTATCATTTTTGCTGCAACTGCGTTATTATGGTTAACAACAAAATTCCACGGTCTGGCAAGCAGTACAGTCGCATTAGTTCCTATCATAGCTCTTTACGTGTTTGGTCTTTTAGATACAGAAGACTTTGCAAAAATAAATTGGGCTGTTCTGATCCTGATTGGTGGTGGACTATCTCTAGGTTTAGCTATACAATCCTCGGGTCTAGACATCTTAATAGCGAGTTTAATTGAAACTAGTATTATCGCTCAGCCAATGTTCATAATATTCGTCGGGTTGGCGCTATTCGCTATTCTTTTGACTGTAGTGGCGAGTAACACGGCAGCAGGAGCTGTTATGATACCTCTTATGATTCCTCTTGCCGCAGCTCTAGGTCTACCAATTACACCAATTGTAATGATTGCAGCAATCGGAGTTTCTTTGGACTTCATAGTGCCCGTTGGGACGCCGCCGTCTGCTATAGCATATTCGTCAGGCTACGTGAGAGTGAAAGATATGGCAAAAGTAGGTTTAATACTAGCTGCTATTGGTGTGATTCTACTTAGCGGTTTGGCTATGTTATACTGGTAAACCAGAATAAATAAAAGTCCTCTATTTAATTATAATCATGTGTCAAGTGACAACTGCTAGGATCCTGGAATCTGATGGGAAAAAAGCTATAGCAAAGTTTAAAGATAAGAAAATAGAACTAAACGTAGAACTTGTTCAAGGTTTGAAATCTGGAGACTATGTTATTTTTGCTGGCGGAGTAGCAATTGAAAAAATAGAAAAAGAAGATGTTTCTATAGTGTGTGGACCCAATGAAAGTGAAAGATAGGGAACTTTTTATCAGGTATGCAATACCATGTGCAGGAACTTTGGTTCAGAGAGGATCAACAACACAAGAAGTTGTTGATGATTTAATTAACAGAATTTCTGAAAGCAGAGAACTTCCTGAAAACATAGAAAATATGTTTAAAGTGGCTTTAGCTATGTGCACTCTTCTTGCTAAAAAGGAAAATAAAGATGAAATAGATGCAGACATAATCAGAAAATATTTCCTCGTAGAACATGATGAAATAATAGAAAAGAGATATAAGGAAATGGGGGACTTTGATCCTGAAAAATGTAGAACCTATCCAGGACAAGTAATTGAAATGAAAGAGAAAACAGTTATACTGAAGACCCCTAAAGAGGAGAAAGAGTACAAGAATATACTAATACCAAATCTAAAAACAGGTGATCTCGTGATCACACACTGGGGATTTGTGGCAGAGAAAACCGATATTGAAACAGCAAAAAAAATTTTGAAAATTAAAAATATCTCAGAGGACTTTTTTGATTAGATTTTTATAGAATAAGATTAAGGTTATATTGAAATGAAAAAAGAAATTGTTGGAACATTACTTGCCCTTTTGACGGCTATAATAAGTGGGTTTGCTATTTTTGCAAACAAAATCTTCATCGTTGGATTAGACACAACAATATTCACAGCTGTGAGGGCTATAATAATCGGTGTCGTATTCTTCATTCTAGCATCTATTCACACTAAGTTTGATTACAGTAAATTCAAGAAAGTTTCATGGAAATATCTGCTCGCTATCGGTGTTATAGGCGGTGGTATAGCATTCATACTATTTTTCACTGGATTAACAATGACTACAGGTGGACGTGGAGCTTTCTTACATAAGACTCTGCCATTATACGCAACAATACTTGCATTCATTTTCTTGAGAGAAAGAATATCTAAGAAGCAGTTAATAGCGCTTGTACTCATGATTATAGGAACTGTTACTCTATATTCTGCAACAATCAATCCTGCAGATTTATGGATGAATCCTGCACTCGGTGATTTCCTAATAATAGGCGCAACCATATTCTGGGCAATAGAACTTGTAATAGCTAAGAAAGCTATGATGCTAAAAGAATCTAACCTTGTTATTTCATTTGGTAGAATGTTCTTCGGAGCTTTAGTATTGTTTGGAATAGTTCTACTCACAAATAAATTCTATTTGTTATTCGAACTACAACCATACCAGATAATAAACTTGTTCATATCAACTGCAATACTATTTGGATACATACTCACATTCTACTGGAGTTTGAAATACATCAACATATCAAAAGCTGCAACCATTCTACTAATAGCTCCTGTAATCACACTTATACTAGGAGTAGGATTCCTTGCAGAACCAGCACCTATACTTCAGCTGGTTGGTTCAGCTGTCATACTCATAGGAGCTTTCCTAATAATTAATGTAAAGAGCGAACACAGGGAAAGAGCTATATAATGCAACCAAAAAAAATATTTGTTTTAGGGAATCCTTTAGTAGAACAAGACAGTTTACCACTTAAACTAATCAAACCTCTATCTAAAAAATTCCCAGATATTGAATTCGAAGAGATAGATCCAACAGAAAATCTAGAAGTAATTGGAAGAAACCCTGTTATAATAGACACTATTCTCGGAATAAAAGAAGTTCGAGTGCTTA
Source organism: Candidatus Aenigmatarchaeota archaeon (assembly GCA_043824495.1). Taxonomy (GTDB): domain Archaea; phylum Aenigmatarchaeota; class Aenigmatarchaeia; order QMZP01; family QMZP01; genus JBDRNB01. Next base: position 6,252 of record JBDRSV010000018.1, on the reverse strand, counting down.
CGGATATAGATAAGATAGAACTCTCTCCAAACTATTCTATGCACGATTATGATCTTGGTTTCAACCTCAAACTTCTTAGAAAAATGGACATGTTAGAAAGTGTATTCATAATAGGTGTTCCAGATAAGATCACAAAAGAACAGGCTCTAGAACAAATATCAAAAGAGATTAAAAAGCTGTAAAACAATAATTATTATGAATGAAGATATTTCATTAATAGATCATTGCGTTCCATGTGAAGCAAAATGCTGTCAATCTAGAAAGGCTGTTGGAGTTCCTATTCTATCTGAAGAAGAAGCATTAATATTCAAAGAGAAATTCGGTGTGAAGCTCAAAAAGGAAGAAACTCCCAATGGTGTTTATTATGTTTTCCAGGACTGGTTAGAAAACAAAAAATGCCCTTTTCTAACATCTAAACACACATGTAAAACACAAGAAATGAAACCACTGGATTGTTTAGCTTATCCTTTAATAGGTATTCCTCAAAACGGATCGGTTAGATTTCTAATAGATCCTGATTGCCCTGCTGTAAAACATTTGGATCAAGAATACATAGAGAAAGTAAAAATGATCTCTTTACAATCATTAAGACGCTTTCCTGAAGAGACGTATAAACACTGGTTAGACAATTACATTGGCTGGATAAAAGAAGGCAAAGAAGTGTAATTATTTCTCATTCCAGTGAACTTTCAAGAAGTGAGCTGCACAAGACATGCATGGATCATAAGCTCTGATCAGCTTTTCTAATTCATGTTTTATGTAATCCTTATCGTGTGTTTTTATCATAGGATTTATGAAATTCTTCAAATCTATGTTTAGTTTAATTTGATTCTGTGCACTTGGTATAACTAGATTGCCATAACTAATTTTTCCATCTGGTTTTATTGTAACCATGTAGTACAATGTACCTCTAGGAGCTTCTATCACACCAATACCGCTTGCCATTCTTGGTTCTATAACTGGTCTGACTTCAGGTTTTATTTCAAGTTTTTCAATTATCTCAGTTGATTTATCTATACAATGCAGAATCTCTATTGCCTGAGACAAGTTATTATGAAACATGTTCTTTGATGGGAAGAATTTCAAAGCCTTGGCCGCATCTTTTTGTGTTTCTTTATGTAGGCTTTTCTTGTTTAGATTCATTCTAGCTAAAGATCCAACAAAATATTCTTCACCTTCGAATTCAAATGCAGTTGCTTGCGAATAAGGTAGCACAACTCTCTCTAAATGATCCCAGAACTGATTTTCCGGTAAACAATGTCCTTGACTACTACATATTTCTCCACCGAGGAAATTATAATCGCTATTTGTAAGTCCAACAAATTCTGTATCTGTCTCGAATTTGAAGTCACATTGAGTAAACACATCAATTAAATCAAGTATTCTTGGTCTTATTTTTTTCATTTCTACAACTGATTCTTTTAACAGTTTCATGTCAGGAAGTTTAAGAAAACCACCAACCTGAGGTAGTGTTGGATGAACAGCTCTTCCAGCTACTCTGGTGCATAGGTTATTACCAACTTTTTTGACATCGAATGTATCATGCACATATTTGTGTTGTTGTTTGTTAAACTGTAATATAGAATCTACATTGAAGACATCAGGCAGGGAAAATATATACAGATGTAAAGCATGATCTCTTATCATCAAACCATTCATTGTAAGATTTCTTAGAATCATTGTTTGTTCACTGGGCTTTATCTGAAATGCATTCTCAATTGCTTCAATGCAGCATGTGTTATGAGCAACACTACATGTTCCACATATTCTAGAAACAACCTGAGCAATATTCTTTATGTTCTTTCCTCTAATTGCTTGTGTATAGAATCTTTTGTTTTCTGTTACCATCATCTGGACATCTTTAACTTCACCATCTCTCACTTTTATGTGTAAATCAGAGTGCCCTTCTATCTTACTAATTTGATCTATTTCAATATCATCTGTTTTGTGCATATTATTACCTAGGAACCTTTATTCCGAACTCTTCAAAATACTTATACATTTGGTCAATAAAAATTTTCTCTATTATAGGGCAGCCAGGAACTTCTACATCCACTTTTATGAATTTGTTTAGTGGCTCTACCTTCTTATTAAGCTTGAATCTTTTAACAATAAAATCTATTTCTTCTAGTTTCTCCTTATCAAAGAAGTTCCTATGGTTGGACGGTGTACCACTTATTGCACAAGAACCAAATGCTATTATTCTTTTTGAGTTTTTTCTTATTTCTTTTATTTTCTTCTCTTCTCTCTTACTTGATATTGCTCCTTCTATAATAGACACATCTATATCTTCCAGCGTATTGTTTTTCTGCAAAACTCTAGCATATTTTATGTCTAAATAATCTTTCCATTTAAAGAAATAATCATTCAAAACTTCTATGAGTGTAATGACACAACCTTCATCTCCTGTAAAAGAGAATATTCCAATTTTGAGTTTTTTTGTTTCAGGCATTATTTCCCCCAATCAATTCTAACTCCTTTATCTCCTTTGACAAAATGATATGCTTCTAATCCAGCTTTAGCGCCTTCACCAGCAGATATGACAACTTGCTTATATGGAATGTCTGTTACATCACCTGCTGCAAAAACCCCTGGCTGAGAAGTTTTTGTTGTTCTATCAGTTATGATCTCGTTTTTTGGACTTAGCTTTACCAAATTCTTCACATTTGATGTGTCAACAATATAACCAAGCTCTACAAAGACACCTTCAAGCTGGATTTCTCTTGATTTCTTTCCCTGTGTTACAATCAATGACTTAACAAACTTCTCTCCCTTTACTTCTTTCGGTTTAGTATTGAGAAGTATTTCAACATTTTTTCTCTTTTTCAGATCATCTATTCTTGCTTGCTCTCCATATACTTTTTCTTTATCACAAACAAGGTAAACTTTCTTCCCTATGATAGCTAATTCGTCTGCTGATTCAACTGCAGACGCAGAATACCCAACAACGGCAACTATTCTCCCCTTAAATAAAGGACCATCACATACAATACAAGTAGAAACTCCTTTACCAAGGAACGTAGCCTCTCCTTTTATTCCCATTTTCTTTGGTGCTTTTCCATGAGCTAGTATGAGACTTTTAGATTCGTATCTATCACCAGCAGCTGTCTTTACAAAGAATCCTGTTTTCGTTTTTCCTGTTGACATCACTTTTCCTATTTTTATTTCAGTACCGAATCCTATTACTTGTGCTTGCATTTTCTGTATTAGTGCCCAACCAGATGTCTTATCTATGCCAGGATAGTTCTCTATATGACTAGTTAGATTACATTGTCCTCCAATATCAACAGTTACAATGAGTGTTTTCAAACCTCTTCTAGAAGTATAAAGTGCTGCAGATAGGCCGCTTGCACCTCCTCCGACAATCAGAACATCATAGGTCTCTTTTCCCATAGTATCTTATTATCTTCCTTAATTATATGTTTTTGAGTGCCAATATCCCAAATTTAGATTTAAATAAACAAATTCCACTAATTATGAGTATAGATCTATATATCGAGAATAAAGATCTGAATGGGCTCGTAGCTCAGTCTGGTTAGAGCATCCGTGGGATGTTTTGAGCAACCCGATGAAGCTTTTAAAGTCATTAAAAGCGTGTATAGCGAATTTACTCGCGATGACAGAAATCCGGGTGGCCGTGGGAGGACGTCAGGGAAACCTTATGTCCCACGAATTCGAATCCCTCCGGGCCCATTCTCATTATTTTCTCAATTTTATCATTTGGTAAGGAGTATCCATATCTTTTCCATAAGTTATATCTAAGCATGTTTTTTTGGTTATTGAATCCTATTTCACTTTGCGTTTATACTATCCTTCAGATTCCTGAAGTGGAAGAATTTGTAACTTAAGGGTCATAGTCATATGCAACTGTGTCACCATAATCTCTTTTGAAGTTTATGTCATCTCCTGGAGTTTCTTTCTTTTCTGGTATACCCATTCTATCCTTTGCTACTGGTATACTCATTCTATCCTTTGCTACTTTTGCTAGAGAATCCGCAACTTTATCTAGATGCTCCTCAATGACACGGCGAGGTATATGTATTTTTTCATATCCCTCTCTTTTAGACCAATAATTTCTCTCTAAATCTTTTTGCATTTGTTCAGAATCAGTAAAATGTCTACTATCACTAATTTCTATATCTAACTTGGCTCTCTCTATTGTTAGATCGATAATGGGGCTCACCTTTTCTAATCTGCTTGTGATTCCCCTACTAGACAAAGCCTCAAAAAGTTTGATGGCTTCAGGGCTAGGTTTTATCATACGAATTAAAATAGAACAGTAAGTTTTAAAAAGTTTTTTATAAAAGGAACCGGTTTTAGTCGAACTTAAGAGAATTTTAAAGCATTTTCTCTGATTGTTTCAATCTCTATTTTTGTTAAGATTTCACCGTTTCTTCCTCTAGCCATTAAACTACTAGAAGGAGATACATGTCTTAATCCTAGAAGATGCCCAACCTCATAAGCTATTGTTCTATAATCATTCACTGTTGTGAAATCTGAAACTAAAAATGAATTTATCTCCAGTAAAGCTAGTCCATTAATACCATTAAGGCTCTGTGTTAGAATTAAATTAATTTTCTCTTTGTCGTATTTTTCATGTGAAACAATTTCATCGTAATTTCCATTTATTGTGTTTGGTATTGCATCGAATCTCACATCAGTTGAAACAATTTCATCTATATTTAGTTGGATATCGGCCTGGGATAAAATTTCATTAGCTCTCTTGAACAATTCTTCTATGTTTTCTTGATCTCTTGCACTAGTATAGTAACCAGAAGTATCAGTAATCACATGAACTTTTATTGGGATTTCTATTAATTCTGTTTGTTTTTCTATTACTCCACCTAGAGTTACTTGTGGCAAGAAGTATGCCCCTATTATTGCAACTATTATAATAACAATGAGAAACAATTTCATAATCATCAATTAAGTTAAGTTGACTTAATGTTTGTGTTTAATGATTAAAACTAGTTACAATCTACAACATTTATAAAGTATTAAAAGTTTATTGTTATTAATAATACTATAAAAATCGGGATATATTCCTGTGGGAATACACATGCTACCAGAAATTGAAGAGATACCGAGAAGGAGAAAAAGTCTGGGATTGAAACAGAAAGATCTAGCTAGATTAGCTCAAGTTAGTCAATCCTTTATTGCTAAACTGGAAGCAGGCAAGATAAATCCTTCATACGAGAATGTAAAAGTTATATTAGATATTCTAGAAAGAAAAGAAAATGAAAAACAACCAACTGCAGAGGAGATAATGCAAAAGAGGATAATTTCTGTAAAGAGCGATGATAAAATAATGAAAGCGATAAATTTAATGAAAAAGAACGGTATATCACAAATACCTGTTATGAATAATGGATCATGTGTTGGAAGCGTTTCTGAGAGAAGCATTGTTGATTATATTTCCGAAAAGCACGATTTGGAGAGTGTTAGAGATCTTGATGTAGAAGATCTAATGGCAGATTCTTTCCCACAAGTTCCAGAAAGCACTGGATTACAAACAATGACACAGCTTCTAAGACATAATCAAGCAATACTTGTAACGAGAAAGGGTAAAGTAACTGGAATTGTTTCTAAATCTGATCTTTTGAGATAGCTACTTTTTTCCTTCTTAGGCAAGAAAATCTTTGAGACTATGGATATAACAATTACAGCTATTATGATCACAATTATAGGAGCAAATTAAATTTTAGTGAAAAGAAATTCACCTTTCTTTGGCTTTCCTTTGAAATCCTTGAATTTCAAGTCCTTCAGAGTTCCCGCTTTGACTTCAAGCTGCTTGTTTATTTTATCCGTTGTTTCTGGCATGAAAGGTGAAACTAAGATAGAGATCACACGAAGTGACTCTAATAGATTGTACAAAACATGACCTAGTTCATCTCCTTCCAGATTCCAAGGTTCTTTGTCATTTATGTATTTGTTTGATGCGCGTATGAAAGCCCAAATCTCGTCAACAGCATGGTGAAGCTCTAGTTTATTCATCTTATCTTCTATTTTCTTGAAATCTAGTTTGCTACTTAGTTCATCTTTTCCTTTTATTTCTCCATCAAATTTCTGTGCAATTGTAAGAACTCTATTAACTAAATTTCCTAAATCTGATACAAGCTCACCATTTATTCTTGCTTTCAGGGCATCTTCTGAAAAATCTCCATCTTCACCAAAAGGAATATCTCTAATTAAGAAATATCTAAGAGCATCTGGACCATATTCTTCTATCAGTTTTATTGGGTCTATTACAAC
>JBDRSV010000017.1:0-4730 GCA_043824495.1 Candidatus Aenigmatarchaeota archaeon | reverse complement strand
CAATACTGATAGATAACAAGAACATAGCGGATGATTTCAGAGCATATTTTAATGTTCTTTGGAACAAGTCAAAGAAATCTGTGTGATCTCTCATCACCACATACTTATTAAAAATTTACATCCAATTAATTATTCATATGGGAAATTTCGCTGATGAGTTGATCGCCGCAATAAGAGGCAAAGAAAGTGCTCTTTGTATTGGTCTTGACACAGCTGCCGGCATGATTCCAGAACACATGCGAACTGACATTTTAACAAGATATCGCGGAAGAGCAGCTGTTGCGAAAGCTATTTCTGAATATAATAAAAGAATTATAGATGCTGTTGAAGGTGTAGTTCCTGCTGTAAAACCAAATCTAGGATTTTATCTTGGCTATGGACCTGAGGGTATGCAAGCATTGGAAGATACAGTAACATATGCTCATGATGCTGGACTGATTGTGATTCTTGATCAGAAATCAGGTGATATATTCAATACAGCAGAAATGTATGCAGCTGCTGGTATAGGAAGAGTTCCTACTTTTGACGAAGGAGATGTGCTAGCTATTAATGCAGATGCTTCTACTGTAGTTCCTTATATGGGAAGAGATGGAATTGATCCGTTCACTCGGTATGTAAAGGAAGATGGAAAGGGAATATTTGTGATTGGTTTTACATCGAATCCGTCAAGAAAAGATATCGAAGAGTTAAAACTTGAAACAGGAGAACATGTTTTTGAGAAAGTTGGCGGCTTGATAGAGGAATGGGGAGCAGATCATATAGGAGATTCTGGTTACTCTTCGGTTGGAGTTGTCATTGGTGCTACAGGTCCAACACAAGCAGGAATGTTGAGACAGAAAATGCCAAGAGCATTTGCGCTTGTTCCAGGTGTAGGCGCTCAAGGAGCAGATGCTGAAGATGTGGTTCCATCTTTCGGAGATGATGGTTTCGGAGCAATTGTGAACATATCAAGAGACGGGGTAGCTGCTTATCAAAGAGGTTATGCGGATAGTTTCACTGCTAGAAGATTCGCAGAAGCAGCAAGACAGTCAGCAATAGACGTAACAAGTAATATCAACGCAGCTCTAGAAAAAGCAGACAAGAAATATTGGTGAATTATATGTCAGAAATGTATGAAAGAAATGTTGTGGTATTGTATAAAAGTGGTGCATTTAAAGTTGATTTAGAAAATCCCTTCACTTTGAGATCTGGATTTAAAAGTCCTTTCTATTTACAGTGTGCTGATATTCAAAATGATCCAGCGTTGTATAGAGGTGCGCTTGAAGACATGAATGCACTGGTTAGAGGTGTAGTAGATCCAGAAACATTTGATAGAGTATCGGGGGGAGAAACAAGAGATTGGATTTTTTCTATCCCTCTAGCATTAACATACCTGAATAAACCTCATGTAATGATAAGAAAGAAAGCAACTGACCATGGAGTTGGTGGCAGATTGATAACAACGATAAATGAAGGAGAACGTTTAATTCATGTTGCTGATCTTCGTACAAGCGGTACAAGCGAAGTACAAGATTGGATTCCTACAATAAGAGAAGCTGGCGGTATTATAGATCATTCTTTTTCATATGTGGACAGGCTACAGGGAGGACTCGAGGCTCTTGGCGAATTAGATCCTCCTGTACAAGGACATTCGGTTGTCCCACTAGGAAGTTTTGAAGAATTTTTCCGAATAGGTTTAGAGGCAGGACAAATGGAACGGAGAGAATATGAAAGTTTATGCGAATATGCTAAAGACCCTGAAGGATGGCGTAATCGCTGGACAGAGTCTCACAGGTAACTAATTAACCTGAAAGACCAAATATTTACTATGATGAGAATTGTTAAGCTCATAATTTCTGTTATTATTGCAGAATTAGCTGGAATAATTGGTTCTGTTTTTACAGCTCCAAACATACCAACGTGGTATGCAACAATAAACAAACCTTTTTTCAATCCTCCTAGCTGGATATTTGCTCCTGTGTGGACGACTCTTTTTGTCTTAATGGGTATTTCTCTATTCTTGATATGGGATAAAGGTTTCAAGAAGAAAGAGAATAAACAAGCAGTTTATGTGTTTGGAGCTCAGCTCGTACTAAATGTAATATGGTCTTTACTGTTCTTTGGATTACAAAGTCCTTTCTACGCTTTCATAGAAATAATTATTTTGTGGATAGCTATCTTGGTCACAATATGGAAGTTCTACAAGATAGATAAAAAAGCAGCTTGGTTGTTAGTTCCATACATACTCTGGGTAACCTTCGCAGCTTTCTTGAATCTGAATATATGGTTACTTAACTTCTAGATTATCTTTTGTTCTTGTGAGCTAAGTGAATATCTGCATCTACTACTGTTTTTCTATTTGCGTGCTTTGCAAAATCAGCTGCGTCTTGAGATAATTCAGCTCCAATCTCTTCTAGTATTTTTGTTAGAGCTTGAGTTGCAGATTTTGAAACTCTTTTTGCTCCTGCATTCCTCATAACTTTCTCCACGCAAGCCAAAGGTAATTCATTCATAAAAACCCTCCTGGTGGTTTATTTATGGTTGTAACAAGCTTATAAACGTTATTTTTGTTCATTAATCACTGATGTGGAACGAATTAAAAAGAAAAATGATTATAAACTTTAAAAGTGACGGAATAACGCCTTCAATGCTTTTCGAATTCAGGATTAAGTTTATATTTCCTCGTGAGAACAAGTTCTATAGGGAGGTCGTGTACATGGTCGAAGGTTATTGTGTTAAATGCAAAGCAAAACAAGAAATTAAAGATCCTAAGAAAGTAACCCTTAAGAACGGAAAGCCAGCAACGAGGGGAACGTGCCCTAAGTGCGGAACAAAGATGTTCAGAATCGGTGGCTAGAAGTTTTATAATTAGTGGAGGATATTCCTCCATACTTTTCTATTTCTAATTATTTAATCATTATAGTCAAACTCACCAGCAGCTCCAGTTGAAGCTCTTAGTCTTGCTTCGTTAATTACTCTATCTGCTCCATGAGATAATTTTATGTATTCAAAGCTTGTTGTGCGTGTTGGGATAGGGAGTCTAAAGAAAGTAAAATCCGGTCGAGCTGTAGAAAGAACATCAAAATCAGGAGCATAAGCTGGATCAGGATGATCAATTTCAACAAGAACGTGATCCACTCCTTCTGGCACTTCTAAATCGCTCACCCATTTAGGTAAATCTAAAGATGCAGCAATTATAGAACCAGAGTACGGTGAGAATGGTCTATCTCCTGTGTAGGTAGCTAACAATAATGCCCTTGGTTTTATTTTCATAAAATCATCTGATATGCTATTATCTCAGGCAGAGTTTATAAACCTTAACCCACATAGCTGAGCTCTTCTTTCTTCTCAGAAACATCTGGAGCTTTCATTTTAGCTTCCATCTTATTGTAGAAATCAACGATCTGTGGTGTTATGGAAGGTTTGGATTTTTCTATTGCTTCCTCGAAGTGTTTCTTTGATACAGATGTGTTCTTTATGTCCTCTCTGAGAGCATTTAGACCAGCTTCTCTTACTATAGCCTCTAGATCAGCGCCTGAGAATCCGTCTGTCTTCTTAGATAGTTCTTTGAGGTCAACACCCTTGATTTTCATGTTCTTTGTGTGCACTTCTAAGATCTTTAGTCTTGATTTTTCATCAGGTGCTGGAACAAATAATTGTCTATCAAATCTACCCGGTCTAAGCAGGGCTGCGTCTACCATATCAGGTCTATTTGTAGCTGCTATTACAACAACATTGTATCTGTCTTCCATGCCTGACATCTCTGTGAGTATTTGTGAGACAACATTCTCTGTTACTCTTGATCCTGAGTCGTATCCTCTTCTTCCTGCGAGAGAGTCTATTTCATCAAAGAAGATTATAGACGGAGCAACTTGTCTTGCTCTTTTAAACACTTCTCTGATCTTTCTCTCGCTTTCTCCTACCCATTTTGTGAGTATTTCAGGTCCTTTTATGGATATGAAATTGGCTCCAGATTCATTGGCTATTGCTTTAGCAAGTAAAGTTTTACCAGTACCTGGAGGTCCATATAACAAAACACCAGAAGGCGGTCTTATTCCTATATTCTTGAATGCATCTGGATTAGATAGAGGCCATTGAACTACTTCTTTTAGCCTCTGTTTTACATCTTCTAAACCACCCACATCTTCCCAAGTTGTATTAGGAATTTCTATCATAACTTCTCTCATTGCAGATGGTTCTACTGCCTTTAGTGCGTTCTGGAAATCATCTTTAGATACTGTCATATTTTCCACAGCTGTTGCAGGTAGAGTTTCTTTCTTCCAAGACATATTTGGAAGATTTTTTCTCAATGCAGACATGGCAGCTTCTTTTCCTAGAGCCTCTAAGTCTGCTCCTACAAAACCATATGTAGTTTCTGCAAGGTTTTTGAGATCTACATCCTTTGTTAAAGGCATGTTTCTTGTGTGTATTTGTAGAATTTCTAGTCTGCCTGCTTTATCTGGTACACCAATATCTATTTCTCTATCAAATCTACCAGGTCTTCTTAGAGCAGGGTCTATAGAATTCTCTCTGTTTGTAGCTGCAATAACAATTACCTTACCTCTTGCTTTCAAACCATCCATGAGAGTCAAGATTTGAGATACCACTCTTCTTTCTACTTCTCCTGATACCTCTTCTCTCTTAGGTGCTATTGCATCTATCTCATCAATGAAAATAATTGATGGTGCATTTTTTTCTGCATCTTCGAATATTTTACGAAGATTAGCTTCTGATTGTCCATACCATTTACT
>JBDRSV010000016.1:0-6298 GCA_043824495.1 Candidatus Aenigmatarchaeota archaeon | reverse complement strand
AGAATTTTGTTATTTCTGTTTGTATATTTTCTATTCCACCATAGAATGTCATTAATACGATAAAGGCTGCTATAAGAAGTACTATGAGAACAACGATTATTCTCAAGGGTAGAGACATACCTTTACGCATAGTTTATATTTTGTCTTAGAACATATAATACGTTTTAAATAAATGAATTCCACCGTTTTCAAACGGTGGTAGTTGACAGGAATGTAAAGAACTGGTTCTGGCTAATTTTAATAAACATAAACACAAGAAGAATAGTATGAACTTTGCACAGAAATTCAAGAATATATTTTTTGATCATTCGCATTTATTTGTCGTGGTAAAAAAAGAAAGCGTGTGGAAAGCTGTGATATTCTACATCATTTTCGCGTTCATATTGTTCTTAATCAACTCATATTCACTCTCCATAAACATGATACCAGCAAACTTATCTGTTCTTAAAGGAGCAGAATTAACACCTAGCGTGATACTTGATTTCCCTGCACACTTCTTCGTGATAAATGTAATAGTGCTCTTTGTTTTCACAGGTTTGATAACTTTGATATCTAGAGGAAAAAATAAAACCACACTAAAAAATAACATAAAAGTATTTTCTTATGCTTTTGTCCCATTCATGATAACAGCATGGATAACAGCGTTTAATGCAGTTTTTGGTTTATTCTCTATTTATGTCTTATCAAAAGGTATAGCAGAAACGAATGGTATACATCTTAGAAAAGCATTCTATATGGTTGTTGTTGCTGGTGCAATCACAGGCATTCTTACATTCTTGGCTACAATTGTGGTTATGGGCAACTTCGGAATACCATTTGATATAGAGAAAATATTCTTAGCAAGAAATTAAGAGAAGTTCCCTTTGCCCTTCTTAATAGCAAAGTATAGAATACCACCAATAAGAGTTAAGTTTAGTAGTATTGTGTATGGGAAATAGAAGAACATGCCAATGATAACTCTGAGTGTTATTTTTTCATTGTATCTGTTGTGGGCTATACCCATTAAAATTATTGTGATGATTCCTGAGATTATACCGAATATGTAGACAATGTTTATTCCCCATTCTGGTATCATGTATATCATATGCACAATGCCTGCAAAGCTGAACCAACGGAAGAAGTATGAGAATACATCCAGTGGTGTTGCCATATTGAATGGTAACCAATAAAGCACGTTGTAAGCAATAAGAGGAATAGAAAACAATGCTATAACATACCAAAAGAAATGAACCCCTAGGACGTAAGATGCAGATCCAGATCTTCCAAACATGTCTCTATGAAGGAAAATCGACTGTAGTATACCTTTCGACCATCTAAATCTCTGATTAAACAATCCTTTTAATGTGTCAGGAACAATTGTGTGGGAAATAGCTTTGGGTGCTAGTAGAATCTTATATCCTGCCTTTTTCATGTGAAATGCAATGTCGAAATCTTCGGCTGATGTTCTGTCATCAAAACCTCCTGCTTTATTAATAGCTTCTTTTCTGAAACAAGAGAAAGCACCTCTTATCCCTGGAGATGTTCTAAGCAAGTTGCTCACAGTCTCTCGAATAAACTCCAGATAAATATATTCTACATTCTGAAACAACCCTAAGATACCGTTCTTGTTTATTACTTTAGAAACACCTGAAACAGCTCCCACATTCTCGTCTATCATAGGCTTCACTATCTCACTTAGTGCACCCGGTTCTAAAATAGTGTCTGCGTCCATTGTGACTACTAAATCATACATAGAGTTCTTTATACCTTCATTAAGAGCAGCTACTTTGCCCTCGTGCCCTTGTTTGATAATCTTGGCACCAAATTTTTCTGCTATTTCGACAGTTCTGTCACTAGAACCGTCGTCCACTACAATAACTTCTAGCTTAGATTTCGGGAAATCTGATTGTTTTATGGATTCTAGGCAGTCACCAATATTTTTTTCCTCGTTGTATGCTGGTATTACGATTGTTGTTCCAAAAATATCACCGCTTTCTGCTGTTTTTCTTGGTCTGATAAAGAAAACAAACACCATGCCGACCCATATAAATAAGACTATCATTATAGCGAAAAACATTACTGTAGTCATTAAAAACATTATCTCCATAAGCCATCTCTCTATAAGTAATATATATAATCTACACCTTAATATTATCTATAAAGACGCAAGGGATAAAGATGGAGATATTAGTACATTTCATTAGTGAGTTGTTATACTTAGTTCTAATATTCCCCGTGGCAATATTCTCCCTAATTTTTTATGCATTAGCTGTTAAAGGGGTTAAAAAAAACAAACCAGCAGCAAGAAGCAAGAAAGTTAAAAAATGGCCGACAGTTACGATACAAATTCCGACTAAAGATGAACTTGTGGCTATAAGATGTGCCAAGAAATGCCTCAATTTCGACTATCCTAAGAGTAAATTCCACATACTCATAGGAGATGACAGTATGGATCCCGTGAATTCTAAGAAACTAAAAGAATTCGCAAAAAATCACAAGAACGTTCGTGTTACGAGAAGAGGAAATAACATAGGATTCAAGCCAGGTAATCTAAATCATATGCTGAAATACTCCAAAGGTGAAATATTGGTCATATTTGACTCTGATTTCATACCAAAAAAGAATTTCTTGAAAAAGATTGTTACACCATTCACATTTGATAAAAAAATTGCATGTGTCCAAGCTAAATGGGACTACATGAACATAGATCAGAATAGAACATCAAAATTCGCATCTGCTCTCCTAATGGTTTATCATCGTCTAATAGCTCCTATAAACAACAGACTTGGAATAGCTTTACTCTTCGGTTCAGGTGAAGCTGTTAGGAAAAGTGTGGTTCAAAAACTTGGTGGATGGAAAGAATGGGCAATGACAGAGGATGTAGAATTCTCTCTACGTGCAATCAAGAACGGCTACAAAACAATATATTTAGAGAACGTTGTTGTCCCAGGAGAAGTTCCCTTTACAGCTGATGGTCTTGCTAAACAGCAAAAGAGATGGGCATATGGAAACACAAAGGCATTCTTTGATAATATAAGATGGATGATGTTTGGAAAGAGGTTCTCTATACCACAAAAGCTGTTACTCTTCTTAACGCTGATAGGATATGTGTCAGCTCCAATTCTAGTATTATTCATAATCATAGGAAGTGTTTTATGGTTTACAGGAACACCAGGTTTGATTAATGTGTCTGAGTTCTCTTTCGAGACATCAAAGATTATGATAATTAACTCAGGCTTCTTAGTTGCGATGCTTGTAGCTCTCTTCAGGGAGAATAAACTCAGAATAGCATTCTCAGTTGTAGTTGCTTCTATAACAGTTGGATTGTGGGTATCTCTAAGTGTTTTCGACGGTTTCATGAAAGCTATTACAAGGCATAAAATGAGCTGGTACATGATCAGAAAGACAGGGAATGAGACGATTCCTGTACCTAAGATTTGATTTCTATATATAGAATTCTAGCTAATTATCTAAAATGGAAAAAGTTCTAACATACGTGCAGATACTCATAATACTCGTATCTCTTGGTACACTCATTTTCTTTTTCAATCAGAATCAGGGTTACTGGTGGGACGAAGCTGTTTATTTGGGACTTGCGGATAGCATTCAGTCAGGAAATTACTGGATAAATACTCCTGGTCAAGAAGCTTTCAGACCTCCTCTATTTCCCTTCCTAATTTCAGGTCTTATGCACTTTGGTTTTGGACTTTTTGTACAATTCCTTCCAATACTTTTTGCAATATTCTCTGTGTTTGTTCTAGGTGATTTAGTCAGAATGATGTATGATAGAAAAACTGGGATATGGGCTGCTCTCATACTAGCAAGTTCACATTTTTTCCTGTTCTACAGCCTAAAGCTACTAACAGAGTCTTTCTTCATTCTACTAACACTTCTAATGATTTACTTCTATTACCTAGGTCTCAAAAAGAATAGAACATTCTTTTCTTATTCAGGGATTTTCCTTGCTTTAGGTTTTCTAACTAGATACCTAGGAGGTGTTCTTTTCATTGTATATCTATTCTATCCTTTACTGCTAGGAAAGAAAAAGGAGATTAAAAAAATATATAAGAGTAAATATTATTGGCTTGGTTTTGTAATCTCAATTATAATTCTCATTCCTTGGTTCTTGAATGGTGTGGGTAATTATGGATCTCCTATTGGAGCTTTGTTTGCAGGATTTGGAGAAGTTGCGAGTGAATGGTACATAGGCCCTTGGTTTTTCCATTTCGAGCATTGGATTGAATTCTTTGGTTTAATTGGACTTTTTGCAATTCCAGGAATCTACGTGTTAGCAAAGGATAGAACAAGAGAGAATAAACTAATACTGTTGCTTGTGGTGATATCTATTTTATCTCTCATATTAATTCCTAGAAAAGAGGTCCGATACATGCTGCATTTCTTTCACATATATGCAATAATGATAGGAATAGGAATTGTTTCTCTTAGGAAGAGATGGAAAGGAATATTCTCTATAATAGCTATCTTATTGATTCTTGTTAATCTCTTTGTTGGAGTTCAGATGATACAATCTGATCTGAATAACGGGTCATCTCTCAAGGAAGCCGGACTCTGGGTAGGTGAAAGAATAGGGTACGGTGAAAATGTGATGTCAGAAAATTATCCTGTATTATATTATACTACTGGTACTCGGATTATCCAGTTCCCTGAAACTTTTTCAGTTGAGTATCTGGTTGATAATAGAGTATCGTATATAATTCTAGATTCTAGAGAACCAAGTTATCCTGATTACGTATGGAACGAAGAAGGCAGTCCTTCTCATTTTTTTGATGAGTTTACATTAGAGAAAGTATATGAGAGAAAAATAGATAACATTAATTACGAAAAAGCTCAGATAGATGTGTGGGTGTATAAAGTATGATTAGAAAATTACTTCGTGGTAAAAGATTTCTCAAATATGCAGTTGTAGGTGGTACAGGTGTTATAGTGAATGAGGGATTGCTATACTTCTTCACAGATTTTATTGGACTGTTTTATTTAATCTCGAGCATAATTGCAATTGAAGTTGCAATACTTTCTAATTTTACATGGAATGAGCTTTGGACTTTCAAAGATCTTTCACATAAGCATAAAGGGGCTGCAAAACGTTTAGGGAAATTCAACGCGGTTTCTATTGTTGGTATACTCATAAATGTTGTTGTACTATTCTTGATAACAAACTTAGGAATCTATTACTTAACCTCAAACTTGTTCGGAATAGCTGCTGCTACTCTATGGAATTATTTTGCCAATCTGAAATGGACCTGGGGTAAAAATTAAATTTCTTTGTGCCTGAAACAATAATTTGCGTGATCATTTACCATACCGACTGCTTGCATGTGAGCGTAAATAATTATTGGACCAACAAATTTGAATCCACGTTTCTTCAAATCCTTACTCATATCTTCTGCTTCTCTGATTGTGGTAGGACAGTCCTTGAAATCAGAAAAAAACATGCTTGATAGTTTTTCCATTCACAAAGGTCCATTGGTATTTGTCAAAAGAACCAAATTCTTTCTGTATCTTCAGAAACATGTTTGCATTATTTACAATAGCTTCTGTTTTCATTCTATTTCTTATAATACCTGGATTTTGTAATAGAGTTTCTATTTTTTTTCATATTTTGCAATCTTCTTTACATCGAAATTATCAAACAATTTTCTGTAATTCTCTCGCTTTTTCAATACAATGCTTCAACTTAAACCGGCTTGAACACTCTCCAAAACAAGAAATTCAAATAGTTTTTTTTATCATCGTGAATAGGAACTCCCCATCCTTTGTCATGATAATCTATCATTTGCTCACTAGAAGCCCATACGCATCTTCTCATTGTTGATTTATAGAATCATATTATAAAAATATAAGATATAACTATGGGAAATCAAACTCTGAACAAGTAAATCTCTTTTCCATCATTCTTGTATTGTTTTACCAACTCGTATTTTTCTTGAACACCAGAAAGATCGGTGAAGAAAAAATTCGTGTTGTAATAAACAAGATATGATGTCTTATCTATATCTTCGAAGCTCTCGGGTATAACCATTCCTCTACCTGAATAATAAGCAATCACAGGCCACAAAGAATTCGCAGAAATTAAATCGCCTTCATTCGTGTTCTCTTTTAGGAACTCTGATACTTCTACAGCTGTTTCATAATCAAATGCCTCGTTGCCGTATCCTGGGTTATATCCGTATTGTGAGTAACTTACACCATAAGCTACACCAGAGATCAAGCAAGCAGCTAAAACAAGAAAGAATAATTTTTTATACTTCTCTCCAATCTTGAATATAGCGACAGAAAGCATTATGCATAGTGCAGGAGC
>JBDRSV010000015.1:0-96978 GCA_043824495.1 Candidatus Aenigmatarchaeota archaeon | reverse complement strand
AGATTCTGTGTATACATATGTATCAGTTAGGTTAGCAGATCCTGTATTGGTTATGGTTAAGAATTTTGTAACTCCGTTAGAACCAGGAATCAAAGTGAACCAAGAAACATTAGTAGGAGTAACTGTGATTTCGGAGAACTCAGTGATGTTAACTACTACAGTTACATTATCGAATGCGGCATTAACCTCTTGGAATGACTGAAATGATAGTAAAACTAAAAAGGCTAGAACTACCACGGAATAAATTACAAATCTCCCCTTCGATATATTCATTTTTGTCCCCCCTGCTTATCTGCTTGTACTTTATTATTGTCGGGCATTCCCTTATATATGTTTATACATGCTATATATGGACATTTTATGAGGGAGAGTTCTGTTATCTTGTATGGTATACATATACTATGAATTTTGCCTTAGATTTTTTCATTCCAATGAAACTTGTCTAAGTACGAAATGGGGCCCTTTTTACCCTCAAAATCTGAAAAAAGTTCAATTTTATATTAGTGATATACCATATATAATAAATAAGGCTAGATATCTATCAAAAACGCCCAAATGGATTGTTGTATACTACTACAAGGAAAAAATGCACTTTTCAAAACATGTATTACAGGGTGCTGTTTTGAGCAGAAAATGACTAGAATGACTCAAAACCGGTGTCAAAGGGCCCAAAGGGAGTGAAAAAATCGGTATGAAGCTAAAAAAACTGACAGATTATAGAAATTTCTGGTTAATTTGGTTAACTTGTGCAGAGTTCGTAGATGGGGTAT
Source organism: Candidatus Aenigmatarchaeota archaeon (assembly GCA_043824495.1). Classification (GTDB taxonomy): domain Archaea; phylum Aenigmatarchaeota; class Aenigmatarchaeia; order QMZP01; family QMZP01; genus JBDRNB01. The sequence goes on along the minus strand of JBDRSV010000015.1, from coordinate 96,208 downwards.
CATTGTTCAGAATTCAGAAAGAATGGGGTATAAAGTCCAATCATTTATACCACAAAGAGTCTGGTTTGAGAAAACCTCTATTTAAAGAGATGATTGAGTCAGGATATTTGGCAAAAGAGAAAAATAAGTTAATTGCAAAATTTGACTGGGTGGCAGAGTATATGGTTACACAACACAAAGACATTAATAGTGAGGGATGGTCGCCTAACCTCTTTGTGATAGAATCTTGGCCTAAGATACACACTTTCATGGAGAAAAATCAGTCTCTCTTCTTCAAGCTCAGCAACATAAAAATTCTATATAAAAACAGCACACAGACCATGCGGAAAGTTGGCTTCAGTATATTCAATGACATTTTCTTGGTTATGCTCATACTTAATATAGTACCTTTTTGCAAAAACTCCAATGCTGATATTGTGATAAGGATTATGGATACTATAACAGCCTTCTCTCTAGAGAGAGATTTATACCATTACGCCAAAAGTATAATACCGCATATTTACAAAGCTCCAGATTTGCCAAAATTGATTAAGGATGAGAGAGAGTTGGTTAAGGTTTTATCTCCTTTACCAAAAATATACTATAAGTGAGTTTATATGAGAATAATTTCACTGGCTTCAGGAAAAGGCGGAGTTGGCAAGACTACTATAGCAGGGGCTTTGGGTGTTGTTTTAGCAGCTTTTGGCAAGAAAACACTAGTTATGGATTGCAATGTCACAACTCCTCATTTAGGTCTCTATGTTGGTATAGAAAATACACCGATAACACTCAATCATGTTCTAACAAAGAGAGCTCATCCTCATGAGGCCTTATATAAGCACACATCAGGCTTCGATGTGATTCCATCTTCAATTAGATTAAAGGACTTAGAGGGGATAGATGTCTCAGAGATATATAATGTGATAAAGAAGGACCATAAAGAGGTCTTCGAGGAATATGATTATGTTCTTTTAGATTGTGCTCCAGGTTTAGGAAGAGAAGCAATAGCTGGTATTCGTGCAGCAGATGAGGTAATATATATAACAACACCTTACCTGCCACCTGTGATGGACGTGGTGAAGTGTAATGAAATTGTCAAAAATCTTTCCATAAAGCCTAATGGTGTGGTTTTAAACATGGTTCAAAAGAAGAGGTATGAGTTAAACCCAAAATATATAGCTAATTTGGTGAAGCTTCCTATAATAGCATCAGTGCCTATGGATAGGGCTGTTTTACATAGCTTGAACAAAAGACTCCCTGTAACCTTCTATAAACATAGATCAAAAGCAAGTAAGAGCATAGCTAAAGTTGCAGAATATATAATGAGTCAAGATCATGATCAAAAAAATATCTCCTAAAAAACTAAGTTCAATAGCAGACAAAATAAGGAGTAGTGTAGACGATATAAAGGGAAAGCCACAGATAGAGCAACACTTTGTGTCTTACCCTGAACACACGAATGTTTATTTTGAGCTTAAAGACATAAAATCCAAAGCAAAAAAACTCGAGAGAGCAGCAAATAAGAGATCTGCGGTACTAGAAAAACTAACAGAAGAACTGAAGAAATCAAGAAAATCGAGAAAATCAGTGATAGATAATGGTGGAACAAAGCAAGGAAGAGTTGATAGAAAAGCTTCAGCAAGATAAAAAGAAGCTAGAATCCAAGATAAAGAACTTGGGTCAAGTTCTAGAAATAGCTACAAAAAAGAAGCCTAAGCCTGAAAAGGGAGAGAATTTGAAAGAAGCACATGGTGACATGAAAGAATATGTAGAGGAGATGAAGAGAAGCATAAAAACCCTCGGAAAGAAGATGGAAACCCCATCAAAAGCGCATGACGAGAGAATAGGTCAAGTAACTTCAGAGCTTTTGAAGCCGTTTGAAGAGAAGCTGAAAGCTTTGGAAAAAATTAATGATTTTGAGATTAGACTCGCTAGAATGGAAGGTGCAGGGAAGAAAGAAGAGCCTGAAAAGGAAAAGAAAAAACCGGGTCTTTTTGGTGGTTTTGCACAAGATATAGTGGAAACAAAGGACCAAGAAGATGCTAGAATAGCAACAGAAACCCGATTAGAAAAAAGATTAAACGATATGCAGGAATCTATATCTTCTATGAAGATAGTCTTCGGTTCACGATCACTAAAAGAACTAGAAGAGCTAATCAACAACAGTAATGAGCTAGTTAATAATGTAGTTCCATCAAAGGTTAGAGAAGAAATGGAAAGAATGCTCTCTTCATTTGCTGGAGAATTCAGAGCTATTTCACAGACATTACAAAGACTGACTGACACAATAGAGAAATCTAATAGTGAACTTTTCTATTCAATGGAAGAAATTGAGAGAATGGGAAGCGATGTACAGAGACTTGAAACCAGAATAGATAATATTCATAAAGATCTAATAAAGTCAATAAGAGATTCATGATATGGTCTTAGCATTCCTCACATCCATTACAGGAATTGGTATCTTCATCGTATGTCAAATCATATTTCTTCAGAGAAAAAAACAGGATTTTAGATCGAGTCTATACATACTTCTTATAGGACTTTCATTTCTCTTTAGCAGCTATGCTGTTTTCATGGATTTCGTAGGATTTGGGTTCCCTTTAATAGTACAACTTAAAGCGATTCATGTCCTTTTCCTAGCAGTTATGATAACACTTTTAATATCTAGAATATCTGATATGGGGAGACTTAACTACTTGTTATCGATTCTAATTGTTCCTGTAATCTCATTCTTCTTCAATTTCCCATGGGAAGTTCTCACTTTCATCTTAGCTTCGTATGTCATGGGAATGGCATTCTTTATATTGTTCTTGCTCTCAACTAGGCGCATAAGACACGCTGGATTATTTGGATTAGCTTTTGTTATAATTAATGTCGCATTGTTGATATTCGTGGGCTTCAATAGTATGCTGTCTACCACATTCTTTTCAGAGATATTCCTGATAGTGTCTCTACTCTACTTCATAAAATTTGGTTTAGAATTTGATCATCTTGTGAGGCCATATAAATTTGGTTTCTTCAGAAATCGTAAAGAGATAAGAGGAGTCTGGAAATCCTTTGGTTATCTTATGATATATATAGTAACGCTAAACATAGCACTAATACTTGCTGGCATTGCTCTCCATGAACTAGGTCATCTCTTTATCGGCTACTTGTTTGGATGTGAGGGTGGAATAGTTCTCATGAACATACCACCAGCATTCCCAGGCCCTTATACAGAGCTTAGTTGCGCTCTGCCTGTGCAGGAAATGATACTTGCAGAAAGTGGGTTCTTGTTTATAATTCCTTTCGGTCTCACTTTCCTCCTACTCAAGCGCTTTCCAGAGAAGAATTTTGCATATGTTATTCTAGGACTTGCTATTATATTGGGATCTCTTGATATGCTTTTGGCCATTCCAAATCACTATACACCGTACGTGGCTGTTTTCATAGGAATGTTCTTAATGTCTCTGGGAGAGATGTTTTTGATATTTGATTATACATCTCACCCGCGAATACAAGAGATTAGAAAAAGAAAAAGACTCAAAAACCCTACAAGAAGAGAAGTGATTTACGAAGAATATGAAGAAGAGACAGAATCTATTTGAATATATCTAGTGATGGAAGATCCATGTCTAGTTTATTCAATCTTTTGACCTTTTTTAGTCGACCGAAAATTAAGTTGAGCGTGCGGTTACCCATTTTTTTGAACAATCCCCTCGAGAGCATACCTAAGGTGATACTGTTTCCTATAGCTTGTCGCCAAAGGGTCTCATACTCTTTAAGGGATTTCTCGGAAAAATTTCCTGTCTTGAAGGCTTTTGAGATCACTTTGTTGGCGATTTTTGCACAGGTGAAACCATAAATGACTCCACCAAAGCTCCAAGGCTTGGTTATACCAGCTGCATCGCCAAGAAGTAATGTTCTATTAAAATATGTTTTACAAGGCCCTGTTGGTATAAATGCTGCGTGTTTTTCATATTCCTTAAGATTGAAGTAATCTTCAAGTTGTTTGAATGTAACTTTGTTTCCTAGAGCGCCATATTCTGTTGTTTTACCTCTAGGTATTTTCCAGAAGAATCCGTCCTTGATCTTGGTTTTATCAAACCATAGGTCAACCATATCATCCTTGTTTTTCTCTTTTGTTATAGCGATTAAACCATTCACTATTTCTTTAGGTTTTACACCAAAATGCTTTCTAACAATAGAGTTTGCTCCGTCACATCCAAGAATCATCTTAGCTTGTATTCGCTTTCTTTTAGGATTGTTTGTGTTTATTTCTACATAATCGTCTGTAATGTGTATGCTGGTGACTTTTGTTTGAAAAAGAATAGTAGATTTTATCTGCTTTGCTAGATCTTGTGCGAACTTGTCCCTATCCATTACACTAGCTGTGGCTCTTGATTTCCTCAGCTTAATCTCAACTTCAGTTGAGTGGAATCTAGCTCCTTTCACGTGATGTTCTATCCAGCTCTTCTTAATATCAACAAAACTGCTGAGTTTATTTGAGTATAATCCAGAGCATGCTTTCATGCCTATGATTTTGTGATCCTCTAGGACCAAAACCTTTAAATTTCTCTCTAATAATTTAGCTGCATAGAGTCCTACCGGACCAGCGCCTACTATGGCTATATCGTACATAAAATCACACACATATTTATGAAACTGATCGATAATTATACTTAAAAACATATTCCCCATAGTCTATAACAAGAATCTTAGGAGCACAAATGTCGGAAAGAAAAAGTTTTAACTATAAGCCCCTTTTGGTAATCCCAATAATATTACTCCTCGTGTCTGTGGGTATACTTGTGAACAACTATAATCAGACAGGTGAATGGTTTGAGAGATCCATAGAACTCAAGGGCGGAACACTGATAAACATAGGATTGAATGATAACGATAATACAAATGGACTGGAATCCGTTTTAACAAACAACTTCGGTTCAGTTTCTTTCAGAGAATTAAGTGGATTATCAGGTCGTAGCTTATTGATCGGTGTTGAAGAGAACGTGGATACAGATGCTGTTTTAGTAGAGATAGAAAATTTTGGTATAGATACAGGTCAATTTTCTGTAGCTACAATTGGATCTTCTTTAGGAGACATTTTCTGGTATCAAGCTCAAATCGGATTAGTAATAGCTTTCATTTTCATGGGTATAATAGTGATGTTCATATTCAGAACCTTTGTTCCTTCTATGGCTGTGATTATATCAGCTGTATCTGATATTATCATAACACTTGCTATAATGCAGGTTTTTCACATAGATTTATCTCTTGCAGGATTCGCTGCACTTCTTATGATTATAGGGTATTCAGTTGATACAGACATACTTCTAACGACTAGGATGCTTAAAGGAACTGGAACTCTTAGAGAAAGAGTCGTAAAAACATTGAAAACAGGCCTTACAATGTCAGTCACAAGTATTGGGGCCCTAACTACACTCCTAATATTTGGTATTTCTCCACTACTTGCTCAGATCGCTTCTGTATTATTGATAGGTCTTATAGTAGACATTATAATTACTTGGTTACTAAACGCATCAATACTTAGATGGTACATGGAAAGGAAGGGTGTGGCCTAATGTTGAAATACTGGAAATTAATGATACTACTTGTAATGGTATTAGGGGCCATATTCTCAATAGGACTTAAGTCATATCCTTATGGAAGAAATGGTATAGAAGTTGTTTATGTAGCTCCTGATTCACCAGCAGCTGGCTTGATAGATAGAGGTATGATAATAAACAACATAAATGAGCAGCCTATAAATAATCTTGATGACTGGAATGCTGTTACACGAGGAATAAAGGGTTCTATTATAGCAATTGCGAATAAGCAGAATGTGGTATTTAGTGTTGGTGAGAATGAATCTCTAGGTATAGATGCAACTGACATTGAAAGAACTAATCTAAATTTTGGTTTAGATCTCAGAGGTGGAACAAGAATAATACTTGAGCCAATTGGAGATAATGTAACAGCGGATGATGTTGCACAGACAATATCAACTCTAGAAACTAGAGCTAATATTTACGGTTTACAAGAAATGAAATTCACTAGTTTGTCAGATTCTCGGGGAGGATTCCTTGTACAAATTGAAGCAGCAGGTGTTGGAAAAGAAGTTATAGAAAATCTTTTAGCAAGACAGGGTGACTTCGAAGCTAAAATAACAAGAACAATTCCTTTAATTGATAATGTTGGTGTATTTGAAATTGGTCCTGAAAGTTATGAAATAAAATTAACAGAAGATTCTATAGAAGTTGATGGAGAAGTTTTCAGTTTAGATGAGAAATTCATTTTGTATGACATGGAAACGGAGTTTGTAAATAGAACAGATGGATCTGCATTATTCATGGTAAAAGTGTATGACGGAGATGATGTAGAACTTGTTTACACTGATCCACAGAGATCAGGAATAAATCGATTACAAAACGGGTATTCATTCTTTTTCACAGTTCTTGTTTCGCCAGAAGGTGCACAAAGATTTGCAGACGTGACAAAGGGATTAGATTCTTTCCTTGATCTAAACAGCGGATCTGAGTATCTTAATGCTAACATAGTTTTATTCCTTGATAAACAAGTAGTGTCAGACCTTAGAATATCTTCTGGCCTACAGGGTCAAGTGTATACATCCCCACAAATAACTGGAAGTAGACCAACTTTCGAAGAAGCCCAATCAGAGAGATTAACTCTACAAACAGTTTTGAGATCAGGAGCTTTGCCAGTTAAGTTAGAAGCAGTTTCAGTTGATGTTATATCACCTACACTTGGACAAGACTTCTTTGATACAGCAATTATTGCAGGTATAATTGCAGGTATAGTTGTTTTCATAATTGTGTTTGTCAGATACAGAAGCATAAAGGTTTCAGTCCCTCTAGTGTTCATTGCATTATCAGAAGTTCTAATTATAGTAGGAATATCAGCAGCTAATGACGTTGCTATATGGGGAATTGTGCTGGCGATAAATATACTGATAATGGGTCTAGCCTGGTGGAAGAAGCAACCTATAGACATGTATGTTGCTATAGGAGCTTTATTATTACCTATAATAGGATTTGTTTCCTGGACCATAGATCTTCCAGCTATAGGTGGTATAATAGCTGCTATTGGTACTGGTGTTGACCATCAGATAATCATAGCAGATGAAACCATGTCTAAGAAAAAGAGAGACTATGAAGTAAAAGAGAATATAAGGAGAGCATTCTTCATTATAGCTGGTGCGGCTCTAACAACAATAGCTGCTATGGTTCCTCTAATGTTCTTGGGAATTGGACTTGTAAGAGGTTTCGCAATCACAACAATAGTAGGTATTCTTGTGGGTATCTTAATAACAAGACCAGCATATGCAAGAGTTGTGGAGATCCTAAAAAATAGAGAATTTGGGCATTAGGTGTTCTATTCTATGAAAGACTTCGAGAAGAAATTCGATGTTGTAGCACAGGACTTAGAAAAACTAACAAAAGAATGGGTCATAGAGGGTATACCAAAAGGTCACGAAAAAATATGGACCCCTAAAAATGAAGTTCGATTGTGGTCTGTTCCTAGAAGCACAGCAGAGTTCTTGAAGTTTCTTGTTGTTTCTTCAAAATCAAAAACCATTCTAGAACTAGGTACAGCAGCTGGTTATTCAACCATATGGCTTGCTTGGGGAGCTAAGATTAATGGCGGTAAGGTCTACACAATGGAATTGTTTGAGCCTAAAATAAAAATGGCAGCAGAGAACTTCAAAAAAACTGGACTTGAAGATAGTATAGTTCAGATTCATGGTGAAATTGATAAGGAATTAGACAAATGGGATAAAGAAATTGATTTTATTTTCATGGACGCTGATAAACACAATTACCTCAAATACGTCAAGAAGCTCTTACCTTACCTAAAGAAAAATGGTATAATAGTCGCAGACAATGCTGTTGATTATGCTGATCTAATGAAAGATTTTTTAGAGTTTGTAGAGAATAATTCGGATCTAGAAAGTATACTTCTCAAGATTGATAATGGTCTTCTTTTAGCAATAAAGAAGTGATCACTTCCATCTTTTGCTGTCTCTTTCGTTGTACTTATCCATTACTTTCTTGAAAGCGTCATCTAGGTTTATGCTTAGAGAATTGGCGAGGCAGGATACAGTGAATATTATATCTGCTATCTCTTCAGCTATTTCCTTTATATCCTCTGTATCTTTCTTCTTTTTAGGGCCATGTACGTGGTTGATCTCTCTTGCTAGCTCACCTGTCTCTTCAGTCAGACGAGCTATCATTTCTAGGGGTTTCCAATAACCCGAGGTGTAGGTCTTTATCCATTTATCTACTTGATCCTGAACATTCTGTAAACTCATAGAAATAAAATGTAAAGGAAGAATAAATTGCTTACTCTGTTATGAAGTCTACTAATTCTCTTTGTACTTCATGGTCTTTCTTCTTTTTTTTCTTCTTGAATAAGTCTTTCAATCCTTGTCCAGTCGATGTCTTTTGTCTGTATTGGCTTCTTTCATCTTTTTGGTAACCTTGCTGGTTGTAATAACCTTGTGATTGCATTTGAGGTTGTGTTGGAGGAATCGGTTTAGATTTCTCAGTTGCTACGGGTGGTATTGTTGGAGTAGGAGAAGGCTGAGCCTGTTTAGTTTTTCCTGAGCCCTTGATCTTATCCCAGAAAGATCCTCCTGATTTCCCTTTAGGTTTGAATCCTTTCGGAGATGCTCCATGAATTTGTTTGCTTGGAAGAAGCATGTAAACAAGTAATACAATAACAACAACTATTATTACTCCCATTGCTGCCCAGAACCATAAGTCTTGCCAATAATTATCTTGGGCTATACCAGCGCCGCTCTCGAGACTCGCAATCTCTTCAACTATTCTGTTAGTTGAGGATTCTAAATCCTTTAACAATGAATCAGCTGTTACGAAATCACCTGAATCTATTGAACTCTTTATGTTATTCAGGGTATCATTACTCTGGTTTAACAACACCTTTACCTTTGATAAGTTATCTTCTGATACCAATCCAGTTGCTTCTATCTCTGCTAGTTGTTGTTGTAATTCAGCTATTCTAGCTATATATTCTTCATATGATTGTGTTATGTCACTCTCTTGTTCAGCTGTAGGTAATATTGTGAGTGTGAATGAAGCTGATTTAGAGACATTAGTTGATTGTTTAACTGTTACTTTGTATGTACCTGTAAGGTCTCCTATTCCAGATGTTCCTAGATCAGTGAAGTCAATATCAAATGTACACGAATCATCTTGTATTAGGTCACACTCTGTTGGATCTATTGTATAGTTTATACTGTCGTTTATGGTTATGGTTAGCTCAAGTGTAGTTGCTTCAGATCCTGTACTCTTTACAGTTAGAGTTGTGCTATTAGTACCTCCAGATACGAAACGTAGAGAACTGGTGTAGTCTGTAATATTTAGTGAGTAATCAAGATCTACACACTTATGACTAACTATTTGTTGATTCGCACTGCATGACAATGCATTACATGAACCACTGGAACAGTAATAAGCAGCTGAACAATCAGAGTTTGCATCACATTCGTCTCCAGTTGTTCCACTTCCAGAACCTGGAGTTGTGGTCCCGCTAGAATCATCATTTACTCTTAGAGAAACACTTACATTATTAAATGCTCCAGAAGCAGGTGAATAAACTATTGTTTTTGTTGTTGTTTGATCCGCGCTGACATCAGCACTACCCACAACCCTAAATCTAAACGTACATTCTTGTGCTCCATATCCTGGAATAAGTAAACTTGTGAAAGTGTCATCAGGACTACCCGAACTACATGTACCTGGTCCATCGTCGTGTGCTGTTATTGTTGCATAGCTCCATGTTGGAAGTTCTAGTGTTCCTGTAGCTGTTTGATGACCATAATTGAAAACACTTACATTTACGTAACTCGTTGCCCCTCCTTCTAGTTGGGTTATAGTAGAACCAGAGAGTATAGTCATGTATATTCCGGTGTTGTTTATTCTTAGAGTTTTATTAATTCCAGTTCCTGTTAGATTAAATCCTGTTGATGTGGAATCCAATCTGCTTGTGTTCCACCTGGCTGTTATTGCTACAGAATACATCCCTCCTATGACATTTGGTGGGACAGTAGCATTGATTATGCATGTAGGAGCAGGACAGAATATTCCGCTTCCTTGAGCAACTGTGATGTTACCTAATGTGACAGAGTTGGATCTATTGTTTTCGGTCATTGTTATTGAACTGATATTACCAATTCCAATAACACCCTCAGTTTGGGATATGTTGGTTCCATTTGCAAGTCTGAAGGCTACAGTAAAGGAAGCACTTGTGTAATTTGCAATTGTATTTCCATATACAAGAGAATCATTAGAAGACATAATTCTGTATACAAAAACATCTATCTTATCTGATAAATTAACTTCTAGTGTGAGATTGAATGTTTCATATGGGTATGAACTTGTGCTTGTGTTTTCAATATTTGTAGTATTAAATAATATCCAACCTCTGTATATACCAGGTGCATTTAGCGTCCTAGATGTGTTTACTTGGAAGCTTATGTCAATTGTATCATTCACCCCACCTGCTATAAGATTTGTTGGGAAACTATCTACAGTGTAGTTTATGTAAGCGCTAGCATTTGATATGTGTTGAAGATAACTTAGGTTAGATACTGTACTGTAATTTATTGGGAATGAACCAGTGTTGTTCATGGATATGTTAATGTAAAGAGACTGAGCTCCTAATCTATTGAAACCAACATTATCTCTTAGTTGTACTGTTGAATTTCTGAGACTATTATTTATTAACAAAGAACCTGCTTTAACATTAAAGTCCAGCGGTGCTCTCTTTTGCCATCCACTACCGTTTTGGTAAGCTACATAGCCTTGGTAATCACCGCTCATGATTCGTGATGTAGGTAAGGACATGTTTAGTGTGACATTTAAGGTCCCGTTGACACCTGCGGTGTAATTAAGTGTTGTTGATTGGTTGTATGTGCTTGACACCCATTCAGATGTGTTTACCCAGAGTTTTGCGGTTAGATTGTAAACGCTTAGCATGAGTGAACTGTTTGTTATGTTATGGACTGATATATTCCAATAACCTTCATTGGTTGTTGTGAAAGGACCAGTGTATTCAACTACTTCTTCTAGTGTTGCGCTTGTTTTGTTTGCAGATAGATATCTAGTAGAAGAGTTCGTTAACAATGCTTTTTGGTTGTCAAATAATGAAAGGTTCCAATTTGTTACATTCTGACCTGGAGTTGTCACCCAAGAAATTTTGACTTGTATTTTCTGTGTGAAGTTAGGAACAAGTAAAGAAAATCCTTTAGCTGGCTGATTCTGGTTTACCCAGGTTTGTATTTTGTAAATATCAATGCTCTCATTTACAAGATTAAGAACAGTCTCATCCTGATTCACTAAACCATAAGATGTTGTGTTAGAGCTCTTTGGGACAATGGTTCCTAAATTGATAAGAGTTGTTATCTGATTATAATCAGTGTTTGTTATATTTAGTGTAGTGAAGTAAACATTACCAATGTAACCTGATGTTGATGTGTTAGAGAAAATTCTCATTTCCCATAATTGATAACTTAAAGGAAGTTCTTGGTAAACTGATTCTGTCAGAGTTCCGAGTGATGTAGAACTGTTTGTGCTTGCTGTTGTATTATCAAATAGGAAGAAGTCCAAGTTTGTTGCGAGTCCACTTAGATTGATGACTGCAGCTGTAATGTTAGCTGATTGATTTGTCCATAAGTAGTATCTTTGATAGTTGTTTCCTGAAGTGAAGTTTCCTCTGAAGAATGCTGTATGATTAGCTTCTATATATGTATTATCAGGACCAATTGGAATGTCTATAACCCCTGTAACATTAGCTGTATCTGATGTGTTAGTCAAATTTCTAACAGAGAAATTACCTTGGTATTGACCAGGTGGGCATTCTAAATAAGGTTCCAAATAAAATTCTTCATAAGTAGATGCATTTAGTGCTTCAGTAGAATTCTTATATACTGTTGTATTATGAACATTGAACTCCATTGATTGTCTTTCTGATGAAGTTGAATCAAAACATAAATCAAACATCACTACGTTCAAATTGGAATAATCAAGAGGTGCATATCTTGTGTGCTGTGAATAATTTGGAATTATGAAAGTAGTTTCAGTTGAATTGACAACTGCTATTTGCGTGTCATTTGCGTTTGCAGTTAGGTTAAGTAAACCGCTTGTCCAATTGAAATAGACTGTATTGGGAGACGCAGTGAAATCACCTGAGGGGCTATTGATAGCTAATATGGGAATGGAAACAGCGGCCAAAAAAACTAAGACTGTTAAAATCCATATAGGTGTATACCTCGAATTGACAATTTTAATCATTTTACAACCCTTTATTAGAAGATATGAATTATTGAATTTTTGGATATAAAAACCTTACAAGCTTGTGGCAAGCTCGTTGTTTAATTTTCAAAACAAGTCTTCTTAAGAATATAAGTACAATATATTATACATGGCGTTACTAGACCCGACTGTGATATTACCATTTTTTTTTATGTTCGCGTTAGTGTATGGTGCTCTAGAGGCTAGTAGTGTATTTTCTAATAATGCTGTCAAATCTATAATAGCGCTTGTGATCGCATTCTTTACGATATCGTCACAGCCAGCACTTGACTTCATTAATCAGGCTTTCCCATATGCCATACCATTCTTCATAGTAGCATTCTTCCTAAGTTTTGTAATCAAGATGTTCAAGGGTAAAGAAGGAGAAAAAGATTATACTCTCATAGCTATAGTCATAGGATTGATATTACTTTTGTTAGCAAGTCAAGGGAGTGTGCTGACAGCCATAACGAATATACATTCTGATTTAGTTACAGGAATAGGGCTAGCTCTAATAGCATTGATTTTCTTTGCTGGTTATCAGCAAGCAAAAGGCGGCGGATCAAAGTAATTATCTCTTAATAGCTCTTTTGAACTCGGCTCCAAATTCCTTTGCTTCGTCAAAAACCGATTGTGCAGCAGTTACAAGAACTTTCTTTGGGTTTGCTCCAATCACTATTATTTTAGGTACAGAAAGGTAAGGATGTTCTATCATGTAAGAAGCTTGCTGAGCTCCCTTTTCCCATGCCTTTTCTCTTAATACATTTAATAGTGTGTGGGATTCTCCAAGAACTTCCAACTTCATCTTGTCTTTCTTATTTTCAATAACTTTCAGCTTCATAACAATATAATGCTCCTTATAGTTTTATAAGCTTAACGTTGAGCTCAAATCTACTCTTTATCGTATTGTCTGTTCCAATCAAGGTTTACAAAGTCGTATTGATCGAGCTTTTCTTTGACCATAGACTTTATCTTATCTAGACCTTCCTGAGTCTTAGCTTCACATCTAATTGCTAGAAGAGGTTGTGTATTTGATGCGCGTAGAAGGAACCACCCATCTTCCAAATATCCTCTAATTCCATCAACATCAATATATCTGTCACACTTAGTTTTGAAGTATTCTACAACTTCTTCTACGAATTTGAATTTCTTTTCTTCGGGGCATGCAACTCTGTATTCTGGTGTTCTCACATATTTTGGAAGATCATCAACTAGCTCTGATAGAGTTTTATCAGAGTTTGATATTATTTGTAACACTCTTGCTGCTGTATGAACAGCGTCATCAAATATAAACCAGTTGTCAACAATCCAGTAATGGCAGCTCATTTCAGCGCATAAAATAGCGTTTTCTTCGTGTACTTTAGGGTCTAAGAACGAATGACCGGTTTTCCATATTATTGGGATTCCCCCTAATCTCTTAGTTTCATCTACAACCATTTCAGAATCTTTCAACTCAACTATTACTTTTCTCCCCGGGTTTCTCGGAATAATATCTCTTATTAACAAGCCAAGTATGATGTCACCTAAATGTATATTACCTTTCTCATCAACAAATCCCAGTCTATCCCCATCTCCATCAAAAAGTAATCCAACATCAGCTTTCTCTTCTTTGATCTTAGCTATCAAATCTTTGTATGCTTCTTGGTGAACAGGATCTGGTGTATGATTAGGGTATGTTGGATCTAGATCACAGTGAAGAGGAACTACATCAAATCCCATACTTCTTAAAAAATCGGGAAGAAATGGTCCTGCTGTAGCATTTCCAGCGTCTATTACAATTTTGAGTTTCTTTTTGTGGTTTACCCGTTTTCGTATCTCTTCAAAATAAATGGAGTTAGAATCTAATTTCTTTTCCTCTCCTTGTCCTGATTTGAATTCACCTGATATTGCAATGTCCTTCACTATTTGTATTTCTTTATCAGAGATGGATTTTAATCCACTACACAATTTCAATCCATTATATTGTGGAGGATTATGACTCGCAGTCACATATGCTGCACCATCTATTTTGAAATGTTGTCTTGCAAAATAAACTCCAGAACTTAGAGTCAAGCCAACATCAAAAACATTACACCCTGTGGATAGTATTCCTCTTGTAAGGGATTTTTGATATTCCTCTGATGTTGCTCTACTGTCTCTTCCAACTACGACGTCTTTTGTTCCTTTGTTAAGCAAGAAAGTGCCAAATGCTTTTCCTATAACTTCCATTATCTCTGGACTTAGATCTCTATCTACAATACCTCTAATATCATATGCTCTAAACATCTCTGGGTTCAAGTTAATCATTTTGTCACACTCTTGAGTTTTTCTTTCCGTAATCTATTATAGTTTTTGTAAGCTTGTTTGAATCATGTCTTAAAAGATCTTGTTTTTCCCATATTGTTCTTTTTGCATTTAGATCTTCCAGTAAATCGGCTTGTAAAACATTTACACCGAGCTTATCAATTTCTTCCAGATCATTTTCAACTATATCGGCTCCTTCTTTCTTGTAGCTTTCTATGACCTCAGTTGAAGGTAATTTATTATTAATTATGACGCAATCTAAACCATTCTTTTTTGTTTTGTTTAAATATTTCATTATTTCTTTTACATGTTCTGACGCTTTGAAATTATCTGTTTGACCAGGTTGTGTCATCATGTTACAAACATATATCTTTTTGGCACTTGAATTTACTATAGCTTCTGGTAATTCATCCACCAAGAGATTTGGTATAATACTTGTGAACAAACTGCCAGGTCCCATGATAATAATATCAGCTTCTCTTATTGCTACAATTGCTTCAGAAACGGGTTTTGCATTTTCTGGTTTCAAGAATACTTTTTTAATTCTTGATTTATTCCTCTCTCTTACATTGAACTCTTCTTCTACAATTCTTCCGTCTTCGAGCTCTGCACAGATGTGAGTATTCATCAAAGTTGATGGTAATACTTTACCTTTAAGTTGGAGTATTTTGCTCACTTCTTTTATACTCTGTTCAAAACTTCCAGTAACCTTGGATAAAACTGTTATCAATAAATTTCCAAAACTGTGACCCTCGAGAGATCCATTATCAAATCTATATTGAAATAAATCTCTCATCAGTTTTTCTGAATTTGAAAGAGAAATTAAACAGTTTCTTATATCTCCTGGAGGCAAAACATTAAGCTCCTTTCTTAGCACCCCAGAGCTTCTACCACTATCAGTTACAGTCACTATGGCTGTTATGTCAATATTACGGTTCTTCAACCCCTCAAGTATTATAGGTAAACCTGTTCCGCCACCTATTGCAACGATTTTAAGTTTATCTTCCTCGTCTATTTTTCGGATAAGGTCAGGCAATTCTTTGACATTTGTTATTTCATAATCTGATTTTGCCATATCTGTAGGACTTGCTCCCTTGAATCTTCCGTGGAGCATCCTGATACTTGTTATTCCAAGATTGTTGGCTATCTCTATTTCAGAAAATGGGTTATCACCAAAGCATACAATCTGTCTAGGATCTAACTCGAGATTAGATAAAACCTCAATGAAGTGTTCCCTTTTGGTGTGGCCGACTTCAATGTCATTTATTATTATATGATCAAATTTGTCTCCCAAACCTAGAGCCTTGATCTTTTTTTCTTGTCTAGAATGAACACCTGTTGTCAAAAGAATAAGTTTACACTCTTTCTTTAATTCATCCAGAACTTCTATGGCCCCTTCGAATGGTTTTATGTCTTGTACATCGTCACTGTTGTAAGCTTTCTTTCCTGCTTCTAAAATTTTATCGTCTGTTATATTGAATTTATTTTTCAATTCAGTAAAAAGATCTGGCTGGAATGATTTTGCAATTTCCTTTTCAGCTTCATATATCTCTTGTTTAGAAACTTGTAAACCAGCGTTTACCATAGCCTCTGCTGCTCGCATTCTAGCACTATCAGCTAGAGTACCATAACAGTCGTATAGAGTATCGTCAAGATCAAAAATGATGGCTTTAATTCTCTTCATTGAATCACCTGGAAATCTCTTCAAGGATCTCCTTTGCTCGGTCTACTTTTACATTTCTTTCTTCGACCATTTTTTGTGCAACCCTATCTATCAAATCCCCAGAAGCACCTGCTATAATTGCTATGTTTTTTGCATGTAATTCCATGTGTCCACGCTGAATACCTTCTGTTGATAAAGCTCTTAAAGCCGCAAAGTTCTGTGCTAAACCAACAGACGCGATTATACCGGCAAGTTCTTTTGAACTCTTAACTCCGAGTATCTTTAGAGAAATCTTAGCAATAGGATTTGTGGATGTGCTTCCTCCAACAATACCAACTGCAATAGGAAGTTCTATACTTCCAACTAAGTTTCCATCTGAATCTTTTTCGTAATGAGTAAGTGATTTGTATTCCCCGTCTTTAGAAGCGTAAGAATGAGCTCCTGATTCTAGAGCTCTAAAATCGTTGCCTGTGGCTATTGTAATAGCATCAATACCGTTCATGATTCCTTTGTTGTGTGTTGTACATCTATACTTATCATTCTGTGCAAATTCGTAAGCATATAATATACCTTCTATAACTTCTTCTCCTGAGAAATCCCCAAAAGCTAAATCTTCTTTTTTCCAAACAGTTCTAGATCTTGCTAGTCTCTTAACTGCGAGGTTTGAAATTATTCTGAGTTTGACTTGGCCACCGGTCAACTTCTCCAAGAAAGAAGAAACATGTTCTGCCATGGTGTTTATCACATTGGCGCCCATAGCATCACTCACATTAACATGTAAATGAACAATAAGCATTTTGCCTTTTTGAGTATCTATTACTCTCGTATTTATTCCAGTGACACCACCACCGTACTTGATTAGTACAGGATCTTTTTCATTTGCCATTTTTATGATCTCAGAAGAGTTCTCTTTCACATTCTTTTCTGCTGCTTCTAAATCAGGAACATTAACTATCTGCATTTGACCTATCATTATTGGATCATCACAGTTTGTTTTGAAACCGCCGCTAGTTCTTGCTATTTTAGCCGCTTTTGAAGAAGCAGCAACAACAGAAGGCTCTTCTATGACCATGGGAATAAGATAATCCTTCCCATCTATCTTAAAATTAGTTGCTATGCCTATAGGCAGCTCGAAAGTGCCTATAACGTTCTCTATCATTCTATCTGCGGTTTCCAGATCAAGAGACCCAGTTTTACCTAAAAGAGCAACGTCTTCTTCACTCAAACCAGCGATTTCCTTGATTTTTGCGGCTCTCTCGGCTATGCTCATTTTATGTAATCCGCTGATATCAGATCTTTTTTCCATATATATCACGCTTGTACACGAAAACCCTATTTAAGGCCTTTTTAACTATTCTATTTCGAAAAAACTTTATAAAGGAATTCCCATATTTACTATGGACCTCGATAATGTGCTCAAGAAGATAAAAGAGAAGAAAGCTAAAAGGATTTTGATACAGGTACCTGAAGGACTAAAAACAACGGTACAGAAATTTGCAGAAGAACTCGAAGCTAATGAGATAGAAGTCATAATTTCTTGTGAGTCATGTTATGGTGCTTGCGATCTCATGGATGCAGAAGCAAAAGAAATGGGTTGTGATTTGATACTTCATATAGGTCACACAGATTTTGGTGTTAAAGCAAAAGTTCCTGTAATTTACGAACTCTATGAAAAAGAATTTAATCCAGTTCCTCTACTCGAAAACAATATCCAGAAACTCAAAAAATACAAGAGAATATGCCTTGTTACAACAGCTCAATTCCTAAATACAATTAAACCAGCTAAAGAGTTTCTAGAGAAAAATGGTATAGAAATATTTACAAATGAACAAACAAGATCAGGAGAAAAGGCTCAAGTTCTTGGGTGTGATTATTCAGCTGCGTTGCCTTTTGAAAACAAAGTTGATTGTTTTCTTTATTTGGGAACAGGAATATTTCACCCTTTAGGTCTAGCCTTAAAATCTAAGCATCCTGTTTTCAGTCTAGATTTCGAAACAGGAGAACTCACAGATTTCAGTGATCAGAAATACAAACTAGAGAAAATCAAGGCTTATCATATCGGTGTAGCTCAGGACGCACAAAAATTCGGAATTCTTCTAACTTTGAAACCGGGCCAAATGCTTCTAAGACAAGCAGAACAAATAAAGAAAAAACTGGAATCGAAGGGAAAGAAAGCTTACATACTTGCAATGCACCAGGTAACTCCAGATAAAATAATGGGACTTGATTTAGAAGTTTTAATAAATTGTTCATGTCCTCGAATGAACGAGGATTTCAAATTATTCAAAAAACCAATATTAAACCCAGAAGATATAGATAAAATTTAACGCTTAACTTGTTGTTGCGGGTTCTGAGGTGGCTTCTTTTGGACAATTGCTTGTGTTGGGGGAATGTATTCAGATTTCAGCATGACTTTTATTGATGCTAGACTCATCTGAACTTCTCTCACTAATCTAGATCTCTCATATCTAACAAGTTTTCTTTCTTCTAGTGTTCGTACAGCTGCTTCTATCAAGTCGAGTTTTTCTAGAAGTGTCTTTTTCAATTGACCATCTTTCTTAAGGGATTTCTCTCTTAATCTATCCCATTTCTTTCTAAGTTTCCTTATTTTCCAATCCCATCCAAGTAAATGGCGTAGAATGTCCATATATTATATTATTGAATTACATTATATTTAACATGAATCTTGAGTATTACGAGAAAAAGCCTCTATCTCGTTTACTTCTAATGGCTATTATTGTTGTTTTAGTCTTAGTTTCAGCTTCATTCGCATATGAAATCAATCTAAATCCTTCAACATGTTCGAGTGTTATTGTTAATGGAGACCCTGAGGATAAAATAAATATTGTGTTCTTATCTGATAATTATAGAGGTGTTGTGAAATTCATTTCTGATGTAGGTGATTACGTAGATTTGTCTGGAGTGAAAAATGGTTTATTATCAGTGGAACCGTTCACATCTTATAGAAAAGACTTCAATTTCTACTATATAACAGAAATAGAGGATCTCGGATGTTCAACAGATGACGGTTATATATTATGTGATGACAATAAAGTAAAGCGTGTTGCAGCTTCATGCCCTCACGATTATATTATTATATTAAGGGATTACAACGGCTTCGAAGCCTTTAAACATCTAAGATCGAGTGCGTATTTAGATGTGGCCGCAATAAACACAGCCGATAATAGACTTGTCCTGGCTCACGAGTTTGCTCATATATTTGCTGGGCTTGCGGATGAATATGTGACAGATACATTTGTATCACTTGGTCAAACCCCAAATTGTGATATAGAAGACTGCCCTAAATGGTATGGACAATATGATGACGTTGGGTGCTTTTCTGGTTGTACGAATGCAGAGTTTTACAGATCAACTGAGAATAGTATAATGAAAGATTATTCCAAATCTAGTGAATTTGGAGCTCTAAATAAAAATCTATTGGTGAGAGAATTATTATGAAAGAATTGGTTGCCGCTGTTATAATGGCATCTCTTTTAGCTGTAAATGCGCAAGCATTGTGTACAGACAATATTTATGTAGTTGATTTGATCTTTGACAATGGTAACGTAAGCGTAAAAAATATTGATTACATGACCGGTTGCTATCCGTCCATGGAATCTGATGGTTATCGATATGATATTTTATCTGATAGTGGTAGAAAAGTTTACTCATTTGAGTTTGGGAATCCGGGGTTAGTTTACACTGATAACTCAGTTTCTGGAATGTCTGGTGGACCAGTAGAGACAGGATATTCAGAATTGACTTTACTAGTTCCGGATGTTGAATATGCAGAAGAAGTTGTTGTTTATGATAATGAAGGAGAAAAAGTAGCTAATATAGCTTTGGTGGATTTCCAAGTTCCTGTGTTTTCACCTGACCAGAGAATCACTCTGTTAGTCAATCCAACCGAGGATGGATTCTATAAAGAGGTGTATATTTATCACGGGAACGAATACAAAGATAAGATAACTTTGGAATGTAGTTACATGTGCTACGGAGATAAGACAACATCATACACTATTCCAAACTGGGAGGATGGAGATTATTCTCTCAGAATATATGATTATAATAGAAATGTCTGGACAAAAAACACATTTAGAGTGGATGTTTCATCAAGCTCTCATGTGATGGAGATTAATTTATAGGGGAAATATGAAAATTAAAGGAATGACGCCAACAGTTTCAATCCTCCTACTAACTATAATAACGGTTTCTATCGGTTCAACTGCATATGTATTAATAATTAATACATTCGATTCTGTTTCGGGAAATGTTGAAAAGGAGCCTTTTTTATCGCCACCCGCAGAATTTCCAGAATGTGAAGACATTAATATAGAAATAACCAATGTTTGTCATACAACCGATAAATTACAAATAGAGATAACAAACCCAAACGCTGATATAACAAGTAATTCACAAATAGTTATAGAGGGTAGTCTTTACACGGCAATTATACCCTTTACACCACCTGAACTTGATCTAGAGCCAGGAGAATCAATTATATTAGAGGTTGATTACGAACCTTCTGTTTTGGGATCTTTACAAAGAGTTGCAATAAGTCCAATAATAAGAACGGATAATGGGGATACAGAATGTCCTCCTTCTGTTTATGTTGTTGAAGAAGAAATAATTTGCGAGTGATTAAATGGATATCAAATGCCTTGGAGGAGCCAGTGAAGTTGGAAGAATGGCAATCCTCGTAGACACAGAGAAGGAAAAGTTCTTGATAGATTATGGAATAAATGTCCAAGACATGAAAATTCCAATTCAACCACCAAAGGACATAAGAGGAGTATTTCTCAGTCATGCCCATTTAGACCATTGTGGTCTCGTTCCAGAATTATATAGAAGAGGATACTCCGGGAGTGTTTATACAAATCCTTTAACATTCGATTTATCATACTTACTCTTATACGATTCAATTAAAGTGCAGAAGAAGAAAGGACAAGAACCATTTTACAATGAGTTGGATATAGAAAAAATGATGGATAAGAGTTATAATATTCATTACACGAAACCCGTCAATTTCAAGAGCGCAACTGCAACAATATACGATGCTGGTCATGTACCAGGATCTTCTAGTGTCCTGATTAGATCTAAAAAGAGCGTTCTGTATACAGGAGACATAAATTTCATTGACACACAACTTGTGAGAAAAGCTGACACTAGTTACAAAAATATTGATGTTCTTCTTTGCGAATCAACTTACACAGAAAAGAATCACCCAAACAGAGAAAAAATTGTAAAGCAGATACGTGAAAAAGCTAAAAATGTTTTAGATAACAATGGAACTTTCTTACTTCCTTGTTTTGCTATAGGAAGAACACAAGAAATGCTGCTCATAATGTCGGATTTAGGTTATCCTGTCTATTTGGATGGTATGGGAGCGGAAGTCACAAGGCTTATTCTTTCTAACCCCGAGAATACAAACAATTATAAAAAACTAAAGAAAGCTTTTGGAAAAGCACGTAAAATAAGAAAGAGAAATGATAGAGTAAGCGCTACTAAAGAACCTTGTATAATAATAACTACTGCTGGTATGCTCAATGGGGGGCCGATTCATTTTTACTTAAAGAAGTTGCATAAGAGAGAGAATTGTGAAATGGTCCTCACTGGTTATCAGGTTGAAGGAACAGTTGGTAGAACAATATTGGATACAGGTAGATATGTTTTTGAAAACGTTGATGTAAAACCTAGAATGAAAATAGGTTTCATGGACTTTTCAGCTCATTGTGGAAGAGATCATCTAGTAAATTATATAAAAAAAATAAATCCTGGAAAAGTCCTTCCTGTTCATGGATCAAGAACAGCAGAATTTGCAGAAGAACTGAAAGGAATGGGATTCGATTCTTATGCACCAAAAAACGGAGAAAAAATAAGTGTCTAATTCTCGAATATTATAATATGATAGAAATAGATGGGTCATATGGTTCTGGTGGTGGAGCAGTTCTAAGAACAGCTATAGGGTTATCTATTGTCACAGGAAAACCAGTCAAGATTTTCAATATAAGAAAAAACAGACTTCATGGGGGACTAAAAGCGCAGCATCTAGAAGGTCTCAAAGCTGCGGCAGAACTATGCTCAGCCGATCTAAAAGGAGCGGAACCAAACTCAACTGAAGTTGAATTCCATCCAAAAGAGATCAAAAAGAGCGATTTGAAAATAAACATAAATACTGCTGGTAGTGTTGGTCTAGTTTTTCAAATACTCAAACTTATCGCTCTTAAGATAAAAGAACCAATTGAAATAGAAATTGAAGGAGGAGCAACTTTTGGTAAATGGGCTCCACCCCTTTTGACTACAAAGAATATATTATTATCTGTTCTAGAGAAAATGGGCTACAAAGCGAGTATAAACATAGAGAAACATGGATTCTTTCCAGTTGGAGGAGCCCACGTGGAATTCAAATTTCATCCATGCAAAGAATTGAAACCATTGAATCTAACAGAGATAGGAAATATAACACATACTGGCGGGATGTCAATTGCAAGTGTGCATTTGAGAAAATCAAGAGTTGCGGAAAGACAAACCAATGACGCAGTAAGATTTTTGAAATCTCATGGACTCAAACCAATGATAAAAGAAATGTATGTAGAATCTGATTGTCCAGGATCCGGAATTGTGTTGTGGGCTTCGGATGGTAGAACAATAATAGGTTCTGATTGTATAGGAGAGAAGTCAAAAAAATCAGAAGATATAGGATTTGAAGCAGCAGAAAGTTTATACAAAACAATAATATCCAATTCTGGTATAGATCCTCATATAAGCGATCAGCTTCTTGTTTTCATGGCTCTAGCTAAAGGCGTATCTACCATAACAACTTCCAGACTAAGTAATCATACAAAAACAAATATTTGGGTAATCAAAAAATTCTTAGATGTAGATTTTGACGTTGTGGAAAAAAAGAATGTTCTAATCAGATGTTCAGGATCTAAATAAAGAACGGTGCAGTTTTTTTGTATTCTTCGTATTCTTTTGATTTAATTTCTTTTTCTTCTGTTCTGCATACTCTCAAGTATTTATAAATTAATATTGGCGCAAAAATCAATGTCAAAATAGTTGGCCATGCAACAAACCATCCAATTACAATTAAGATGAAACCGAGATATTGCGGATGTCTTGAGTAATTGTATATACCTTTTGTTACAAGTTCTTTGTCCTTTATGTTTCTATAAAGGGTTATCCATCCAGTAATTATCATGATCATTCCAGTTATTATCAGAATTGCTCCATATGTCATTCCAACATCCATCGCGAATGTGACACCCAAAAAATCAAATACTATTAGTGTTTGAGTTGGGACAACTCCAGCAGAAAAATAATTCGAAGCTAGTAAAATAGTTAAAGGAATACCATACATTTCTACAAATAATGATACAAAAAATGCTGTTGCCAAACCATATTCTTTCCAATTAGTTTTTCTTCTAAAGGTTAGTGGTATTAGGAATGCGAGGAACAAAAGAGTGCTTAAAACAACGATGTGCCACTGTTGTGTTATGACATATGTAAAAACTTCTCCTGTCATATAAACTGTAAAATGTTGTAGGAAAAGAGGGAAATAGAGTGCTGGAGTTATAGCGATTGCTAAGAAAAAAAGACGCAAAAGAACATTACCCTTTTTAATTTTTCTCTTTCCCATAAAGTAGATTATTGGAATCTTATTTAATAATATAGTATGCAAAAGGGGAAAAAATGGGTATTTTTTGCAACTAACCAATAAATAGAGCTAGGACCATAATATAATATACTTAAAATCAATGAGTGGTTTCTTTGAATGAATTTCAAGTTAGAGTTGAAAATGTGGTTGCATTCACGTCTCTCGGAATAGACATACCTCTGGTAAAAATTTCCGGGAAATTGAAGGACGCTGAGTATTCCCCGGAGTCATTTCCAGGAGTAGTATATAGAATAAAAGAACCAAAAGCAGCTTCTTTGATTTTCTCTTCGGGTAAACTTGTATGCACAGGTACTAAAAGCGTGGATCAAGCAAAGGAAGCTACAAACACTGTTCTAGGTCACATAAGAGATCTTGGAATAAAGATCCCAAAAAAATATCATATAAACATAGAGAACATTGTAGCTTCAACAAAAATAGATGCAAGACTTGGTTTGGAAGATATTTCTTTCTCTCTGGATGATGTAGAATACGAGCCAGAACAATTCCCTGGACTTGTATGTAGAATACCAGAGCCAAGGGTAGCATTTTTGTTGTTTGGTTCAGGAAAAATAATCTGTACAGGTGGGAGAACAATAGAGGATATCCATGGTGCTCTAGCAAAACTAAAGGAAAAATTAGAGAGCATAGGAATAGAAGTGAAAGCATCCAAATGGTTTTAATTTTTATTTTCTCTTTATTTTTATCTAAGCTAGAGAGAGATATATCAAAATGATTTAAGAAAGAGTGTCATATTTTCTTTATGGATTTTTTGCAAGCATTTGTAGTTGGAATTGTCCAGGGAATAACAGAATGGTTTCCTATAAGCAGTGAAGGTATAAATTCTCTGATTCTTACCCAAGTATACGGATTAACACTTGCAGATGCAATCTTTCTTTCTATATGGCTTCATATAGGAACATTTTTTGCAGCTCTAATATTTCTCAGAAAAGATGTTATTAGGATATTGAAAGAACGAGGAAAAGAATTCAATTTTCTCGTCGTCGCAACTATTGTAAGCTTGCTTGTTGGTGGTCCTCTCCTTCTATTAGACATGGAATTCTTTTTAGCAACAGGAAAGGGGATAATGATACTCATAGGTTTATTGCTCGTAGTCACAGGATTGATTCAATATTACGCAAAAAGAAAAGGAACTTTAGATAAAAAAGAACTCGGCCTCATGGACGCCATAATAGCAGGAGTTGCACAGGGACTTGCAATACTCCCTGGATTAAGTAGATCGGGTCTTACAGTGTCTGCTCTTCTATTCAGAAAATATAATCCAACACAGTCTATAAAATTAAGTTTCTTGATGAGCATTCCAGCTGTTGCTATTGCAGGTGCTTTCACAACAATTAAAAATCCAACACTTGTGACAACAGAAGGACTTGTAGCTCTAGCAGCGTCTTTCATACTCGGATTAATCACAATCGCAATCCTACTGAAAATCGCAGAAAAAGTTAATTTCAGCTATTTTTGTTTCTTGATTGGAGCTGTCTCTATAATAGCGGGTTTAGTATAAGAAAAATCATAGTGCCCATCACATCAATGCTCCCGCGGACAATGAAACAAGGATTAACAGTATCTTTGCAAGTATCTTTTCCTTCACAATCAAAGTTAATATTCCTATGAATGCCATCAAGCTTACAATGAATGTGTTTATAATTATGTATATTAGACTTTCCATTATTATCTCCCTATCCTCTTGTCATTTCGGCTCCTCCACATTTCGGACATTTCATCTGATAACATGGCATACCTTTTTGGTGTGGAACTTTATGTCCACATTTTGTGCATATACAGTTTCCAGATGGTCCAGCAGCAAAGCCACTCATTCTACCTCTTCCTTTCATAGAATCACCTCTTCTGGATATTTTATAGTCTCCTCCTTCTATTTTGATTGCCTTACCATTGACAATCGCATCAGCTATCTTTCTTCTCGCAGACAATAATAATCTCTGGAATGTCGGCTGGGAAATATTCATCTTCTCAGCGGATTTTGTCTGTTCCACGCTTTCATAATCCTTCAGCCTCAGGGCTTCAAATTCATCAACAGTAAGTATCACCTGTTCCAACTGTTTCATCATAATCCCAGCCGGCTTGAAGTAAGTCACATTCGGCTCATTTCTAACGCTTCTTGGTATTCTTGGTCTCGGCATTTCAATCATGCTCTCTAAATACTTTTTCTTGTTCAGCGTCGTTTTTTCTAATCCATTCAATTAACATTGCCGTATGCTCTTTTTCTTCGTCTCTATTATGTTCCAGTATTTTCTTCAAAGAAGAATTTTTGACATTTTCTATTCTTTCCTGATACCAATTTATTGCTTCCAATTCTTCGATTAATGATAGTCTTGCCCTTTCCAAGTCTTTGGTTTCATCAGTCAAATTTTCTCTATCTTCATGTTTATGTGTCATTCTTTCACCTACCTATAATTTTTTAATTGTTTTTCTATTTCCTGTTTTTCTGCTTCTATGTCTTTTAGTTCTGCTTCAATTATTTTCTTTTGTTCTTCTTTTGTTAGTTCAGCAGGTTCAGTATATCTGAAACTAAATCCTCTTCCGCGTCCGAAACCTCTGCAATATCTCATACCTCTTCCACAAGGTCCCATTCCTCTTCCTGACGTGGCTCCATAACCTCTTGGTCCTGTTCTATCAAATCCTGGCATTTTTCACCTCCATTTTGGATATATATTCATATCTATAATGAATATATATTCTTTATCCTTATAAAGATTTCGGTACATTCAAAAAAATGTGATATTAACTTAACTCCTGATTTCTTCCAACTTCACCTTAAACATGAAACAATTAAAAATACTGCTGCTAATAGTAGTATATAACAAGGAATCAGGCTGAAAGCCCTATACTTTTCGGATAATTTATAAGAGAGCCCCGGGAGTGCCTAGAAACTGAATTACCACTTACTGGAGAATTCTGATTATATTTGGTCTTAGATGTTAAAAATCTTCTATCTCAGCCAATAAAGCGAAATCGCATATTTCATGGAATGTGACCTTTCCTCCAATCGATTGTATTATTTTTAACATTTCGTCTTTGGATATAGATATTGAATCGAGACCATCATCACTTACAATTTTGGTACCTTCAATTCTTACATTTATCCATTTCTCTTCCTCATACATCTTTTGTCTCTTTTTCAATCCATTTTCAGTAGGAGGATAGAAATCAACATAAACTTTTTTGGAAACTCTCAGAAGCTCCTTAATTACTTTTGATTTATCATCAAAATTGGATATAGTGCCCATATTCAGAACAGCTGCATCAAAATAATTATCAGAATACTCTAATTCTGTAAAATCTCCTTTTTTGAACACTATATTATTCAAATCTCTTTTTTCAGCTTCTTCTCTGGATATTTTAACATATTTTTCTATTATTTCAATTCCCACAACTTCTTTGTTATATTTTGCTAGTTCAAATGAATCATGACCTAATCCTGATCCAGCTACAAGAACCTTCTTATTGGTTATATGTTTTTGGAAAAAATTGCATTCCATCTGAAAGAAACGTCCTCTTATTTTTGCAATTGATAAATTATGTGCATTTCTCAACCTCTCAATTACTGTATTTATAACTTTGGAGTATTCTAGTGTCATTATTTACCTTTGTATTTATTATTAAAATCTTTCTCACAACAAAATTATTTCCTGCTAACTGGCAATTGAAATGCCATTCCCTAGTGGAGCTTTCATTATAAAAACTTAATCGATAACATGCGACACATAGAAATCAGAAAAGCCCCGGGAGAGAGATGTCCACTTTGAGCAAAGCCCACCATAACGCCTCTGTTAGGCTCTGTGTCTCAATTATCCATTTATTTCTATATAGAACAGTATACTTATACGGATTGTCCATATACGGAGCTTACACCAATTCCAATTATTAGGTTGGAATATAACTAAAGCTAAGAATCTCTTCTTTTTGAGTGTTTGTCTGTAATAAATATTTCTACTGGTATATTATATTTTTCTTCTAATCTTTTCCTTTCAATCTCTGGAATATCTGCTATCAATAAACCAAGAATCTTATTCTTCCGTTCTTTTGCTATTTTAATTATGGGCTCTACGTCTGGATTTTGAGATATTAATATTAATTTCTCGTTTTTTAAATAAAGATCGTTAATTTTGTTGTGGTGATGTATTGTTCTACTCCATTCTGAAAATAGTGGAATTTTCTTTTTGTCAAATGGGCTCAACATATCTGCAAATACTATATCATCAAATATTATCAGAAGCCTATGTGGCATTTCTTTTGATTCTTCTATTCTTTTTAACAGAAGATATAATCCCTTTCTTATTGAATTTTTAAAATCAATATAAAATTTTTCTCCCATTATATTCAAAATTCCTAATAGGAAAAACACGACTATGAGCACCAAAGGCAGAAGGAAATTCAGATCGGGCAGTTCTATTGGGGGTAATAGACTTATTGAAAACATTAAAACAAAACTTACAGTCATCAAAAGTAGTGATCCAAAGAAAAAATAGTTACTCAAACTAAAAAGTCTCTCTGATTCTCTAATATTTGCTAAAGATATACAAAGTGTAGTAATTAAGAAAGGTAATACAATTATAAAGAAAATCATGGATAATTGGACATCTATTAAACCAAGGGCTTCAGATAGACCAAATATTGCTAACGAAAATGAAAGTATGAGTATTGATGTCTGAAGTAGAATTCCAGAATCTATAGATTTTTTAGATGGCATAATTTCCTTATATAAGAACCTTTATTGCATTACCTACAACTATACCAGCAATTTTACCACACCTCTCCAGATCTTCTGAACATAATGATTTAGCATCATCAATCCATCTATTTATTAAACTTTTTGGAGCAGTAATTTCTTGAATTACGTTTCGATTTTCTGGTACATATTTATTCCTGTCAAAGATTATAGCAACAGCATCTTCCTGTATACCCCATGTAAATTCACATATATTTTCTGTTGATAAGAGATCTGATGATTCTCCTGCTGAAACGTCTCCAAAATTCAATGTTTTACTAGCTATAGGATGCAGAGATAATTCATCGTCTTCTATAGTATAAATCATTAAAAGAACTACTGTGGATTGAGATTCCACTTGACCTATATTTGTAACACCAACTTTACAGATGCCTGAAACCCAATCACTTATGCTGCATGCTCCACCGCTTTCATCACAACTCAAATCTACAAGAAAACTAGGATTAGGCATGTCAACATTTACTGTATAATAATTCTCCATACCCACCACTGGAAGAGTTACGCTTGGTAGTGTCGTTACCCTATCCAAACTAACTATGTAATTTTCTGGAACGATATCTTCGATAATTACTTCACCTGTCTGGATAGTGGTTCCTTTGTATTGACCGTCCAAATAGACCTCTTCACCATCAACTGATTCTCCTGTTTCACTATCTATGATCTTTATTGTAATCGTCTTGGGCACAATCAACGTTAACGAGAATTTCTTCTCATCAGAAGTAATTTGAACATTCCTGTCTTTAGAATCCTGTTTATATTCAGCTCTGATTATATGATCTCCTTCTACAACGTCTTTAATAACAGCTTCACCGTTATAAGAGGTGAACAGCTCAAAGGCACCATCTAAATAAACTTTTGCTTCTTCTACGGGATTATTTGTGTATTCATCAGTAACACTAATAATGATATCAAATTTTCTCTCTAGATTAAATATAAAGTCTTTGTTGGTTTCAGAGACCGATTTAATTTGAGTAACATCTACACCGTTTCCTTGCAGTTTAATTTCTACTTTACCAGCTTCTACAACTGTTGAACAAAAACCCTTAGAATCAGTAGTACAACTTAATACATCATCCATGAATACATTTACATTTTCTATTGGAGTGTTTAAAATATCATTCCAAGCTGTAATAGTAGCCTCAAACGTTACGTCATAAACGTAGGTTTGTTTTTCATCTGTGATGGGTTGTTCATTTATTATATTGCCTGTTATTTTGTCATTGTCGTCAATAGGATTAGTGCAACCTGAAACAATAACAATTATTGCCAATATTCCAACGAGTAGGAATTTATGCATATCTTAAATTTTAATCAAAAGACTTAAAAGCATTTTTAAGCACAAATCCAATTGTAATCATGACTAAATCATTACTTCAACTTCTTCTTCAAATAGCTCAGGAAGTTGAGAAAGAGGCTCAGCGAAGAATAAACAACATGACTCCAGAAGAGAAAGATAAGATACGAGCAGAAAAAATAACAGAACCTGATGACGACTGGTATCATGAGAGGGATATAATGGAACTACTGAAGATGATAAACCGTCCAATAGGCACAAATACTATAAGTGAATTGACAGGATTGCCCACTTCAATGATACTTCATAGAATGAAAGCTCTAGTGAGTTACAAGAAGGTTAGAAAGATGACAGCTCGGAAAGTGGCTTATTGGAGACTGGTTTGACTAAATAAGTCGAATTCAGTGAGAATCCTTTTCTATTTCTACTAGAAGAGCTCTGCCCTTTTTAGTTAGATTATATATTTTACCCATTCGAGAATTTGGACTTAAACACTCTACCAGACCTCTTTGTTCAAGCTGCTTCAATGCTCTAGAGACTTGAGTGGTGCTAGCTTTGATGGTTTTGGCTAGTTGTGATAGAGTTCTTCTGTGTTTAAGTTCCATAAACACTTTTCTTCTGAAGCTCCCACTCATTACAAAACTGTAGTCCTCAACATCCATGAATTTCAATTAAAGAACTATGAACTTACATTAACGAACAAATAGAGAACATATCAGGAACATTTATAAATTCTTCCACTAAAAGAATATTATGAATGCTAGCGGAATGACATTGTTGTTCATTGTTGTAGCTGTAATCATAGTTTCAGGATGCACATCCCAAGAACCAGTAACACAAACACCTACACCAGACCAAACTGCACAACCAAATACTCAACAAGAGGCAACACAACCAGAAACACCCACAGAATTAGAATTAAATATAGGTGAAACAGCAACAACATCAAAACTTGAGGTCACGGTATTCTCTGCTGAAAAAAACACTTTCTATGAATATTATTCAGATATTTTTCAAGAAACTATGACACAGGACGCTAAACAAGGAAAGACGTTCATCCTGGTTGATGCAGAAATCAAGAACGTGGGTTCCGATAGTGCTTTAGTTGGAGTATCAGATTTCAGTATGACGGATAGCGAAGGATATAGTTACGATGTTGAAGCTCTCTATCTCGGCGACGATGGTCTTGACCTATTTAAAGAACTCTACCAAAACCAGAAGATACGCGGAAAAATCCTATTTGAAGTTCCTGACGATGCTGAAGGATTAAAACTCCTTTATGACTTCGGGAATATGTTCATAGGAAATCAGTTGGTTTCTTGGAATCTGGAATAGATGATTATTTCTAAACCTACATAGAGCCGTACGTCTTCATATAACTCTTACGCTATATCTAAATCATGGCTCCCGAATCTAAGAAAAACTATAAACTTGGCATAACACAGAGAAACACCATAATTCAGCTTCTGAAGGAGAATAAGACCAATAAAGAGGTCATAGAAGCTGTTAATCAGAGGTATAACATAGAAATCACGAGTGGTTATATCAGCCAGATAAGGAAGAAGCTCTTCTTCTTCGAGCTAAGTTCTTACAATAAAGACGTAGAAAGGAAGATACGTAGTAAATTGAAGATGGATGTTCATATGCTCAACATACTAGAGAAGGGCTACAATATGCTAGATGAGTATATGGGTACATTGGATTTCAGGAAGCTCACGGTGAAGGACGTATCTCTCATAAGTGGCATATTGAGTCAGACGCATAGGATATACATGGATTTGAATAAGAACACAGAAAACAAGAACATGATTGACTACAACATCAAGAGGGCTCTCGATTTGTAGTTCTTGTTTTTAAGTAAGGTTAATTTTATTTGCTTGCTGCATGCTGGAGGGGGCATAAGCAGTGCCTCTTCATTCACTTTGATGTTTTGGAAAAAATAAAAAAAAGTATATATAACTCTTCCTCTCACCCTACGTCAATAAATAACTCTTACGATCTATAGTTAGATAGTATGAAAAGAGAAACAGAAAACTATTTGAAGAAGAGTTGTCAGAGAATGACAATGGGAAAGAAGCGAGGGTCATTTATTGATAGTAAGGATCTACTCTCAGGACGCGTAAATACGAGGACAGCGGGTTAAGTCTAGTTAATTCTATAACACACATTGAAATCCATATACACTTAGGTTTTTCTTGATCCCGCCATATTTCTATGCTTTCGAAAGCTGAAGAAACTGAAGAAATACTCGTACAATTTAAGGAGAATTGGGAGAAGGTTCTCCGCATAATTGATTTATTAAGAGGTGAAGAATATGGAAAAGGATAATCCTTTTTTAGAAGAGAGAAAAAAAAGATTAAAATTTGTAGAAAAACTCCTAGAATCGTTGACAGAAAAGGATAGTGAGGTACAGTTACGTAGTGTTATTTCAATAATAATAAGACAGTACGGAGTGACTTATAAAACTGCATTGGGGTATATACAGGTTTTTGAGGATGCAGATTTTATAGAAATAAAGAAGAGAATTATAAAAAGAAAGAAGTAATACTCACACTCTCTTGAGTGTACATACAACTTTCTTTCTTTTGTTTTATTTTTCTCTCTCTATTAGAAATGAGAGAGAGAAGAGATATTTCTTCATTAGATTTATATATAATATAAGAAGAGTGAGAGAAACAACTTTTTAAGGATTATATACTTTTATAATTATGAAATGGGCAATACACTCTGCTATTCTGACAATTTCTGGAATGTTCTTGACGCTAGGCTTTATTGCAGTTTTAGGTGATGCCATTCTAGGCTCGATCATTTTTACTCTAGGTCTTATCCTCTTTCTTGTAGGTTATGGGGGGAAATAGATGAAAGAGAATGCCTTAAATTCTACAATAAGATTGATACCTCTAATAATCGTTGTCTATATATTCTTTTTCCTTTCCTTATCTTTTAGGAGCTATACAAACTTCAGCTTTTTTGACAACAACTTGACATTCTATGCAATATTGTCTATAATTACATTTGCTTTTCTTATGACAACTTCAGCCTTCTTGTTTATGAGACATTCTAGTTCACCTGGATCCAAAAGGGATGCTCTTCTAATAAAAAGTAACTGGGAACAAGAAAACATAATTGACAAAATGAAGAAAAAAATAAAGAAACTAGAAAAGGAAAAGAAGACTCAGAATGATGTAATACAAAATTATAAGAACGCTATGAATGAAAAGGATATTTGTTCTTTCTTAAAAACAACTCCTGACGATAAAATCTACGAAAAAGAAGTGAGAAGCCAAATAAAAAATGCAAAAAAATCTCTTTATATTTGTAATGCATTTTGGGACCACATTTTTTCAAGGGATGTTCTATCACTGGAAGGTGTGTGCACTGTTAGAATAATAACCAGACCAAAGGGCAATGAAAAATATCATGAAGATGTAATTCGTGATCTAAAAAATGCTTTTAGGGCAAACTTAAAATTTGATAAAACAATACATGCAAGGATTATAATAATTGACGAGTCAAAAGTTATTATAGGTTCGGGCAATCTAGATACTCATAGTATGCACAATAATCTTGAAGCCGGAGTACTTTCAGAAAATCCTGTCATCGTCGGAGAGGCAATAAAATTTTTTAAAAGTATATGGAACAAGAATGAAAAAAATAAAATCTGATGATGATTTCATTTCAATCAGTTACTTCTAATCTTCTCAACAGCCTCTATCAACTGCTTTTTCTTCTGTGGTGTGATATTATTTGTCTGGTTTACATTCTGGATCATGATATCAAGGATGTCACCTATCACTTTCAGCTTCTCCAGATCTTGGCTTTCCCTCAGCTCAACTGCTGATGTTATGTTTAGAGGGTTTCCGCAGCTTTCACAGAATCTTGCAGAATTGTTATTTATGGTCTCACAAAAAGCACATTTATGAGATGTTATTTTTGATTCTTCTTTTGATTTCAATCCAAGAGATTCAAGCATAGCATCATTGGCGTTCTTGCTTACAAGATGACTGTATTGCTCCAACATACTTGTTCCTGGAACCCATCCGAAATAAATCTCTGCTTGAGATGATGTTAATAATCCTCTAACTAGGACATGGGTCACTCGAGAATGACGAAAAAGATGAGGATGTATACGTTTCTTTATCTTAGCTTTCTCTTTGAGCCTGTTTACAATTGTTCTAAGAGAGCTGTAACCCAGTGCGTTGTTCTTTCCCTTATCCGTATTTATCCACAAAGCCGACTTTGGATTATCTCTAAGCGGATGCATATTTATCCATGATCTAAGATAAGGAGCCGCATTTATTATTATGGGTGTTCTTGCACCCGTTTTTCCTTTTACATCAAGAAGATAACCATATTTTTGTTTTGTTACATCTCCAATTTTCATGTTCCCTATCTCGCTTATTCTTGCACCCGTCTCATATAGTGTAGAAATGAAAGCTTTATCTCTCGGTGTAGCTGCAGCTTCTATAAGAGTGAAAACTTCTTCTTCTGTGAGAATATCAGAAGCTTCTATCTTTGGCTGATCTTTTTTCTTTATGTGTACTCTAATCCAACGAACTGTTTCAGGAACATCGTTTTTGGATGCCATGAAATAATCATCACCGTACGCTATCCATTTCCAGAATTTTTTCATAACAGATGCATAGTCGTGTTTTGTCCATACCGAGAAGTCTTTGTTGCTCTCTATTTTAACATAAGCTTTTTTCATATCCTCAGTCTTGGCTTTGTCAAAGTCTTTCTTTATGTATCTTTCACCAATCAGAACAAGGGTCGAGATCAACTTAACTCTTCTAGCAACGGTTAACTTCTCTAGAATACAAGCTCGATCAAAATCTTTTATCAGTTTCTTGTTTCTATTAGAAATTGAAGAATTTTCAAGCCTTTGCATGATACTGATTAGCTTCTTGTCGTAGTCGTGAATACCTGAGAAAGATGCCATATAATTAGTAATTGCCCTGAGTATTTATAAGTCTACGCTTTTGCTCAAATTGAATAACGCCCCGGGAGGGATTTAACCAGCAACTATTTTGCAGCTTGATGGCAACTTAGTGCTTGCAAGCTTCAAAGCTCTCTTAATTGCTGTTTCTTTTGTAACATCGTCGTATTTTACTAAAAGAACATTCTGAGAAGGCTTTACTCTTGCTGCTAAGCCTATTGGCTTACCAAATGATTTTCTCATGCCTGTCTGGAACCTGTCTGCACCAGCACCTGTAGCCAGTGGGTTTTCTCTCATTACGTGATGAGGATAAATAAGAATCTTCATGAAGTAGTTTTCTGTTCCGAAAGCTTCATTTAAGACTTTGTTAGCAGCTACTCTCATAGCTTCTAAAGCATTATTTCTTATTTGAACTCCATTATTCACAGCTAAGTACATTTTTTTCGTGAATTTTCTTGTTCTGTTTCCTGATTCAAACCTGTGAATTTTAGGATCTGGAACACCCTTTACATAGCTTTTTCTAGGTTTTCTCATGCTAGTCCTAGTATTAGGTCTTTCCAATTTTCTATAACATCTTGCTGGTCTGAGTCCTCCCATATAATCACCTAAGTGTTTACGTTATGAACTATTAGTTGATTTAGAGTATTTAAATATATAATTATTCCTCTTCGTAGACTTTAGTCTCTGTTACGCCGTCTTGTTTCTGGTATTTGGTGCCTTCTCTCATACTATAGTCTCTTTCTGCAGGAGAAGAGAGTTTATTGAAGGTTAATTTGGCTATTCTCATGCCAGGGTAAATAGCAACAGGCATTCTACCCACATTTGATATCTCTAGAACAAGAATACCTTCCCACCCTGGGTTTATGGATGCAGATGTTGTATGAACAGCTATTCCTAGTCTTCCCAGGCTAGATCTTCCATCCAAAGAACCTACAAGATCATTTGATATCTTGATGTATTCTTTCACAGTTCCTAGAATAAATTCTCCTGGATGAACAATAAATGGTCTGTCATTCTCTATTTTCACAATATCTGTGTAGTTTTCTGTCTTCTTTCTTGTGTCTATGAAAGGAATAGAACCTGTCTTGAAGACTCTAAATTCATTTCCTAGTCTTAAGTCAACTCCAGCTGGTTGTATCTGTAAATCTGGATTTTCTAAAGGATCAACAACTATTTTTCCTTGTTTTATGTACTCTCTTATCTCGTGGTCAGGTAAAATCATATTAGAAGACGTTTTGATTTAAGATTTAAATGTCTTTTTTGTCTCTCACTCTTTCTAATGTTTTTTCATTTATTTGTGTGAGATCGAGAGGAACTTCTTGGACAAAATCTATACCTAACTGCATAGCTATTTCTGCTTTTGCAATTTCATGTCCTATATCTAGAGCATGCCCTGGAATAGAGAATACACCAGCTTGAGCTAGTCTTTCTATAAGCTTTCCTGGTGTTTTAGCTTTGTATTGTCCTATTAATTCATTTCCTGTTGATAGGTGATCTACGTGTAGTTCTCCATCTTTTATTTTAACTATGAAACTTCCCCTAGGATCCTGGTAAAGAGCTGCATTTGATTGACCTGCTATATGTCTTGGTAGATATCTTATAGTCAAATCTTGAGAAGCTTGCCAGCAATCTTTGTAGATATGTGCAGACTGTGAGTTTATTACAAGTTCTCCTAGTTGTATTTCTTTACTTATTTTTTCTTGAATTTCTTTTCTTATGATATTCTGTAAAGCACGTAGAGCAAAAGCATTACCCGGATATTCTTCAAACATGTCAGAACTTCTTATGGTTGCTGTCATGTAGAGTTTATTGTCTCTTATTCTTAGCCAAATATGATTTATTCCAGGACCATCTGAATCAGCAACATCCCACAAGCTGATTACAGCTGATTTTGATGTTGTGTCTTTTGTCAGCTTATCCACAACTTCTTTTATCTGATCCTTTCCGAATTTACTTCTTATCCTCTCATTTTCTGTTATTTGTGGTATATAATCCGTTACCTGTTTCCTATTTAGTGGGAGATATTCAGGAATATGAAAATCCTCAGGATCTTCTTCTGAGATTATAGAAATTAAGTCAATCACTTCTTTTTTGTCCTTCTCGTCTTTATGACCAAATTTCATGATAGTATCTAATGTTTTTAACCATGTATCTGCGACCCTCTTTCCTCTTACAACATAACCAACATCTTCACCTACGAATGTATTTTCTTCTAGTTCTTCTTTCTTTAGGAAGATTTGCTTCTCTCTTTTCTTATCTGGTTTTTCTAGCTTCTCAGGGTCAAAATTAGTCATGTCATCTATTCTTGTGACAACAATTGTATCTCTTATATGATTCAACACTATTTCAGGTATATCCTTTTCTATATATCCAGGATATTCACTCTTAACTCTCCAAACAGTTTTTTCTGTTAGATCTGTCTTCCCTTCTACGAAACCATTTTCAAAGAAGTCTTTCATGACTTGACCTGAATTAGAGAAATCTGTTCCTGTAATTACTAGATTTGTGATATCAGGATTTGCAAGAAGGTTTCTAACAATTAAATCTAAGCCTCGCTCAGCTGAGAAGAATTGGCCCATTATAGCATATTTTGATGGGTCAACTTTCTTTGCTACATCAGCTACCTTGGTCCACAGAGTAACAATTCCTATATTTTTGTGTGTTCCTAGAAGCATTTTGTTACTTGAGGTTGATCTAGCTGTATACAAAGGCTCGAATTTGTCCATATTCATCTGATAAGATAATAAGTTATATGTTTTTAAAAGATATCCCAATTTACTTGATTATATCAGCTGCTGATGCTCCTATAGATGAGAAGAACGATATGAATATAACTAATTTTATTATCCACACTGGATCAGTTATTTGTCCTATAACTCCAAACATCCAGAGAAGCGAAGTAACTACAATATATGCAACTAGAATGACTGAAACTAGTCTTTTTGGAACGCTAGTGTGTCCTATATTCTCTCTAGCTATTCTTTGGAACTTTGTATAGAAGATGATAAGGGTAGAGACGAAAATCATGGCGAAAATTATTACTCCTAGTCTCAGAGGATCTAAGGAATTAGCTAGGTTCCAAACTTCTTCTGTGACTGAGAAAGGAGCTGCAAACAAGAAAGCACCAACTATTTGTTGTGCAACATCATCTAAAGAAAATCTATCTGGTTTACTGTTTGATATTCTTGAGACTAAAGAGGACCTTGTTCCACTCTCTGAACTTCTGCGTGACAAGAACATACCTGTTCTCCAATTCCGGGGGCGGATAATCTTCCATCAGTCTCACCTTACTAGAGCCTATTGTTCTGAACACTATTTAAAGTTTTTTTATTAATAAAAAGATTTTTAATTAGTTGGAATTTCTGGGAGTTTCAAACCCATAACCTTGGATTCTCCATCATCCATTGAAACTCCATAAACTTGATCTGCTTCTTTCACAAGAGCATCATTGTGAGAAATTACTATGAACTGTGCTTGTTTTGTGTGTCTCTTGATTAACTCTACTATTCTCTTGGTATTTGTCTTGTCCAGAGCAGCATCAGCTTCATCTAATATATAGAATGGTTTTGGTTTATGATTCTGTATGGCAAATAAGAAAGCAAATGCTGTGAGAGTTTTCTCTCCACCAGACATTGAATCTATGCTAAGTAAACTCTTTCCTAGAGGAGATGCCTTGATTTGTAACCCTGAATCCAAACTATTAGGATCTTCCAAAGCAATATCAGCCTCACCCTGTGTCAATTCTTTATAAATTGTTCTGAAGTGTTTTGAAATCTCATTCAATGTTTTATCGAAGACTACTTTCTTCTTACCTTCTATCTGAGATATTGTTTCTTCAATAGAATTCTTTTCAGAAACTATCTTGTCAACTTTCTCCTTGAATTCGACAAACTCATTTCTGATCAAATCAAATTCGCTTATAGCTTTCATGTTGACAGGACCTAGAGCTTCTATTTGTTCTATTACTTCTCTTTGTTTTCCTTTGATTACATGAACGCTCATTTTTTCTAGTTCTTCTGCAACTTTTTGTTCGTCATCAGGATTTATTTGAACTTTGTAATTATCAAAATCGGCTTCCAATCTTGCTCTCTTTATGTTTAATTTGCCAATTTCTTGCTGTAAAACTAATCTTCTTTCGTAAGCATCTTTCCTTGCTTCTCTTACCTTTTTTACATTCTCATCGAATTTCACTCTGCTTCTTTCTATGCTTGCTGTGTCTGTCTTTTTCTCCTTTGATGCATAGATATTTAGTTGTCTATTTAATTGTAATACTTCTGCTTCTAGTTGTCCTATATTTGAAGCTAAAGATTTTCTATCACTCATGTATTTGGTTAAATCTGCATCTGGTCCGCTGTTTTTCTTTCTGAGGAATCCACCAGTAATTGCACCGGAAGCTTCCATTAAATCTCCATCTAAAGTGACCATTCTCACTCTTGTTTTTCTTGCTATATCTTTTGCTTTATCTATGTCTTTCACGCAAGCAGTTGATCCAAGAACATATTCTACTATTTCATTATAAGCAGGTTCGTGATGAACTAATTCTGATAACCATCCCAAAGATCCTGTTGGTAATGGTTTCTTTGGATATGGTCTAATCTTGTCCATTGGTAAGAATCTAGATCTTCCTATTCTATTTTCCTTCAAATATTTTACACACTTCACAGCAGTTGTTGTACTATCAACAACCACATCTCTCATATGAGAACCAGCTGCTACATCCACAGCTGTATTATATTTACTTGGAATGTCCAGTAAATCAGACAAGAATCCTTTAACACCATCAAAACTTAGTAGCTGTTTAAACTCAGGATGTACTCTTCTGTCCATACTTTTTAGCTTGTCAACCATCATACCGAGTCTTTCTATTTCTCTTTTGGATGATTCTATTCTTGATTTTTTGGAATCAATTTCACCTTGTAATCTAGCTATACTCTTCGTGACTTCTATCTGACCTGATGCTTGAATAACATCCTTTGTAAGTTCTTCTAAAGCCTTTTCCTCTAGCTCGAGTTTAGAGTCATGATCTTTGATTTCTTTTTCCAAGAGATCAGATTCTTTTGTTTTTTCTTGTATATCATTTTCTATTTTCTTCAATCCGCTTTCAGTGTCAGAATAACTCTTCCATAACAAGGCTGCTCTTAGGTTGTTTAGTTCTGTTTCCAGATTCTTATATTGCACAGCTGAGTCTCTATCTCTTTGTAATCTCTCTAATATTGTTTCTCTTTCATGAAGAACAATTTCAGCTTCTTTTACTTTTTCTCCTATTTTATTTAGCTCTTTTTCTGCTTTATTTTTCTTGTCATCATATTCTGTGATACCTGCAATATCATCTATTATACTTCTTCTTTGTTGTGAATCCATCTCCACAACTTGTGTAACATCACCTTGTTGAATTATATTTTGTCCATCAGGATGTACACCAGCTTGGGAGAACACATCAATTATTTGCTGTCTTGTTACAACTTTTCCATTCAATCTGTATGTGCTTACACCATTCTTGTTTATCCTTCTCCCAATAGATACGGTTTTTTCATTTATTGGGACAGTCTTATCAGAATTATCAAAGTAAATAGTAACACTTGCATGATCAGACCCTTCTTTTTTCTTACTTCCATGGAAAATTAAATTATGAGTTTTCTTTGCTCTAAGAGCTCTAGATGAGGATTTACCAATAACAAAGCAGATAGCATCGCTCACATTTGTCTTTCCTGAACCATTTGGACCAGTTACAACAGAAAAGCCATCAGAAAAAGGTATGGATGTCTTTCTCTTGAAAGACTTGAATCCTTGAATAACAATTTTTTCTATTTTTACCATAGGACCAACCGTCACTTTAGTAATATATAGTTTAACACGCTCTTAAATACATGTGTAATATTTTGTTTTGAAAAAAATTATTTTTTTATTATTTTTAATAACTCATCTAAAACATATGGAACTTGCTTGATGCCATCCTCTTCTGAGAAATGTCCTTTGTTTTTTTCTACAATTATTTTTGCTCCGAGATTTTCTTTGAAGATTTCTGAATTTTCTACAGGGACATAATAATCATTGTCTGAGAAAAAAGCTGTAAAGTTTTTTGTATGTATTCTGACTTTGTTCCATGAAATAGGAGTTTTTATCCAAGGTTCTGCAATTTCTTCTGCGCCTTCTTCCTCCTTTATTATTGGTTTGAGAGTGAACCATCCACTAACAAAAACAGCCCCTCCAACTTTTGCATCTTCTGGGAGTGCTTCTAAGTATCTAATAATTGTTTGACATCCTATGGAATGGCCCACAAAGTATGTGTTTTTATCTGGTTCTCCTACCTGTTCTCTTAGAAAAGAAACCCATTCCTCTATAGTAGGTTCGTCTGTATTCGGCATTTTTAGGACATGAACCTCAATTCCTTTAGGTTCTAGTTTTTGCTTAAGCCAGAAAAACCATTCTTTTTCTGGGTGTCCTCCCCACCCATGAATTATAAAAACTCTTGTCATTGTAAAGACTTGATTTCATATTTTATATTCATAATTCTATTTAACCAGGCTGAAACAATACTATATTATGCTCGAATCACTCATCAATTTTGATGAAATACATCGAAAACCATACATAATGTTCATATGGTCTATTGTTGTGTGTAGTATTGCCATACTAGTGAGCACACAAGTTGCTTATTCAGTAGATGTTGCTGGGACTAGCTTCAGTTTAGGTGGATTCTTTGCTGTATTATTTACTATAATACCTTCTGTTTACTTCATAACTCTCATGATTAAGAGAGAAGAAGCTTTCGAGGAGAAGGAGATAGAAAAGAAATACAAGAAATCATTCTGGCATAGACATGAACAGAATATATACATATTATTGTTATTCTTTGCTGGACTAACTCTTGCCTTTGCTCTATGGTCAATGGTTCTCCCTGAGAATTTCTTCCAGATCCAATCACTAAAGATAAGTGATGTGAGAGGAGCTATAACTGGTTTGGAGATAGGACCTTCTACTTTGGAAGGGTATGCAATAAATGAAGCCAATTTCTTCAATCGAGTATTAATGAACAATCTACAAGTTCTTGTATTCGCTTTCATTTTTTCATTCATATTCGGAGCTGGATCCGTGTTTATTATAGCGTGGAACGCGTCGGTTTTAGGAGTTTACATAGGACAACTATCGAAAGTTTTGTGGGAAGTACCTATCATAGGCCTCGCCTTCCTTCCACATGGTATACCAGAGATTGCAGGCTACATAGCGGCATCGCTATCAGGCGGCTTACTCTCAGCTGCCATAATTAGAAAAAATAAGCCATATGTGTTGCGTATGGTCGCTTTTGAGAGTTTAAAAATATTCATGCTCGCGATTGGACTAATAGTTCTAGGAGCCTTTATAGAGACTTATGTGTAGCAGCATGGCTGTTTCACTGGCATATAAAGGTGACCCAAATCTTTATATAGAACTGTTATGTAGTAATGACAAATAGTGACAATAAACGGTGAAAATACGTTTATTGTCGATGAAAACTTATATGCGACTGCGTGTATAATATATAAAAACAAGGTGACGTCAAATGGATAATCAAAGAATTGGAAGTTGGGCTTTCATATTGGGTGTAGTTATAGCCATTTTAGCCGGCCTATTAGCAGGGACATTAGACGCAACGTCAGCTGGATATATCACATTAGTACTGGTAATCCTAGGGTTAATCGTAGGATTCTTAAACATCGGTGATAAAGAAATGTCAGGTTTCTTAATAGCAGCAATTGCCTTAATGGCAGTTGGAACTGCAAATCTTGCAGTAATACCAACAATTGGAATCTGGCTATCATTCATCGTAGAAAATATCGCAGCATTTGTTGCTCCTGCAGCTTTAATAGTGGCTTTGAAGGCAGTTTATAACTTAGCATCTAAAGTTTAAGCTCACGGGACAGAAATTAAATTTTTCACTTTTTTTACTTATTCTTTTATTTTTCAATTTTGCATAACTTATCTCTATAGTTCTTATTCGAGCATAAATTATACTTTTAAATACCCAAATGATAATAAAACCAGCAGAGACTAGGCTGGGGAGTTTGGCGTTCCCTGTTACCACAAATCGCCATTATGGTGGAGTCGAAGCCCGAAGGCGATTGTAATTGGATAGAATGGCCCGGGTTCTTGACTGCGAAGCTCTGTCCCATAGGATTGTTTACGTAATGAATCGAGTCAGACCTTGACGGGAGCAGCTCTAAGTTGTGGAAATAATGTTTATGGGGTCCGCAGAGTGGAGGATAGAATTTGGTTAACTGTTCTATTTGGTTACCTTCCACTGAAGGCGTGTCTCTGCTATTTCATATTAAAGCATTATTCAAAGCTTTGCTACAGGCACAGCTTCTTTCTTCTGAGAGTTTTGGTATTAGATTTTTGATTAGATTCTTCACATTCTCTGTGTTTTCCTTCATGATTTCTAATACATCAGATAAACTTACTGCTTCCTCTTTGAAACTATCATAGTCGGTTACTGTGGCTATATTCATATAGCAGATTTCAGCTTCTCTAGCTAGAACCGCTTCAGGAACCATTGTCATGCCTATCACATGCCCATTCCAGCTCTTGAAAAGCAAGGATTCAGCTCTTGTAGAAAATCTAGGACCTTGTATACACACATATGTACCTGTTTTGTGGTGTTTCAATCCTAGTTCTTCGGCTGATTCTATTCCTATATTTCTCATATCAGGACAAACCGGATCAGCTACCGAGATGTGACATACTTTGTCTTTATCATAGAAAGTGGAATGTCTTGAATGGGTTCTATCTATAAACTGATCTACGAATACTAGTTCTCCAGGATGATAATCTTCTTGGAGAGAACCTACAGCCGATGGTGAAATTATGTGTGTGACTCCTAGTTGCTTGAGCGCATAAATGTTTGCCCTATAATTGATATTGTGAGGAGCTATCTTATGTCCAGGACCATGTCTAAGGAGTATAGCTATTTTCCTGTTTTCATAATTTCCTACTATTATAGGAGCTGATATAGAACCGAAAGGTGTTTCTACGTTTATCTCTTTCTTATCCTCTAGAATATCTGGATCATAAACCCCAGTTCCGCCAATTATAGCGATTTGTACATCGTCCATAGAACACATTAAACATACAGGATTTAAAAGAATTCACACCAATATAATATATGAGAGTAATAAGTGTGGTAGCTATACTATCATTTGTCGCCATTTACTTTATAGGAACTTTTTATCTATCAGATGTATTGTTCGGTCCTAGAGGAGGCACTCTTGATTTTGATACTCCAATTGAGAGTTTCATAGCAACAAATGATACTGGTTCTAACACATCTGTAACAATGTATGTTCCTGCAGTTAATTCAAATAAAGAAGGTGTACTAAGCACAATTAATGTGGATATTGTTCCTGGTTTTGGAAGGCCATTAGTAAATATAGATAATATTCTATTCTGGGTTGACACTCAGACATCTATCAGAACTTCTAGACAAATAGCAGGTGGGGTCACAGGTTCTGATCTATCCAATTATGATATGATATACACAATAGAAGCAGATGCTTCTGTTATTGAGGGTGGTTCAGCTGGAGCTGCTTTAACTGTAGCCACAGTAGCTGCTTTGACAAATAAAACTCCAAACACAAGCGTGATGATGACTGGAACTATCAGAAGTGATGGTTCAATTGGTCCTATTGGTGAAGTAACAGCAAAGGCTAAAGTAGCTAAAGAACACGGTATTATTTTGTTTTTAGTCCCACTACAACAATCCACTGAGATTAAGCAGAGATCACAAGAAACATGCAGAAAGATTGGTGAAAGAGAGATTTGCACCACAGAAACAGTTCCATATAGAGTAAATGTTGCTGAAGAAGCTGGACTTGCAGTGAA
Organism: Candidatus Aenigmatarchaeota archaeon; assembly: GCA_043824495.1. Lineage (GTDB taxonomy): Archaea > Aenigmatarchaeota > Aenigmatarchaeia > QMZP01 > QMZP01 > JBDRNB01. Next base: position 51,462 of record JBDRSV010000015.1, on the reverse strand, counting down.
AGAGATAGCAACAGTACAAGAGGCTTTATTCTATTTCTTAGAAGAATAAACATGCCACATTGTGTTGATTTCTGAGGATGTGATGTTTGGTCACACTTAAACTGGATATACACGAGGAAAAGGATATCTACTCTTTCGTCTCATTTATAAGATCTTCTACCTGGCTAACTATTTGGCTATAAGCAAGGGATGCTGATTCCCATATGTTAACAATAGTAAGTATAGGATTCACATTCGTGAACGATTCGTTTCCTGTAACATAATTGAATGCCCATGTCTGGTTTCCTTCTATAGTAACTATGTCAAACAATCCAGTAGAGTGATCACCCGTCTCGTTTATTATATATATCTGCTGATCCTCATATCTAGTGGAATTAGGTATAGTATTATTTATGCCTTCTTCTATTGCATCTCTTCCTTCTGACTCGTTGGCTATTATGATGCCTGTATATATTCCTAAAATAGCAGTTACATATGCCGGTTGATTAAGTGAGGACACGCTTATATTTACAGTATGACCATGAGTTCTTCCTGCCACTGTAATGTGAAATCCTCCAAGTTTTGTATATTTCTTGCTTGTGGTATCCGAGGTTTGTCCAAACGTTATGTTAATCTCTTCGTGTTGGTGATATGCTGATCCTCCTGTTGTGTTGAAAGAAGAAGAGTTTATTCTTATTAGATGATTGTTGAAGTTTGGATCCTCGCTTAAATTATCCCAAGAATAACTTGGAGGAGTTGAGTTAAACACAGCTATCATGCCGATTGGAATAGGAGTATCTTCAGTGGCTTTTATCATGGGCATGTCAACATAAGGAGGTATATGATTCTCTTCGCTTAGATTCTGATCTCCTATGGTTCCATGAGAATGTGATGGTGTAGGGACTGTAGTTCCTGTACTTGTACCTACAGCTGCTCCACCGCCGATAAGAGTGAAATTGGCATTTATGTGAGTATGTGTTAATGATCCCAGAGTTGTGTTTGGAGCATCAGATCCTCTTAAGAAATAACCATCACCTTCTGTATACAGCGTCCAGTTTTCTGGAGGTATGGTATCATTGAAGAACGCTATAGCACCTGCTGGTATCATGTCTGGCATTCCATTGTCATACCTTATTATGATAAGGTTCCTTACAGGAGGTATACTTGTATTTGCAGGTATTTCAGATGTCAGCGTTCCTGTATGAGTTGCAGAAGCCACATTAAACCCGTTAGGTGTTCCGGGATCTATTTTTCTTGTAACACTAGGTTGTGATATAACATGTGAAACTGTTCCTGTATATGTATCCGAACCGCCTTCAGTTCCGTATGCTGATGATATGTTTATGGTCCTGTTGTAGAAGTCATTACACCATCCCTGGCCCATTGGGCATATGTCTTTGCTCACAACACTCCATTCTGATGGCACTGTAGCTTCAATTCCGTCCCAGAATAGAATCATGCCTGATGATTCTCCTGTTGATGTTGATTCTTGTATGCTTGCAACTACCATTAGGCTGATAATTACTATAATGACCAACCATATTTTTTTGTCCATACTGATCTAGTCTCTCCTGTCAATTGATTGAATTCTATTAACTCACTACATGTTTCCATTATGCAGTCAACATCATACTCTATAGAAGTGTTTCCATCATCTCCTGTAATTTCATTTATGCATTCTGGACGAGACTGATTTGTCTCTAAAGATTCTACATAAATCTCTTGAATTTTAGTGCAGTTTGTTGGAACTCCATCCTCTTCTGCCAAACAATATTCTTCTGCACTTTCTGTATCTAGGTTTATTTCCTGATTATCTCCACAAACAGTCATCCAATAATAATCCTTGATTTCTTCTCTACCCAAGTCTATCGGGTCCGCAATAACCTGCAGACTAAACAAAAGTAACAAAATTCCAATGATTCCGATTGTGGTTTTTGTTGATGATTTCATATTTATAAACATGTGTAGTTTCCCCAAGCATTACCATCCTTATCTATAAACGCTGGATCTAAGGGTATTATTCTCCATCCACTGATTTCTTTGCCTTCTACTATGATGTTTTTAAATTCCAGATCATCAGCAGTTAAATTAGAGGTAGTATTAAACTTTCTATATACAAATTCTAACGCTTCTAAGGCATCTTCTCTTGTTTTTAGTGTTTTGTTTATCTCTGTTTCGTGTATTATACCAAAATAATTGCAGTCACCAGGTAGTATTAATCCGGGTATTTCAGGTTCTTTAGGGAGCGGTATATATTGGCTTACATAAATACCCGCTACTATTACTATTCCAATAACAATCATTACTAAACTTCCAAATTTTATGTTCTCCATCTTACACTGCCTCTCTTTAAACTATAATCTCAATTTCATCCTTTTCTAAATATTCGTCCGTATACACGGACATAATTACTGTATAGTTACCCGTTAATGTATAATTATTATACACGTAAATGAAGACCTGTTCACTTGGTTTTAGATTACCTAGATATTCTGAACTTTTCATGTCCTCTCCTGTGTCCAAAGACCAGGAAATGTTTGTAATGTTGATATCGAGTGTATTGTTCACAAATACCCTAAAAACACGTTCTGTGTTATTTGAATATACATCAGAGAATTCTGTTATATTCAAATCGTTGTCTATTTCAAATATAGTATTGCTCGTATCATTGCCTGTATTCATCCCGTCTGTTGCTAATATTCTACCCATATAAGATTTGCCTTCTCCTTCCAAGCTATTAATTGTTAAAATTTTCATATTTAAGCACAATATTCTTGTACATATATTTTTCCTAAATTATCCACGGCTTCATCTGTTATTAGTACCCAAGCAGAGACCTGAGAACCATTTTCAACTGTTATTTCTTTAAACTCTATGTCTTCTTTTTGTAAACCGTATTCATGTGCATATCTTCCTTTATGTGTTTTATAGAACTCATTAAAAGCATTGTACGCTTCTTCTGAATTGTTTATAGATCTGTTTAAATCTACAATTTCAGTAAAACGAAGGTCTCCAGCACATTTAGGAAAATTGCCATAAAAGATAGCGCTTATGATTAATACTAAAGCAGCAACTATTATTATAGCAATTTTAGCATACTTTTCCATCTTCTCGCCTCCTCTCATTAAACTCCAATATTCATACTTTCAACTTCAACAAATTCGCCGCTTCTGGCAGTAGCTATAACAGTATAAATACCAGTAACAGTATAGTTGTAATAAACATAAACAAATATGTCCTCTCCTCCTCGGAGAGTTATACTATACTGTGAATATTCTGTGATTTCTCCAGTATCTAAACTAAATGAAATATTACTTATATTAGAACCTAGAGTATTGTTTATGACAAATCTGAACATCCTTTCTGTACTGTTTTCATATATAACAGAAAGTTCTGTTATGTTTAAGTCATTGTCTATTTCGAATACATTATCACTTGTATCATTGTTTGTATTAAAGCCATCTGATACTAATACCTTTACTAGATACTCCTTGCCATCTGCTAAGCTTGTTGAATTGTATATAAAGAATGTTTGGTTTGTATCATAGGCAATTGTATTATAATTAATACCATCATTACTTATCAAAACCGAAAAAGTCAAATTATCACCATCAGAATCGTTTGCTTCCCAAGATATGTTTATTTCTTGGTTATTGAATAATTCACCACCATTTGGGAAAGTGATGTTGATAGATGGTGGATTAAAAGATTTATTAACCTGATCTTTTATAGTATCGTTTTCCACAAAATTTATTTGAGAAATATTGGATTCCAACGGTAGTGCAAAAATAAATGGTGTTACATTGGTCTCTATACTACTTCCATTATATAAAGTAATGAAGAAAGCGAGAGGGAAGGTTATATTATAAATCATATTACTTTGATTATCAAGCATTTCTATTGAGAAATTTCCAGATATTTGGCTTTTGTTTTCAACAAAACCATCCCCTAAAATGTAGAAATTCTGGAAATCAGCTTTTTCTGAACTTTTATTGTAGAATCCGCTTACTAAAATTCTTGAAGTAGAAAAATCAGGTGTTGAGTTCTTTAGCATATTAATAAGATGATTATATGTATTGCTTGAGACCCATTTTGTAAACTGGTTTTCATGATAACCCATGAAATTTTTCATTTCTGAGCCGTTTGAACCTGGCCAAGGAATCAGCTCCTTTATTGTTTCTGTTGGACAACCTTTATTTGTTTGACATTCCAAATCCAAAATTTCATCGTCTGGATTTGAATCACCGTTCGGGCAAAGATTATCAGATAATGTTTCTGTATTCTGGTCATTCCACTCTGATACATTTTCGTCACACAAGAAATATGTATGACCAATTTCATGTGCAAGTAATTCCTGACGTCCTGCTTCTAATACAACTGCAGGAAATGCATATTGCAACAATCTTGAAGAAATTGCAAACCCTTTTGAGTTCCCAAGACCATGTTGGAAAAACCAGCTTGGGGGAACAATACCGACAGATCTGTCTGGGTATTCATTAGAGGACAGTTGTGTTGCTCCTCTAATTTGCAAAAGAAGAGCAGGAACAAATGGCACACCAACCACTGGTGCAGTGGCAATTTCAGCATGGTCAGTTATATTAAAACCATCGTCTGATAATGGATATGTACTATTCATAAATTGTAAAACATCTTTCTTATAAGCATTAAAATTTAGTTGAGGCTCCCAGTCCACTGGTACGAAACCTATATTCAATTTGTGTGTCTCCACAACATCAACATTATGATCTCTACTATCACTCAGATATTCCCCTTCATACGTCCCTTCAACTTCTGCCATTACTTCAACGTCTCCTACATCCTGTGGTATGTGCCAGAAATCAAATGATAATTCTTCTCCATGTGACATGTTTTGAGTGTCGTTATATCTAATCAGTGTATCATTCCAGTGGATGGTTACATTGGGTATGATAGTTGCGTTTGTGTCATTTGCAACAAAGGAAACAATAACTCTAATGAGAGTGGTTTTTCCTTTAACCATGTCCACGTTTTCCACTACTTGGACTTTTGATTTTTCCATTTTACACCTTCTTTACCAACTACAGTTCTAATTTTATCAGTTAAGCACAACCTACATGTTCATGCACGGTTCCATTTTGATCTATTGCAAACTTATTGTTCAATACCCACGCATAGATTTCAGTTTCTAGTGAGTCAACCAGGCCGCCGTCATCGTAAATTCCATATACTGTTCTTATCTCTTTATATTTCATGTCCTCCGGAACATGATTTTTAATGCTCCCATAGAATGCTATATTTGTGGAATTCATATACTCCTTCATAACATTCAGGGCTTGTATGTTAGTAGAGATGCTTATTCCTGTTTTTCCATACTCACTATAGCCCATATCAGGGCACTCTGGTGGGATTGTTGTGCAACCGGACGTGACAACAATTGCCAATATCCCTATAACAACTAATAAATTTTTCATGTCATATCACCTTTACCTTAAATTATAACCTCGATCTCCTCCTTTTCTATGTGCTCGTTTGTGTAAGCTGTGAAAATGACTGTATAATTTCCAATAACTGTATAATTATAATGCACGAAAATGAAAATGTCTTCTCCCACCTCTAAGTTAGTCAAGTATTGAGAATTAATAGCCTCGTCTCCTGTATCTAAAATCCAAGAAATGTTTGTAATGTCAAGGTCAAGAGTATTGTTTACAGATATTCTGAAAACACGCTCTGTGTTGTTTGAGTATACGAGAGAAAACTCGGTAATGCTCAAATCATTGTCTATTTGAAATACGGAATCGCTTGTATCATTTCCTGTATTCATTCCGTCAGTTGCTAGTATTTTAATGAGGCATTCTGTGCAGTCTTGTAGGTCACCAGAATTTATAGTGTAGTTTGTTTCGTTGTGATCAAAAGTTATAGTGTCCCAAGAGGTTCCATTGTCTGGACTGAATAAAATAGCATAGCTCATGTTATCACCGTCAGCGTCAGAAGAAGTCCAAGAAATGTTTATTTCTACATTTGAATAGAATTCTCCTCCAGTAGGCTCGATTAGTGTCACATTAGGTGTGTTTTGTGTCCTGTCCCTTTCTTCTTTTATTGTAGCGTTTTCTTTGAATGTCAGGCTGCTCACATTATCCGAAAACGGGACAACAAAAGCGAATGGAGTAACGTTTATATTTTCAACAGTGCCATTGGCTGAGCTTAGTATAAAGGACAGGTTGAAACTTATGTTAAATAAAGCTGTAGCATTTGCGTCCAAGGATTCTATGGAGAAATTGCCAGTTGCAAATTCACTCTCATTTTCTATTAGTCCCTCCCCCAACTGGTAAAAATTTCTGAAGTCTACGGATCCGTCAATTTTATTGTAGAAACCGCTTACAAGAAGTCGTGATGATGCGGTCTCTGGAGTCGAGTGTGAGAAGTAGCTTAATAGATGGTTATAACTTTCTTTTGTTATCCACCTAGATTCTTGAAAATTGAGGCTTCCCATAAAGTTATAAACGCTTATTGTGTCAGTATTAGAATTCCAAGGTATCAATTCGCCTAAAGTTGTGTCATTACATCCTGGAATTACCGCCAAGCATCTATCGTCCAAAGAGTTGTCGTCATCCACATCACCATTAGGACAATAATTATTAAATAATCCAAAAAGCGAATCCTGTTCTTCCCATAATGAAGAGTTATATTCATCGCATAAACCAAATGTATGACCGAGCTCGTGTGCAGCTCCTGATCTAAGTGCATCTTCAATAACAACCGAATTAAATGTTATTTTGAAGGGTGGATAGCCAAATATAGGAGGAAAGTTTTGAATAATAGCATAGCCTAGAGTTTTTGTGTCATCTAAATTGTCGGAAAACCAAGATTGTGGAAGAATACCAACAGTCCTTTCTGTATAATTTCCTGTTAATAGACTATTCATGCGAACTTTTAATAACAGTTCTGTCTTGAATAACAAGGGATCTGTTTTGTCCATGTCAGACGTATTAACAGGGTTTGATTTCACTGTTAAATTTTTAATGGCATCATCTGCTAAAGGATATGTTTTATTCATGAAAAGTATAGATTCGTCAACTGTGAAATCAAAATATTCGGGATCATCAACTGGAATGAAATCAACTGTAAACTTCCTCGTCTCCACAACATCAACGCTGGTTGTTCTTGTGTCATTGATGAAAGTGTATGATATTGTAGTTTCTGCTGTTGATTTCACCTCTATGTCTGTGCCTGACTGACCTGGAGTGTACCAGTGGTTTATATTTTTTGATTGACCGTCGGTAAGTGTTATGTTTGTTGTATTAACCAGGCTGCCGTTCCAGTGTGTTTTTACCGTTATATTGGCCGTCAGGTTAGGATTTGGGTGATAGAAACTGATTGTTGATCTTATCATGGTTGTCTTCCCTTTCACCATATCCACGTCTTCCACTACCTGGATTGGAATAAGATCCGTGATGAACAGGGTTCCGTTGCCTGTTTGTTCTGGGCCTAATTGGACAGATAGAGGATTGGCAAACATTGCTTCCAGTTCGCCAATCTTGTCTTCTGCGTTCTGCGGGGTTCCATTAATAAATTCGTGGATCATTCTGTATGATCCTGGACTTAGGTGATAATCCGTTGTCCAGCCACCTCGAATGACAGTAAATTCTGCGGGATTGGAGGATATTCTAGTTAGATGGGGACCAGTATCACAGGCAACCACGTATTTTATATCTGTATTGTCTTTCCAAAACCATGACTTCCAGTCAGAAACATATGTATGTCGAGGAGGTGAGCCAACATACTGAACACAGTCTATTACCGAGGAGCAGACGTAATCGTCGTTTCCTAGTGGATGGCTGGACGTACTTGATGTGTATGGGCCATACATGAAGGTTATGTTGGAAGTGATGTTTGTGACTATCTTTTGTGAGTAAAGTGTATATTCTCCCTCTGTACTCAGTTTTGTCCAGTTTATCATGCACCTTACATTACCACAGTCTGTCCACGTAGCATTACCGTCTGTTATAGAATCTCCTGCAGCATATTGAACTGTACTCTCACCCACAAGATATATTGTATTGTTGTTACTACTCCAGTTTATATTGTTTTTATCCCTTAGAACTTGTAGGCTGTTTGTTGGTTTACTTAGAATTACTTCATAATCTCTTCCTGTGAATCTGTTTTCAGTGAAATTAAATGATATGTACGTTAGTGTTGAAAGCGCAGCTGAAGGGTTATTATAGTAAACAAAATAATCAACAGATTTATTTTTATCTACTGTGGCCTCAAAAATAATTTCACACCATTGACGTCCTGCTGGTTCTGATTCTCCAGTTGAATTAACTATCTGGACAGGAATTTCATCGTCTGTTTCGTTTGTTATTCGTATCTCATTTTCGCATGTTGTATTTATTGTCAATCCTGTTACATTCAGCGTTACTGGTTCAGCTGTTCTTGTAGATATGTTGTTTTCTGATATGGTTATATTCCTCCTGTTAAACCAGCTAGAATTCCACCAGGCCCAGTCGTCTAGGGTCACGCCTTTTATTGTAGGAACCCAGTCTATGTTGTTTTCGCCTAAAGATGGAGATTTCTGTGCACTTAGTTTTATGTAGTAGTCCCTGCCTTGCTCAAGGGTTTCCCCGAACCAGTTAAATGGTACCCATTCTTCTCTTGTCCGTGTCTCTGTTTGTACTCCTATCTGTTCCAGAATCTGGCAGGTTTCGTTTTGTTGCGTTATGTTATTAAAGCAACTGTAACTTGTATTGGAGATTGTCGGAACTGTGATGTTATAAGTAATATTTTTCAATAATTGTAATGTGTAGGACTTCAAACCCATGACATTCGAATCGGCCTTTACAAAATCCCATTTCTCGCTTGGAGAAGAGTAGTCTGGAATGTTATAAGTCTGGTACGGATGTATTTTCAGTGTTGCATGGCAATTCACGATACATTGATCTGTATTTTCTATTAATTGAATATCAAGTACTGGAGCTCCTAGATTATTCTGTATTTGGATTTTATTATCTCCTATGTTTACTTTCTGGTAAGAGAGAGCTAGGCTATGCTGTGTAATTAGTAGGATCGTGACTGTTAGTGCAACAAGTACGAATAAAGAGTTATTTAAAAAACTCATTTTTATTCTCTTTTTCATGCACAACCCATTTAGAATTGGTTTGCTGTTTAAAAAGACTTGTTTATATTTAATTTCTCCTTTTTATAGGGTTTCATGCACGCTGTTTTGATCTCAGGCCGGAGATCATCATCTTTTAAGTTTAGAAGAATAAACATGGATAAACTATATAAACAGTCAGTACAGTCTTCTTATGTGATCTTATGTCTTTTGGTAAAAAATTATGGGAAAATACTGGAAACTTAGTTAGAGTGGGGGGAGCACTAGGAGTAACTGTTAGTGCTATTGAGTGGTATCATGGTGTTAGAGATCATGTTTTATATGAAGTAATAGGTGATATAGGAAGAGATTTAACAGCTTCTATAGATGACATGTTTGCCATATATGGCGCTGGTGAGGTTCTCAACACTGTGAGACAATACAGAGAAGTTGGAGACGATCCAAATTTTCTTGAGCACACAGGCAGAATTGCTAGACTTGCACCTATTGCGGCTCCCTTTTTATCTAGTGCAACTGACGGCGACTTCTTTACAGGCATATTACTTCCTGCAGGAATCTGCATTGCAGGACATGGTCTTGAATATGCAGGTAATTTGTTCCGGAGTGACGAAGAATCAGAATAATTAATAACTGTTTTTACTAAGTATGTAATATGTTAGGGATAGATATTCATGCACACATGTGCTTTCCATCTGATGGCGATGGAGTAAAAGGCTACGAAGATGTAGACAAAATAGTAGAACAAGCTAAGAAAGAAATGAAAGCTATAGTAGCTTCTTCTGCTAGGTATGAAGAAGGACTAGCTGTTCTAGAACTTTCTAAGAAACATCCTGGTTTTGTATTTCCTACCCTTGGTTATCATCCTGTTGAAGGTAATAACAAGGATGGAATAATCAAACTGATAAAAGAGAATAAGAATCTAATTGTTGGAATTGGTGAGGTTGGTATGGATTTCCACTGGGTAGAAGAACCTAGCAAAAGAGAGATCCAAAGAAAAGAATTCGAAGAATTTATTCAACTAGCCAAAGAAATAAACAAGCCTATAGTAATACATTCCTGGGATGCTGAAGTAGAATGCTTTGAAGCTGTAAAAGATGCTGGAGTGCAAGCTATATTTCATTGTTTTTCTGGATCTTCAGATCTTGCTAAAAGGATTGTGGAAGCAGGCTTCTGGGTATCTGTTTCTACTCAAGTTTGCTTCTCAAAGAATATTAAGAAAATAGCTAAAGTTGTTCCTCTAGAACAAATGTTCTTGGAAACTGATGCTCCTTTTTTAGATCCTGATAGAGAAAGAAAGCAAAACACTCCTTGGAATATCAAGTTATCTGCTGAGAAAATAGCTAAGATAAAAGATATCACAGCTGAGGAAGTTCTAAAACAAACCACAGAAAACGCTATCAAGGCGTTTAATCTTCCTCTCTAAGGTAGATATTGTCATGGAATTCTGGTTCTTCCAATGGATTTTCTCTAGAGAAATGTAGATGACTTTTACAGTCGCAATCCTTTGGTTCGAATCCCTCTATATGTTTATCTGCAAATTTTTCTATTCTCTTGTTTATTGTACATTTTACATTTGATCTGGTCTTGTAAGGTCTTCTGAAAATTATTGTTGTTGATTTGGCAAGTTTATCAATTGCTTCCTTTTCTCCTATATGAAATAAGTAACCATCCTGGAAATATTCTTTCTTATTCCCAATAGGAATTCCTTTTTTTCTACTCACAATAAAAACAGCGCAGTGAAGCTCTTTCATAAGATCACTTAAATTTCTTTTTCTCGTATTTACATAATTTCTCAACAGGACATAAAAAGCATTTTGGTCCCACAGGAAGACATATATTCTGTCCGAATGTTACTAATAAATCATTCAAATCCATCCAATATGATTTAGGAATCAAGCGCATAAGCTCTTGTTCTGTTTCTTCTGGTGTTTTTGTGTTGATCCATCCCATTCTATTAGGAATTTTATGTACGTGAGTGTCCACAGGTATATGATATTTTCTCTTAAAACCGAAAACTAGTGTGATGTTGGCTGTTTTTCTACCAACACCCTTCAAGCTTAGTAGATCGTCCATATTATCTGGAACTTTACTATCAAACTTCTCTATCAGATCTGTGCATATCTCCTTGATGCGAATGGCTTTTGTTTTGTAGAATCCCACAGGATATATTGCCTTCTCTATCTGCTTTATAGACAGCTTAAGCATAGCTTCTGGAGTTCTCGCAAGCTTGAATATTCTCTCAGATGCAGCTGAAGTAGTAGCGTCTCTAGTTCTCAGACTAAGTATACATGAAATAAGAACTTGAAAGGGATTTCTTGTTTCATCAGAGACTTTAGTCAAAGCGGTATCTACAAACTTTTTTAGGTTTTTCTTGAGTATCTTGATCGTAGAAATCATTTCTTTCTGTGAAGCCATGATAGAGATTGTTTTGCTGATTTTAATGCTTTTGTTCGGTGAAAACCGCACATAATCGAAAGCAAGGTAAATAAGTTCTCCTTCTTTGAATTATGAAAAGAATAATTGCAGTAACAATCTTACTGTTGTTAATATGGCCTTCATACGCAGCCAGTGAAGACGCAATCCCATACATAGAAATAGTTAAACCAATTGATGGCACTACTGTAGGTGATACTACACCTTTAGTAGTCGAAGCTAAAGGATATGAGCTTCTTAACCCAAAAGTAATTGTATCAGGAGAGCAATTAGCTACATCTTTTCCATTAGATAACTGTATTTACAGTTCTTCAGATGGAAATTCAATGATTGGAATGTATTGTAGTACAGATATCAACCTCAATGGATTTGAGGGTGAGAAAGTAGAAATAATTGTTGGCGTAACAGAAGGTGAATCAACATTAACAGATAGAGTGGGATTGTTTGTGTCTGGAAATTGTGTATGAAAGTCACAATGTAGGAATATATTATGATTGTTAGTCATAATGTTATCTATTATCGTATCTGATCACATTGTTTTTATAAAATTTTTTCCCGTATATATTTTATGGGCGACCTACCAAAACGACAGTTTAGTGACAAAACTCTTATAACTGTCACTAAAACAACAAGAGAAAGATTTGTGAACCAAGCAGAAAAACTTCTTGCTTTACCCCATGGAATATATAACGTCAGTCCGGTAGGTTTCCCTCAACAAGCACACCCAGGTGATTTATTAAGATATAGTGTAAAACGTGTTCTACGCAGACATAGACTTTTTCAGCCGGCAGGAAACGGTGAATACACACAAAACGCTTTTTATGCTGCTCTAATAAGAGATGGTGTTGCAGACCTTGCAGCAATATCAGTTTTTGATCTTGATCCAGAAATTGAAACTGGAATAGCTAGCCTATATAATGACATAGATATTGATAAAATAGAACTGGGATGGGTTGATGGCAAACCAGTAGAAGCGCCACCAGTACAACATCTTGCAAGAGAACACAGAAAAATAGAATTGGAGTATATCAAAAAAAGAATAGAACATCCACCCAATGTAAACCCAGATGACGATAAAGACAAAATGCTTGGAGAATTGGGTTCTCGTTTAGAGGATTATCATTACTATCTTGGTCATATTTCATTACTTAGTCCTGAATCATATGCATCTTATCTAAAAGATTTGAGATGGCACATGACAATGGCCAATGCGATAGAATTAAAATCTAGAGGTATTCTTGCACATGAAATAAGTACATCAGTTGTTGTTGCCAGTAAATCTCGAAGGGGTAAAAATGGACTTGATCCAACAGAATTATATTTTCATGGTATATTATCTATGACAGATTAGTATTTCATTTGTTCTCCAGCTAAGAAATTCTTGATTGCTTTTTCTGCTGGGAAAAATATTGGTTGTGGTAACTGATCTACTGGGAACCATCTCCATTCAGTTATTTCATCTGGTTCCATTGTTTTTGGTTCTCCTGAGAACTCTTTTGCTAAGAAACCCACTGTAATGAAATGCCTTTCTCCTTTGATATCATTGGTTAAGCTGACTAATTCAGTATCATGAACATCTATATCACATTCTTCTTTGGCTTCTCTCTTTGCCCCTTCTATTATATCTTCACCAAAGTCTAGTTTGCCTCCAGGCACTGTCCATTTACCTGCTCCTTGTAGCTCAGAATCAGCTTTCACAGGATCGTCATGTCTTTTGCCTAGAAGTATTTTTCCTTCTTTGTAAATAAGAACACAAACTCCGACTCCGGGTCTGCCAGAATAATCCATATCAATCTTCTATTACTCTTGGTGCTAAAATAAAATTAAGAGACATCTTGTCTATTGCTTTGAATGTGAGTCTCATAGGATAATCATTTCCGAACTCTATTGTTGTTTGTTTAGATAATTTAGTTGCCTTAATCATTTTCTTCAAGTATTCTAATGGGTATTGTGCTTTGATGTTGTTTTCTGCTGTTATGCCTGTAATACCTTGGTTATCTTTACCCATACTCAATTCAGTTGAAGAAACATCACCTTTGGAGTGCATTTTGAACATATTTGGACCAGCTTCAAAAATTACGGAATCACCAATTATATCAGCATCAGCTATTCCCTCTTCAACAATACTTGAATCCAATTCTACTTTTCCACCAAAATCTAATTGATCAAGAGGCGGTTTTTCAGATTGTACATCTATTATAGGCAATGTGAATGTTCTCATACCACTACCTTCTATAATCATTCTGAGTTTATTCTCGGACGATTCCAGTGTTAGTTTGTCTCCTGTCTTCAATCTTTTGAGAACAGAAACAAAACTAGACATGTTCAATCCAATTGATTCTTCTCCATCAATTTTGAAATCTTCAAATGCAGAAGAAAGAATCTTGAAATCTACAACAGAAACCATTGTTCTGTCAGGAGAAAGTAAGCTCATACCATTTTTATCTATCTTGAATGTGCCTTCATCTATAATCTCTGCGATAATAGGCATAGAATTTCTGAGTAGATCCGTATCAGCTAGTTTTAATTTGAACATGCAACCTCTTAGTGATATTATATCCCCATATTTTAAATACTCATCGCTTTTTTATATAAACCCAAATCCAGCTTGCTCATGTCCTGTAATATTTCTCCGCGTAGTTGAAATCCTTGATCCATTGGAACAACAGTTCCAAAAACTCGCACAAGTTTATTCACTTCTGTCTTCACAGGCTCCTCAAATGTTATCTCTATTTTGCCTGATCCGTCATCCACTGCTATTGTTGTCTCACTTTTATCTAGAACAGTTCCTATGAGGCTGATTCTTATATCTTCTTGTTTTATTTCAGAAATCCGTCTAAATACAGAAGGTAATCTCTTGAAATTGTCTTGTTCTGCCATAAAGAGTATATAATGTTATAATTTAAAAAGTCTTTTGTGTTTTGACGCTTCAAATAGTGTTTTTAAATATTTCTATATAGTATCAAACACGACCAGCGGGACCGGTTTAAAGGCGTATCAGACAGCATTTTCAGGTAATCAAGTAGCTCCAGGCATGTGTCTAGTTGTTAGAGACGGTGGGTTATGGTTTTATGATGTAGGTCCTGATGGGAATTTAAGTTTTGATAAGGGTCCACATATTTCTCCTGGTCTTCGTATAAGAGACGACACATCATGATACACCATGTCAGAGAAGCCTGTATTTCCTTTGCTAAACCAACAGAATAAAACTAGAAAATATATAAGTTCTTAAGTTATTGATTTACAAAGGATATTATGAGTCAGAGGGTGTTTTCTCGGGATGCGGATGTTGGCCAAGAAGTAATCGTGAAGGGATGGGTCGACAAGGTAAGAAGTCTAGGTGGACTTAAGTTTTTCAAGCTAAAAGATAGAACAGGCTTCATACAAATAACAGCTAAGAAGACGGATGTTTCTGAAAAGTTATTCTCTTTAGTAGATGAATTACATAGAGAAGACTGTGTCATAGTTAAGGGTAAGGTAAAACAAGCTCCAGCAGCACCTGGAGGAAAAGAAATTATTCCGGATAGTATAGAAATTGTGAATAAAGCAGAAACTCCTTTACCATTAGAAACAACAGATAAGATAGAATCTGGTAAGGATACACGATTTGATTATAGGTTCATAGACATACGAAACCCTAAAATACAAGCTGTTTTCAAGATCAAAGATGCAGCTTTGACAGCTGCAAGGAACTTCTTGGAAAGTGATGGATTCATAGAGACTCACACTCCAGTTATACAAGCAGCAGGAGCAGAGGGTGGAGCTACCCTATTTAGTGTTGATTATTACAAAAACAAGGCATTCTTGAGACAGTCACCACAACTTTACAAGCAAATCTTAATGGCTTCTGGCTTAGATCGTGTGTATGAGATAGGTCCAGCGTTCAGAGCTGAGAAGTTCCACACAAGAAGGCATGTTTCTGAGTTCTTATCTCTTGATTTTGAGCAAGCATGGATAGATTCTATGGAAGATGTATTGAAGACTGTAGAAAATATGGTTGTTCATATAATCAAAGGGGTTTTGAAGAATTGTAAACAAGAATTAGATATATTGAGCATTAAGGACTTGACTGTTCCGAACACACCTTTCAAGAGGATCACTTATACTGATGGGATTAAGATACTTGAGAAGCAGAATGTTAAATTTGAGTGGGGAGAAGATATGATGGACCCGGAAGAGAAGGTGATAGGAGAATACATGACTAAACAAGGACATGAATGGTATTTTGTCACAAGATTCCCTTCTAAACTCAAACCTTTCTACGTTATGATGGACGGCAAAGAGAGCCATAGTTATGATTGTATATACAGAAGCATGGAAATGGCTTCGGGTGGACAGAGAGAGCACAGATCTGAAGAACTCATGAAAGTAATGAAACAGAAAGGATTAGACCCAAAGGATTTCAAATTCTATGTAGATGCCTTTAGATATGGAGTTGCTACCCATGGAGGATGTGGCTTCGGTATTGAACGTATGGTACAGCAAATGTTACATTTAGAGAATATAAAGGAAGCCATATTATTTCCACGTACTCCAGAAAGACTAGTCCCTTAACTGGATTTATTTACATAATTCCATGCTGTAGTTATTCCTATATTCAATCTGTCTGCTATTTTTTGATAAGAGAATCCTTTATTCCTCATTTCTAGTATATCGTCTTTAAGTTTAATGACATCTTGATGCGGAGTTGTTCTCAATTTATAATTATTAAGTAAAATTTCTAATTTTCTCTCTTTTCTTTTTATAGAAAATCCGATTCTCTGGGCGTACAATTCAATATAACTTCTTCCTGTAATATTGAGATCGTAACGCATTTTGCGATTTCCTTTCACTTTAGTAATCTTTATAATATTGGATCTGATGTCCATAGAAACTAATAGACTTTTTATATCATAAAGACCAAGACTCACAGAATTGGTAATAATTTTCTTACTTTTGTCTACACACCCTTCAGAGTCAAAAAATCCTTTAAGAAAAGCACATTTAATGTTTTCTGGTGAATTGAAGACAATTTTAGGTACAGTCCACTCATACTTTCCCACATTCCCATAACTCATGATGTCATTAAATATATTTTTGCTACAAATTCGAGCTTGTAACTTATCATTCCAATTTGGTGTTTTCTCTTCAATCAACGTTACCTTTGGTTTTAATTCATAAACCTTCTCAAAACATCGTATAAATTCATAGACAAAATCCATATCAATTGCCTGCAGTCCTATTTGATAAGAATCATTTTTTGTTTTATGTAACCAACCGTCTCCAACTATAACACCTAAAATATATGCTTTTTCTTCTGTCATTTTTCTTGAAGACTTGGGTATCTCATGTTTTTTCAATCTGCCTCTTTTGGAAGCTAGAATTCCAGCTTCTCTAGCAGAACGTCTCTTAATTCCACTCTTTTCTAAATGATCGCAAATTGTTGACGGATTTACATGGAGACTCTCAGATATAGTAAATATTGATTCTCCTGATAAATAAAGTCTTTTAATTCTCTTTGAATCATCAGATGTTAGCTTCTTGTTAATGGTTATCACTATTAACAATTGATGGTTCTTGATATAAACCGAAGGGTAGGACCGTGCCAGTATGCCAATAGGCGCAATTTTTTAGGTCCGGCTTCTAAGCTCACATTTAATTAGCAAGAAAACAAATTCTAATCATGGCTGTGAAGAAAGCACAGATGTTTATTGTAACAATGGTATTTCTCGTATCTCTCATATTTGCTGTACAACAAAGTTTCTTCCAGTACACATCAATTGACACTGTGTCCACATTCGATGTAAATGACAAGTATCTTATAGAAGATTTGAAGGATCTAGTTAATGACACTATGCATGTGAGCTGGGAAGATTGTGGTGAAGAAAGTTCTAATGTTGCTGCGTTATTTAGTTATTTGGAGAATCATAACTTTAGAAATGGTTATGCAGTTGATTTCGGGAATTCGAAGAATAGTCTAGATTGTCCATCACCCATACCTGGAGTTAATGCTACACTAGATCTAGATATTCGACTGAGGAGAGGGGTTCGATCAGAAACAAATGCTTTCTATAGGCTCGAAGCTTAGAATTTTCTCTTCTGATGCAGGACAACTAAGACAATTATAATGATGATTATGATTACTACCAAAACACCCGCATATAATAGCATGTAATCAACTACATCCGCAGCTGGTCTTTCAACACAAACATTATTTGCACATCCATGTTGGCATGTGTCAATTGTTCTCCAATCTGTCCCATCTTCTATACATTCTTGTATGCTATTTCCCGAGCATCTCTTTTCACCTGCATTACACGTATCTGCTATAAGAGGACAATCAACTAAACAATTATCAGAGTTCTCGCCTGTTTCACAAACACCGTTACCACACACATCACCGACTTCTTCTAACCCTTCTGCATATATCTCTACTTCTGCATCGTCTACTGTAGTTGCTGCAGCTAATCTTGCCACTTCATAAGAAATGACAATCTCTTGTTGTGGTGCGACTTCATCAAACACGAATAAGTATTCTGGATCTGTTTCAACAATTTCTATTGTTGCTCCAGTTACATTCACACTAATATTGTCTGTATGTGCTGCAAATGCCTTTGGTAACTTGTCCCAGACTACCAAGTTCTTAATTTTCTTCTGTCCTTTGTATTTCAATGTTAGATCAAATCTTGTTTTACCTGTCTCTCTACTCATTACTCTGTTAGCATCAACTTCTTGAACTATGGATTCTGATAATCTCATCAAGTTTTGTATGGCGTTTTCATTCATCTTTCCTTTACCAAGAACTTTTTCTAGTGCTGTTTGTAATTTGGTGTTACCTTGCAAACCCTTACCTGGTATTAAATCATGCTTCTTACTCTTGTTATCGTATGCATTACCTCCGGCTGCTCCGCCGCCTCCGCCACCACCTGCCGCAGCTGACACAGTGTAACTAGCTGTAGATGTGACCACGTTTCCTACATTGTCCACAGCTGTACATGTTGCCGTCTTAGATCCTGTTGATGTGGTATCTATACCAGTTATTACAGTTGTTACAGATGTGTCTAAGTTGTCTGTAGCTGTGCATGTTCCTGTAACTGTAGCACCAACCGTAGGTGTTGCAGATGATAATGAGAATGCTGATATTGTTGGGTTTGTTGTGTCAATCCATATTACCATGGTCTCAGTTGTATTTGAATTGAAATCAGAATCTGTTGCATTTATTCTGAATGTGTAATTACCTTCAACTACTGTTGATATGTTGAATGTTGCATTCCAGTATTCATTGGATATATTAGAATCTGTCATTGCTACCCAACTTGAATTTACAGACACATTTTCATATCTGTACTGCGTAATCCACACTAGATTTGCTGCTGTTGTGTTTAACACAAAGCTTGCATTATACCATGAATTGTTTGAAGAAGGTGAGTTTATAACAACTTCTGGTGAGTTCAAGTTCAGATTAACTGTTCTTGTTATTGTAGAATTTGTATTTCCAGCTGCATCTACTAAATATACTGTGAAGTTCCAAGGACCATCAGTTGATTGTGAAGCATTGAAGAAACAATAGTTTCCTGATATTGTTCCCGTAAAGTTTGTAACAGAAGCATTTGCAATTTGAACTGTACATGAGTTTGCAAAGGTTTCAGTGAATGTTGCGTTTACGTATACATAAGGAACTGTCACATTAGCGTTAGCTGCTGACATTGGTGATACAAAGTCAATTGCTGCAGGTAATACTGTATCAACTGTCCAGTTTCTGTTTACTGTTGCGTTAACATTACCTGCGGCATCGTGAGTGAATATTGTTACATTAACTTCTCCGCTTGATTGAGTTGTTGCATTAAATGAACATGAATTAGTACCTTCTGACGTGTTTGTAAAGTTCTGTCCTGCTGCTGCACCTGTTGTGTTGTACCATGTAATTGTACAATTCACTGGGTTTATTTCTGTGAACACCACAGTGACTATTGGATTTGCGCTAGTACTGAATGCTCCCTCAGCTGGTGTTGGTGATACGAAGTCCGCTGCTGTTGGAAGTGTTGAATCAATTGTCCAGTTTCTGTTTACTGTTGTATTTACATTACCTACAGCATCATAAACAAACACTGTTACATTCAATTCCCCTTGTGGTTGTGCACCGATATTATTAAACATACATGAATTGCCAAGTAATGTTGAGTTTGTGACGTTTGCGCCTGCTGCGGTTGTCGTGTTATATAACACCATTGTACAATTTATTGCATTAGTTTCTGTGAAAGTTACATTCACAATTGGTGTTGTGTCAGTATCGAATGCTCCCTCAGCTGGTGTTAGTGTTGAGAAGTCAACTGCTGAAGGACCCGCAGAGTCAACTGTCCAGTTTCTATTCTCAGTTGCATTTGCATTTCCTGCTGCATCATAAACAAATACTGTTGTATTAACTTCTCCGCTTGATTGTGTTGGTAAAGTAAGTGAACATGCACTAGTATTACTTGCTGTGTTTGTGAAGTTTTGACCACCTGCAGCTCCTGTTGTGTTGTACCATGTAATTGTACAGTTTGCGAAATTGGTTTCTGTGAAAGTTACATTCACTGATGGTGTTGTATCTGTGCTAAATGCTCCCTCAGCTGGTGTTGGTGCTAAGAAATCAATTGCAGATGGAAGTGTTGCATCTACTGTGAAATTAAGAAGAGTAGAACTATTGAGAACAGCAGCACTATCATTTACATAAAGAGTTGCATTAACATTTCCTGATGCAAATGTAAGTGTAATTGTACATGTAGAGGATCCAGGTGTTGAGTTTGTATAGTTTATATTGTTACTTGTTGTGTTAGATACTTCGAATATACATCTTTCTGCATTTGTTTCTGCGAATGCACCATATAATGTTACAGCACTTGTTAATTGGAATGAACCATCAGTTGGTACTGAGAATGAAATTGCTGAAGGACCTGTGGAGTCAACTGTCCAGTTTCTGTTTGTTGTTAAATTTGAATTACCAGCAGCGTCATTTACGAAAACAGTCACATTTACTTCTCCTTCTGATTGCGCACTGATATTATTAAACATACATGAATTACCAACTATTGTTGTGTTGGTGGTGTTTGAACCTGCAGGTGTTGCTACATTGTACCATGTCATCACACAGCTTACAACATTTGTCTCTGTGAAAGTTACATTTACAATTGGTGTTGTGTCAGTGTCAAATGCGCCGGCTGCTGGTGTTAGTGTTGAGAAGTCAATTGCTGATGGTTGAGTTGCATCAATTGTCCAATTTCTGTTTACTGTTGTGTTTGCATTTCCTGCTGCATCGTATACAAATACTGTTGTGTTTACCTCTCCTGATGCTTGAGTTGGTATAGTAAGTGAACATGAACTAGTATTGCTTGCTGTGTTTGTTAGATTTTGTCCTGCTGCTGCACCTGTTGTGTTGTACCAAACAATTGTACAGTTTGCGAAATTGGTTTCTGTGAAAGTTACATTTACTGATGGAGTTGTATCTGTACTGAATACACTTTCAGTTGGAGTTGGTGCTAAGAAATCAATTGCTGAAGGTTGAGTTGCATCAATTGTGAAATTTAAGAAGGCAGAACTATTTATATTCCCTGAGCTGTCATTTACGAAAACTGTTACATTGATTGGAACGCTTGGCTGAGCTCCGAAATTAAATGAACATGCATAAGAAAGAGGTATGCTGTTTGTGTAATTTACTGCTGTTCCATTACTGAATTCGAAAATACAACTTCCTGGATTGATATCAACAAATGTTACATTAACTGAAACGGTATTTGAACTCTGGAAAGAACTTGCTGCCGGTGTTGGTGTCATATAGTCTATGCTAGATGGTCGTGTACTATCATTAACTACTACTTGAACTGTTGTTGAGTTACTTGTCATGTCTTCATGAACTGTAAATACAAGAACATCTTCTGTCTGAGCACCTGATGATACGCTAACATTGAATACAAAGAATTCCGAACTTGGGCTACCTGTTCCATTACCGATTATCCAAGTAGAGATGTTACCCCAAGTAATGTTAGATGATGTGTTAGTAAAGTGTGTGCTTATTCCTGTTGTAGAGTTTGTATCTGTGATAAATGTGAAATTAGAAGGTAGTTGTAAAGTAACATTTGTTAAATTAAATCCAGTAGCATTGTTGTTAATAGTGAAGTTTAGAAGAACTTCTGTTGCACCAGATTCAACTGTAGACGGTGAAGAACTACTCTCAAAATTTCCTGCAAGAACATAACTAGTAAATAAGGTTAATGCCAATGCGAAAAACAAAATTATCAGAATTTTACTAGTACCCGTTCTCATGCAACCCAATTTACTATTGTTTCCACAAGAATATAAGTATTTCAGAAATTATTTCAGAGAAAATCAAAAAGAGGCGAAAATTTATAATCCTGGAGGTATAATATATAGTATAGTGATTAAATGAATACTAAGATAATTGGTGTTGTCATTGTTATAATAGTTCTAATAGCTATTTGGTTATTTGTCCCACTAGATGGCATCATCCCTGTTTCAGCAGCAACTCACACTGTATCAGATGAATCTATAAAAAATGCTGAACAAGAAGTTATGGCAGGATTAAAAGATATTAGTTTAGTAACGCCTAATGTATTGAAATGGGATAATGGAGATTCTGGAGAATTTGCTCTATTAGTTCACAACACAGATAAGGGAAACGATAAAGATTTCTTTGTAAATGTGTTCCTAGAAAATGTTGGTAATGGAATAGAAGATATAGATAAATACAAGACTTCTACATCCGGATGGTTCACATTTAATAAGAGACTTCAATTAAAAGCAGATGAAATAAAAACTGTTAATATGATTACTAAACCTTCTTTATCATCAGATTCTGGAGCATATATATTTAGAATTGTTGTATGCAGAACAGATGGAATAGCATCACCTGAAGCACCAGAAGACTGCACACTAGGAGCAGGATCTCACATATATAGTACAACAAGCTTCGCAATACAATTAAATTAATAAATTGTTTTCCATTGAAACAGTCAACCGAATGGAATTTTAAAGTATATAAGAGTGCTGAAACAATTATTATATTGTAGTGATTCAATGAACAATAAAGGAGCTTTTCAACTTAGTCTTGGATTAGTTGTAATAGTTGTCTTTGCTGTAATACTTCTTAGTTTATCAATTGGTTTCATAACTGATTTGATGGGTAGAGTAACAGACATCACACATAAAGTTACAGAACAAGCTCAGCAAGAAGTGATGAAGCAGATTGAAGCGGGCGCAGTAAGCGTTGGTTTAGCAGCTCCTGATGTCACATCTTGGGGAAGAGGACAAACAGGATCATATTCTCTGATAATACGTAATGATAATTTAGTGTGGGGTGAGGATTTTACAGTCGATATATCTTTAACACAACTTGGTGGAGCTCTAGCACAACAAACTCCACCCATTGTCCCAAGTGACCCATTCGGTGCCACCGGTCAGACATATACCGAATTTGTTGCAACATGGCTTACATATTCTCATGACGAGTTCCTTCAACCAGATGAAAGAAAAGCAGTTCCAATAATTATCAAACCTCCAACAAATGCACCACCAGGAATATATCTTTTCAAAGTTTTGGTTATAGACGATGTGCCATCCACATACGGTTCACTCACATTCGCAATAGAAATTGTTTAAACTATTTTTAGCTTTCTCTGAGAACAATGAGCAATTATATATTGTATAGAGAATAATAGTATAGTATATGGATACAAGCATGGTTTTTGCGTTGATATTCGCTGTCATAGTTATTGCTTTGTTTCTTGTGGTTGGGTTAGGACAAATAACCAATCTTACTTGTTTGGGAAGTAATGCACAAATAATAAAAGCTATAACAGATATAGAAATATTAGTTGATGATACTGTATTACAGGCCGAAGATTCAAGTAATGTCTTTCAACTGAGAATTCCATCTGATTCGGAATTTTGTTTTATTAATCCTATAGCTCTAGACGATCCTGCATTTGCAGGACCTGGATGGGATCCAGCAACTTTAGATCCTGTACACAGAGCTCTAATAGAAGATCCACAAAACAGATATAATATCTGGTATAAGAAGTGTCCAAATGCTTATGACGGTTACATGATATCAGATCTAAGCCAAAGAATGAACTTCTGCACAAAGAGCAGAAAATTATATATAGAGAATGTAGATGGGTTTTCTGTTTCAATTGAGCCAGTACTTAACAGTACTTAATTAATTTACATGCTTGACCAAATATAAAATATGCTAAGTGTGCTTCAAGTCTTCAAGCTCATATTTGGTTTAATAGCAGCTGGCATAATATTTTTCTTCTTGATAAATTATGCAGGAAGTTATTCAACAGTACAATCAAACACTCTAAAAGCTAAAACAATGGTTTCATTTTTGCAAACTGTAAGTGATGTGTACACAACTGGAAATCCGTATTACTTTGACGGCTTTGAAGATCTAGAATTTAGATTTAGTTTAGATACAACTACTCTTCCTCTTTCATTAAGACATGATGCAGGAAATCTTGTAGTATTTACTCCATTATTTACATACCCCGGAGATTCTCATGTAATTGAGAGGACTGAAATGGAGTATGGTTGGTGGGACTTCTATTTTGTAAGAGCAGTTCCCGCAATGAATGTTTACGTATCCATAGAAAATCCAACTGACCCCAAAGCAATTGTAATAGCTAGAGAAACAATTGAAATGTTCCCAGACTCTCTATCATTTGATACAACACCGATATTGTTTGGATTTTGTAATGGCGGACAAAAAACAACTCTAAAAGATTGTGGGTCCACAGGTAATTTACAATGCCATAGGGGAAGATTTGTAAATAAGATTAGTAACCCACGGCCTGGAATGGCTCAATGTTCTAGTGTTCCACAAAATGAAATGAACAGACTTATCAGAATAGGAACTTGTACATCTGCTCCAGCACAAGGTATTTGTGTAAACCCAACCACAGAAAAAGTTTACATTGAAGGGAATTCAACTGGTTTTGATTATAGAGACGCTCTAGAAGTTTTTGTGCTTTCTCTTGGTGGAGCTACTGAAGATGAATTCGGTGTGAGAGAAGCTGAGAAATTATATCATTACAAAAGAGATGTGTTCAAAGAAAATGTTCAGTTAGCAGCAAAGATGGGAAAGATTAGGTATGATCTTCTAAAAACAAGATCACCAAGCCCTTCTTGTACAGCACATTACGATAACCTGATTACTATATTATCTGATCTATCACAAGACACTACAGTAGAAGATCCAATATTAATGGGCAACCAACTTGAACAATCTGCACAAATTCATTTGGCTATGTATCTCGATGGATGTGATTACACATGAGAAAAGGACAAGCAGCTATAATGGAACAGGTATTCTTGGTTCTTTTCATAGTCATAGCTGTGATTGTTTTAGTATTGTTTTTGACTGGTTGGCAAATCTTACAATCAAGTGGTGATAAACAAACAATCATCAATGACAGAGCTTTGAACATGCTCAAGTATTTCTCATCAAGTCCACATTTCACACAGGATAAGTATGTTCTTGATGCAAGCAAATTAACTGCAGCCAATCAAACAACTTGTGAAGAGCTAAACATTTTATTTGGTAGAAATTGGTTTGTAGTAGTTGAAAAGTGGAAAGAAACCGGCAACCCCGTACCATGTGAATATAGTAATTGGGATTCATGTGATATATGGAATATATGTGATAAGAATAGATCAAAGAAAGTAACAGCGTATGAGGTTCCTGTTAATATTTACGTAAGTTCGCAACCAGAAAGGTATGACACGTTTTTAGGAACAATAAGGGCAGGTGTTTACACATGAGAGGACAATCTAGTGTTGTAATATTATTCATCATAATCTTGATATTTGGAATGATGTTCCTATTCTTACTTACATTTACAAAGAGTCCAGGAGATTCAGAATACACACAACTCTACACAACAAATCTCTTGTTATCAATAGTTAATACAGAGACTGGAGACACCCCATATCAGACTTGTGGAACTATCAAGAAGCTCCTCACTTGCGCTACAACAAACTCTAATTACCAATGCGGTGGTATGAGTTGCGATGTTCGTGTAGAAGGCTTCATAAAAAGTTATCTCAGCAATTCCAGTGGTGTTACGAATAAAGCTCTCTCGCATATGATTGTGGCAGAAACTTCTGGTAATGAATTCAAGGCAGGAGATTTGGGAATTGAAATTCTCAAAGTAAAGAAGACTGTGATAAGCGAACGTTTATCAGTAGCCCTCGGGGGGAGTTTCTACACAACTGATGTCAGATTGATTGTTGTAGAAAGATAATTTTTTGGATCACCTTGAGCTTATAAAAGATAAAATACAATTAATTATTACTTAGCTGCACTGTTTTGATTAAATTCCTGGGTAATTTCATGAGGTCTGGACAAACAGAAATAATTATTATTGTTGGTTTAGTTGTAGTCGTCGGTGCAGTTGTATTTTTAGCTGTTCAGGGATTGCTACCAACAGACATACCTATAACAGGAATTGATAATCAGAAAAGAGTTATAGAAAATTCTGTGTTAGACTTTATCACAGAAGCAACTCTCAAGAGTATAGACAATGTAACCAGCTTTGGTGGTTATGTCAATCCTAATTTCCCTCTAGGTTCTGTTAATCTAAATGGAAAGCCAGTTCCTTATTGGCATACAGGTGATGAAACAGAAATTCCTGATATCAAAAGAAATCTAGTTGATGGTATAACAGAATATCTAAACCAGAACAAAAAATACATAATAGAAGGCAAAAGTGTAACAATAGATGATGCTCTTGTTTCTGTGAATCTACAAAATGATAAAGCAATAGTTACAGTGACAATGCCTACCACTTTTTGGTTTGATGAAAAACCACATCCAATACAACAACCATATGTTGTAGAGATTCCAACTAGATTAGGAAAGATTTCTGCATTCTCAAAGAGTTTCTTAACAGAACAAGGATCAAACGCACCCATAGAAACATTCACTTTATCAACAATGATGCTTTCACCTTTTGAAGAAAATACAAGAACAATACCAATACTTATACAACTAACTGAGTGTGGAGAAAGTGTATACAAAAGTTGGTATGACATAAAACCAGAAGTAGAGGCAGCAATAGAAGCAACTCTTGCTCGTACATATCTACCTGGAGAATACCCAATAAATACTCTAAGAACTTCTTCCGGTCCTAAATACTCACTACCTCCTTTAGACAATAATGATTATTCAGATTTGGATGTCACATTCCATACACCAGATGACTTTGAATTAAACCCATCAACATTACAAATTGAACCAAATCCAATAATATCTGTTGCAAAACCAATTCCTTTGACAACTGTTTGTGTATCAGATCCTATTATTGTCAAATATTTCTTAACATATCCTATAATAGTCAGAGCAAAAGATGATCTAACAGGAAACACGTTCCAGTTTGTAACTCAAGCATACATAAAGGACAACAGACCAGTATCATATGATACTGGATTTGATTTCGGTGACCAAGAAAGAACATGTGCAAATGCTCAATGTTCAATCAACATGAATGCTCGAAACAGCTTAGGAGAACCACTCACAGGAGCTCACGTAAGCTTTATGGGCTGTGTTCTAGGCCAAACAGATTCTAGTGGTTTGATACAAGGACAAGCACCATGTGGTGTTGGTGTTCTAAGATTTGATAGTAATGGATACGCATCACACGAAGAAATGAAATCTACGAGCAATGAAAATCAAGAAAATGAACTTGTAGGAACAGTAGAGATGAATGCTGTTCCAGTAATAAACATGAAATTCTATCAAGTTGTCGTCCAAAACTGGACTGGAGGACAATATGCAATTCCAAATGGTGGAATAGAAGAAATAGATGGTGATCTAAGATTGGATTTCTCACCAAGAACAACATCAAGAACTTATAGTCCTATTGTAGCGACTGGTCCATCCGCAACTGTTTCACATTTGGTTGAAGATAATTACCTAGTCGCAGGTGTATTAACAGAAAGTGATTCAACAAGAATGCTTGGAGGATTTGGAGATGAGTACACACTTACAGCAAGTGATAAGAATCTTTACATCTATATTCCTATTATGGTGGGTATAGATTCATTGGACGAAGAAGGTAAAGCACTTTCTGCATTCATAATGTCTAGTATATTGAGACAATGTGGAATAGGCCCTGTAAGAAATTCAAAGTTCATACAAACAGAGGGCTGCGTAGCAAATGTTGGAGTATAATATGAAACATATACTAACCTTAATTGCAGTATTCATGTCAAGCTTAATGTTAACAACTCCAATAGCTTATGCTACAACAATCAATATCATACATTCTGGTCAGATAAAATCAACTGTTAGCTTAGATTTTGATGATATAATAAACAAGCAAGTTACAATTTCACACAGTCCCGCAGACACAACTTGGACTGATGTGAAAGCTCAAATAAGAATCAGTAGATCTAGCTTACTTCACAGCATCAAAAAAGTGTACATCTACAAATGTAAGAGTTTATCACCACAAGATTGTCTTAAAACAACACCAATAGATTTTGAAACATTCGTTGATACAGAACTTTCATGGTCATTCGTTGCAGAATCAACTGGAAACCCATGGCCTGAAACAGCTAATCTACTTACGCTGGTTAAAACAGAAGACTCCGATGGTAATATAATATGGGTTGGTTCGGTGGACACACTACAAAGAACTAATTATAATCAATTCAGTTCAGCTGTCTCACAAGATTTAGGAGTAATGGAATTTCATGTAGATTCTCTTGATCTTGTTCAACCTGTAAAAACATTCATTGATAATTTCCATATGATACCATTCACATGGGCATCTAAAGTTGTTTTCAAGTCCGCATCCAATCTATACGTAACTGGTGGATCTCGGGAAGCTCTTGATAGTCCTCCTCTAGTTTTCCAACCTGCAGATATACCAGGAAACACAATAGACGCAATAGGGGATGAATTTACATTCGTATTCCCAAGGTCTGGAAATGATTTAATCTCACCTATAACACTTAACAAAAATCCATCATTCACTTGTGGAAACGGTGTACAGGAAACTCTGTTAGGAGAGACTTCAGCCAACTGTTGTTTTGATGCAGGATGTCCAGGTGCAGAAGAATATTGTGATGTATCTTCTGGATCTGATCCATCAACGGGTGTTTGTAAAGGATTGACTAATGTAGCTATTGAATTCATTCCTGTGGTTGTTCCTCAAGTAGATGTATGTGGAAATACAATTGATTTTGATGTTAATTTCAGGGTAACTAACCCTC
The DNA here is from genome assembly GCA_043824495.1 of Candidatus Aenigmatarchaeota archaeon. Classification (GTDB taxonomy): domain Archaea; phylum Aenigmatarchaeota; class Aenigmatarchaeia; order QMZP01; family QMZP01; genus JBDRNB01. The sequence continues at coordinate 22,709 of JBDRSV010000015.1, read as the reverse complement.
CTTCTGAATTACCAAGCACTATTAGTTCAGTTATAACAATTGATGGAGAGAAGAAGTTTGTTACTTGTGCCGGAAACTCTGGTTTCTACACATGTCCTGTCAGCGTAGTCCCAACAACAACATGCGGACAAGGTCAATTCACATTAACAGGAAACAAAATTGAATTCACTTTAACTTACATGGACGGACCAAATCAACTAAGCAAAGGCTTCACTAGCAGCTTCAGTGACATATCACTCAATTATGAATGTTCATGTGGAACAGGACAGTACTGTGACACATCTGTAAAAGAATGTAAACAAATATTAGTTACTCTAGGCAGACCAACTCTTCAGACACCATACATAGAGAATTTTGATCTTGATGGTGATGGAAAAGAACCTATAACACTTACAATTCCTATAAACAATCCACCTTACGGAATGCAGATTCAATCTTCCACATTCACCTTAGGAACAATATCAGCTGATGGTGTTACAATACCAGGACCTTCAGGTCCTATGTCATGTACAGGAACAGGTCCTTATGTATGCACTTTTGATTTATCTTTATCAGGCTATGATCACGAGAAGAGATACGTGGTAACCGGCAATACAGTAGAATTTACAGTCACATTCAATGACGGAACAACAACTATAGACAAGACTCTAGTAGGAAGTTTCGTTGACATCATAGTTCCTTCATTTACTTGCGGTGATGGAGTAACTAACCCAGGAGAAACATATGAGAATTGTTGTGTTGATCGTGGATGTGAATTTGCGGGAGAGTTTTGTACACTTGAGAAAGGTTGTCAACTAACAAATGATATAACTCTTGAAATAACAGGTGTAACTGATACTGATTTCACAGACTGTAATCTTTTCCATAAAACAACAGTAAATGCAAAAATAAACAATCTACCTAATGATGCACAGATGACATATTTCTTATATTCATCTGATGAATCCACAGCTTGGAATACAAATTGTAATTCTCCAAATTCAGCTAGTGGTGCTTTCTCTTGTGATATAAACATACCTATTATATCTGAATGCTCATTACCACACAAAATAATAACAGGCAACAAACTTGATGTTTCAATTAGATTCCCAAATGGTTCAAGTTTCATAACAAAAGATTTGAGCGCAACATTTAGCGATCTTAGAATAACCCCAATATCAATATGCGGAAATGATGTTTGTGAATCCGATCTTGGAGAAACTGCAGCTGAATGTTGTATAGATTGTGGTTGTCAAGATAGTTTTTATTGTGATTATGATGGTGGAGACGACCTAGGTGGTGTATGTAAAGATGAAAGAGATGTCAGTCTTTCAATAAATAGTGTTGTAAGCAGCTTTGATAATTGTGAAACAAATAATGAAGTTGAAATAAAAGCAACAATACAAAACCCACCAACAGGATTTAGAGTAGAAAATTATTATGCAGTTTTTAATGGAACTAATGCTAGATATGTTTCTTGTCTTCAAGAACAAGCAGTCGGATTATCAACAAACTTCACATACAGATGTGTGGTAACGATTGATAGAATATATGATTGCAGTCAAGATACGACATACAGATACGAACCAAACTCTTTGACATTCTTAGTAAGTTATAGTGATGGTTTCAGTGGAAGAAACCTTCAAGAACTCTCAATGGATTTACCTACAGTCACAATTACACAAGGATTTAGAACAATGTTTGACATCATGGAAGATTCTAGAAACAAACTAACAACTAAATTCGATGATCTTAAAGGAATACTAGAAGACTCTGTTGATTACACAAAGGCTTGTATAGACGCTAAAATTTACACTGCAATTGCAACTCTAGGAGCTATAGTAATTGGAGGTATTGGAGGCGCTGCAAGCAGTACTGATAGCATAAGTATGGTTCAAGGAGCTAAAGATGGAGCTCTAATTGGTGGAATAGTTCAAGGCATTGTTGACAGTATATGTGATGCTCTTACAACACTAACAAAAGTAGCATTTGAACAGAAAGAAATGGAAATACAGGAAATCCAAATGAACACATGCATGGAAACTTACCAACATGATATAGATTCAGATAGATGTAGAGGACAGGAAATTAATTGTTTCAACCAGATCCAAAGTTGCATGAATTACTTGAACAACATGGAATCCGGATTAACTCAAATACAGGGAGATCTAAACAAGTTAGGAAAGAGTTTCCAAAGCACAAATGAATTGATCATACACAACTTAGAAGAAATTGATATTGGAAGCAATGGCAGAGCAAATCTAATAGTTGAATGCGGAGCTAATAGAAACATTTGTTATGATTACAATGGAAGGACAACACGCCAATACAACACAGTTATAGTTGTAGAGGGCAGGGAAACAAAAGTGAATGCAGATGTAAATTTAGATTGTAAGCGAACCAGATTGAATGCATACGTAGCTAATCCTGTGAACTGTGAAAATCCAATGATAGTTATGGATAGACAAGTAGATTCGCCATATTTAGGTGGAAGAATTAATGGAGTTGAACTTCTGGAATTATGGGGAGACCCAGACAATCTTTATCATAGATTTGAAATATATTGTGACAGAAACTCTGATGGAAAGGGACAAGAAAACGAGAGAATGGACGACTCTGTCAAGACAATACAATATTCGCCTGCTCAAACAACCAACCCAGATGACACTAGAACATATTGTCGTGGTGGGGGTGCTGGAGTTACTAACACTGAAACAACACCAGGACAATCAACTGAAGTCAGAATAATAAATGTTGAACCACTTGGTAACAATGAAGTCAGAGCCACTGTAAAAACACATGTAGCAGCAAGCGAGTGTAAAATAATATGGTATGAAGCTGATTGGTGGCCTGATCCAAAAGACGATATTGATCTATCTTCGACAAAAACACTTGAATACGAATATACAGATCAACAAATGGAAAAGATCAAGAGAAATGGAGGAAAACAAGAAGTTAAATTATATTGTAAAGTACATGGAGAAAAGATCTGGGCAGAATCCGTTGAAGTTACAGTAGTTGAAGGCGATTTAGCCCAATCCAGTCAAGATGAAGGGACAGGAGAAACACCAAGAGTTGTGAGCACGTCCCCTGAAAAAAACGAAAGGGATGTTTCACTTGACGAAAAAGATATATTAATAGAATTCAACGTGCCTATGGATACGAGCACAGAAAATCGTGTAACAATTTCTCCTAGTGTTTCTGTAACACGTGACTGGCGTTCTGAAGATACACTTCTTATATTAAGCTTGGATTCTGGAGAAGAATTCGAACAAGGCACGGAATACACAGTTAGAGTAGATAATGATATTAAGAGTGTAGGTGGAAAGAAAATGGATTTCTCATACACATTCACTTTTATAACAGAAGGCACAAGTCAAACATCTAACACACAATCAGGAACATGCCCTGCTGAGAACTGCATCGACACACGCGATGGTTGGGGAGCAGAAGACTGTTTTATATATGGGGGATTTAAAGATGAAAATGATGAAAATCTAGGTTGTCGCAATGATAATGAATATTTCGTATGCTGTGCAGAGCATAGAAATGATTGTGAAATAGCTCATCTAGGAGATTACAGTAGTACTTCTGATAAATGGTTCTGTCGTTCATCGTCAAGTTGTGATCCTGCTAACACAGAAAACAACAAATGTCCTGGAGATACTGTTTGTTGTAAAGAGGGCACAGGATCAACGCAACAACCATCAGGTCAAAATGAACCACCCACTGTAAGCATAACTTCTCCCTCAGACGGCGACGATGTTTCAGGAACTGAAAATATTGAATTTACCATAAGCGATGATGACATAACAAGTGTTCAATATCTAATATTTATAGACAGTAGAAGAATTAACGGAGGAACAGATTCAGAGTCTAGTATGAGTAAAACGTGGGACACGACACAAGATGCTAACGGAGATCATCAAATAATAATTAAAGTTAATGACGGTGTAAATCCTGTTGTAGAAACCAGTGTCACAGTAACAGTAAATAATCCTACAGGATCGGGTCAAGAATGTGCACCAGGTTGTGAACCCGATTGGATAGGAGATGATGAATGTGATGACGAATGTAATAATGTTGCATGTAATTTTGACGGCGGGGATTGTGAATCACAAAACCAGGGAGGAACCTCAGATTCCTGCGAATTAACATCAGCCTCCATAACTCCTAACTGTGGATCGGATGGATGCTCTCAGGGAGAAACAGTCACATTAAGAGGAACAATCACAGGAGATAGTTCTAATGTTGACAATTTCCAGATAGATGGATACGGTTCTACTTGCGAGATTAGTTACACAGGAGGAGAGTACACAGGTAATGTTGTTGACGGCATGAATTGTGATGTAAACCCCTCTGCAACAGATACTGAAGTAAGTTGCACATGGACCGTTCCAGAAATTAATATGCCTGAACTTGCCGGGTGTGCAGGAGAAACAATTCAACCAATCGCAGCTGCTCTTCGTGTAGGAGGTCCCCCAGGATCACAGAGTACTATACCTCCTAAAGGCTTGACAACAAATGTGCAAGGTAGTTTCACATTTGCTGATTCTTCCAGTTCAAGTGGCGGAGCAGAAAAACCTGACCTAGAGTTTGAGCGAGCTCATATATCGTCTCCTTCGACAACAACTATAACTGTAGGAACTCCTGTTATATTATCATTCGCTTTTAATAATGTTGGAAAATCTAATATCCCAGCAAACACATTTGACTGTTTCAAACACGAGATTCCTATTCTGGACATTTTTAATGGTGCTAGCTGCGGTGGCGGTAATACTGAAATGGTGCCGGGAAGTGGAATATTCCATTCAGTGTATATCACTCCTCCAAAAACAGGAACTTACAAAGTAATAGTTACTATTGATCCTGAGAACAAATTAGATGAACTTAGAGAAGACAATAATGTAGGTGAATATACATTTGAAGTTGTAGATACTACAGAATTATGCGGACAAACACTCTCCACTTCCGAGTATAGCGCTCTTCAGAGTTATATGAGGACTAGTGGTTTGAGTGAAGATGTTTTCTGTTATTACGTGGAAAATAAGAACAGCTGTTCAAGTTGCGGTAGCAGCGATTGGGGTACAAACTGTATCAAAGAAGAGTGTCGTGCAATTGGAGCATTTCTAGATAAAAATTGCATTTTCAAAGATGAATCCATTATTCCTGGAGGAACCTGCTTTGAAGACACTATAACAACTTTGTGTGATCAAGAAATTCTTGCATTTGAGAGAAAGGCTGTCAGTGATTTCGTTGCTTCATTTACTACCGCTCCTCTCGAGGATTTTATTTGCGAAAAACCAGATGGGATTAGTAATATTGATACTTCTCCTGATGGATATGTCAATGAGCTATCTGCATTTTGTTCCAATAGAAACACGGACACCTCATATTTATCTAAATTAGCTAAACCTACAAGGATTCATTTAGAATGGTGTACAGTAGATGTATCTGATTTTAAAAAGTTGGACACTCTTAAGACGCTTACTCTACAACTCGGCTGGTTCGATGATCCCGATCCTCTCTCAAATCTTGAGAATCTTGTTACACTTGATATTAGTTATAATCTGATTAAGGATCCTACTATTCTAGCGAGTCTTAAGAATCTTGATTCGCTTGATATTAGTTATAACTGCATTCCAAACGATTTTGATTACTCTATATTTAGTTATGTCCAGAATCTTAACAAAGACGGAAACCCATTGGAGAGTCGTTGTTAGTTTGTATAGGCTCGAAAACTTTTTACCTTCTGAAATCAAATAATATACATGAAGACTGTATTAGCTTTCGTGTTGGTTTTCTTCTTGATTATCAGTAGTGTACAAGCTCTTCAATTAAGAGATGGTATGCACTTCACATTACAACCAAATACAACTAAATGTATTGAAGCTATGATACCTGATGATCTTGGTATAACAAGCCGAGATAAGATTGATTACATAATCACAAGCACAGCTGATAGAGTATGGTCTGATCTCTCTCAGGATAGCATAATCAGAACAGATGCTAACAATACTGTGATATTCCCTTTCTGTTTCTTCTCAGCAGGTCATAGGGAAGGGGAATGTTCTGATCCTTTCATTATAACACTCTCAGCTCCTGATTTAGGCGTATCAAAAGACTTCCATGGAGGAGTTTGTATATCAGGAACAAGTGATTTCGATATAGAAAAACGGGATGAAGCATCAGGAGAGACTGTAGCTGATGTAATAAACAATAATGTGGATTTCTTTGATATTGGATTCGAAGATTCTAGATTATTTGCAACTACAGGAGAAACAGTAACGCTCTCTGTTCTCGTAGAATCTTATGGTAGATTCATAGTAGATTTGAAATCAGAAACTGATGCAACAATCAATCCAGCAGATAATACTGTTGTTACTTCATCTACTAACCCATTTCACGTAGTTAATTTCAGTGTGAGAGCTCAAACTCCTGGAGAATATGAAATTGTTATGAAAGGCGAGGTAAGAGGTTGTGACACACTATGTAGTAAATCAGCAACAGCTACATTAATAGTAACAGCAACTGAGGAGGAGAAAGAGGAAAAACAACAAACAGAACCAAAATTCTCTGTATCTATTTTCCCTGAGACGCTTAATGTAAAGAACTTGAACTCTGTTCTATACAGAATTAAAGTAAATAATAATGGAGAAGATTCTAATTTCTCAACAAGAATATTTTTACCTGAAGGCCTAACAAGCACGCTCAATGATGCCACATTCCCTCTAAAAGCTGGAGAGGAGAAAACAATTCCTTTTGTAATCAAACCTGGTCAAGCTGAAACATCTTATGAAATCAAGATAACAGTAACATCAAACCAGGTTGTTAAGCAGGCATTTTCCCAGTTATCTGTGAATGAAATGGCTACAGATGCACAAAGAAGATTAGAAGAACTTGATGGTTATGTCAGTGACGAAGACTTTGATGAAATCAGCAATCAATATGATGACTGGTCATCAGAGTATCAAAATTCTGAGTATGGAAATGATTTAGAGGAATATCAAGATCTTCAGGATATATTTAATTCAGCAAAACCCGATCCAGGAATTGATCCAGGACACACTCCTCCAACACCACCTGACCCAGAACAAATTGATTACATGTGGATTATTATCCCAATTGTGATAGTCATAATTCTGGTTATTTTAGTAATTTTATATGAGAAATCTAGAGGTGGAAGAGAACTTACTTTGGAGGAGGTTCAAACTCTTCATCCAGTTCGGTATCATACTCTCCATCCTTCCCTTTAAACATATTCTTCTTCTTTAGGAAGAACCAGACACCAACACCAATTAGAATTACTAATACTAGTACTCCAATCATTACTATAAGTCCTGTTGGATCATCATCTGGTATAACTGGTGGAGGAGGTCCTGGAGGTGGTGTAGTAGCTTGAGCGAATGTTGCTTCTAGAACATCTATTTGTCCTACTGCTTCATCATATTTTCTCTGTGCTCCTGCATAATCTCCGTTTCCATGATATGTAATAGCAGTATCTAGAGTTCTGTTTATGTCTTCTAGAACATCTTTTAGTATCAATTGTTTTGCTTCCGGCATCAGCGTAAGTACATCAGCATAATCTGCTCTCTTTGAATTAACAGAGCTTGTTATGTCACCATAGAAATTTGCATTTACGTATACTGTTCCTGGTCCTACACTACTGTTTATTATGATTTTTCCATTGTAATTTTTTGGTGATGTTGGATTCATTTTCACAGTTAAAGTATTAGTTGAACCAGATGGTATGGACACAGGGAATTCAACGTCGAATCCAAATAAGTCTCCTGTAGTAGTTTTTGTAAAGTCTGTCATAACTGAGTCTCCATTATTTTTGATTGTGATTTCTTTTTCTGTTTCTTCGCCAGCTAAGTAATTTCCTGTTATTATTTCTGGATCAAGACCCATGGTATCACTTGTGATGTAAACAGTCTGAGTACCACTTCCTATTAGGCTCAATTTGACATCCACAGGAACATACCCTATTATAGTAGCACCCGATAATAATTCAAATTGTGTGTCTACATCCATTGAACTTTGGATGTTCTCCAATCTAACTGTAAAGAATATTGTTTCATTTGGTGCGAAATTGGTTCTACTAAGAGTGATTATCATTTTGTTTGTTGGTATTGAGAATCCAGCAGGGACAACAGCTGATAAATTTGTGTAAGAAGTTGTGTCTATATTTGTTATTCTACCATTTGTGTAAGTCCATGTAGTAACTCCTTCACCAAGTGTAGGTGATTGTGGAGTGAAAATAGATGAAATTGCATTCCCAGTTGGACCAGGTCCTGGGGTATCACACGGACAATCCTCTTCACAACTAAGCTCAGGACATGTACCAGGATCTGGGTCTGGATCACTTAAATCAGGAACTGAAAGTGTTTTGAGATCTCCTCCTTTACCTTGATTACCTACAGCTTCTATTGCAACATAATACTCATCAGGATCGAGAGCAGTTGTTCCTGTGTAACATGATGTGGATGATTCGAAATTTAATGGAGTACTAGATTTTGTTTGATACAAATCTGATTGTCTATGAATTGTGTAGAATGCACTTGATAATGTAGCACCTATTCCACATGTTCTTATTGTAATTGTACCATTATCATGAATTACTTGAGTATCAAGAGTTACGTGTCCTATACTCATGTCATTAGTGGTGTTTGCTGAGTCTCCTGAAGCATCAGTAGCTGACAATCCCATCGTATATGATTGTCCTTCTGCACATCCTGTGAATGGCGAAGGACCACAAGTAGCTGAACTATCAGTATTCGAGAAGTAACATAACCAATTACTTCCTATTTTCGGTATTGATCCTGATCTACCGAAATTACATAGAGGATTATATTTGATATCCCAACCAATTCTCACTGATCCAGGACCAGGATGACCAACAGCTAAAAGGAATGCTGATCCAGGCGCTATAAACTCTTTTCCTGGTATGAAAGTAGGTGAACCAGGAGTAGCTACAGCTTGCACGCTTGGCTGTATAAGCAACATGAAAACAGTTGCTAAAAGCATGACTGTGAACAATTTCATATATAATAATTGTCTTGCGGTCTAATAAATAGTTCTTTGGACTCTAGTATTTAGAATCTATTACTTCTTTGATCTTCTCTGCTTTTTTCTTGCCTATCTTATCCACTTTTATCAAATCATCAATCTTAGCAGAAAACAATTTCTTAGGTGTTTTGAAATGCGTGAGTAATCTCTTACTCATAGTGTTTGATATTCCTGGTAAACCAGCTACTAGGAACTCTTGTTCCTGTGTTAGGCTAGTGGTCTTTCTGTTTGGTCTTATCTGAATCTCTCTCTTCTCTATCAATTGTTCTCTATTAGCCATCCAATACACTTGTTCAGCTGTCTCTTTTGCAGACCTTGTCCAGATAATAGGTATAGAATAATCTATAGCTATGGAAGATAACACACCACGTATTGTGTTTGGGTGCATTCCATTTGAGAAGAGTACATCCTGATTACCTTCCAGTATTATAACAGGTTTTTGATATTCAACTAATTTTTCTAATTGTTTGAATATTCTTTGGTCTGATATAGAACTCAAGAAATCCGCAGTGGTCTTTCTTTCACAAACAACTCTGTCAGAACAAAGGAAGTCTCCTGTATCTAGTTTTATTTTTTTCACTTCAGCTTTTTCCTCTAAATAGCCTAGAACAGTAGATCTCTCTCGTGTGTCCACGTATATTACAGGTTTTTCCATGATTTATAATTAGTTCGGAGATTTATCAAGTTAAGCGGATTTTTCCATTGCAACTTTTATGAATTCAACGTACATTGGGTCTGGATCTAGTGGTCTTGATGTGAATTCTGGATGGAATTGAACCCCAAAGAAAAATGGATGTCCTGGCAATTCTAGAATCTGCATTATTCTCTTATCTTTTGCACGTCCTGAGAACACAATGCCATTCTTTTCAAATGTTTCTATATATTCTGGATTACATTCAAATCTGTGTCTAAATCTTCTAACAACTGTATCTGATCCTAGAAGTTTATGAGTTCTTGTACCCTTTTTAATCACCACGTCATGTCCTCCCAGTCTCATGGTTCCACCAAGATTTTGTATCTCTTTTTGTTCTGGTAGAATATCTATTACAGGATATTTGGCTTTATCATCAATTTCAGTTGAGTTTGCTCCTTCAAGTTTACAAACATTTCTTGCGTATTCAACTAAAGCCATTTGAAATCCGTAACATAAACCGAAATAAGGAAGTTTGTTTTCACGAGCATATCTTATGCATTCTATCTTACCCTCTGCTCCCCTTGTTCCAAATCCACCGGGGACTATTATTCCATCAACATTATCAAGTTTGGAAGCAACATTATCTTTAGTTACATCTGTTGTTTCTATCCATTTCATCTTAACTTTAGCTCCAACATAAGGTGCACTATGTTCCAGAGCTTTGATTATGGATATATAAGAATCATGCACATTTGTATATTTTCCTGTAATACCAATTGTAACCTCTTTATTCTTCTCTGTCATCTTGTCTGCAAATTTCTGCCATTTCGCAAAATCAGACCCATTATTTTTCTTTTTCAAATTTAGAAGTCGAATAACTGTTTCATCAACTCCCATATCTTTAAGGACTATTGGGATTTTGTAAATGTTATTAGCATCCATTGCATTGACTATTTGATCAACAGGGACATTTGAATACACACTTATTTTCTCTTTTATTGTGGTAGTGATAGGATTCTCACTCCTACAAACAATAATATTTGGTTGTATCCCCATACTCATCAGAGATTTCAAACCAAGTTGAGCCGCTTTACTTTTTTGTTCTCCCATGTATCCTGGTTCTAGGATATAAACCACATTCACAAAACAGACGTTTTCTTTTCCATCTTCGTAAGCCAGTTCTCTCATAGCTTCTATGAAATATCCATTTTCTAGATCACCTACAGTTCCACCAACTTCTATCAACACTACGTCAGCATCAGATTCAACAGCTAGGTTTCTTACAAAACTCTTGATCTCTCCTGTCACATGTGGAATGAATTGAACATCTCTTCCCAAATATTTGCCTGCTCTCTCTTTATCTATCAAATCTTTGAAGATTTTTCCTGCAGTCAAGTAATTAGACTTTGTTAGATTTGTGCTAATCATTCTTTCGTATGAACCTAGATCTAAATCACACTCTGTTCCATCATTTAACACAAAAACTTCTCCATGTCTAAATGGATTAAGAGTTCCTGCATCATAATTCAAATAACCATCAAACTTGATTGGAGCTACTTTAAATCCATGATGCAATTTAAGAATATTGCCTAAACAAGCAGTGAAGGTTCCTTTTCCTATTCCTGAAATCACAGAACCTGTAACCACAATGTACTTGGTCTTTCCTTTTTTGTAGCCAGAAGGTAGGTTGTTGTAGAATTCATGTTCAAACGTTTTATCCGATATATCTTTTAGGATTTTTTCGCTTTTGGTCTCTGGCATAAATTAGTCTTACTTACTTAGAAATATAAACATTTCACGTTTCTATCCTATATATTTGAGTAGTAATCTAAGATTATACCATGGCAATAAAAAACCCTTTGGTTAAACCAATAAGCAAGGAGAGAATAATTAAATTGTTCGAACTTGCTGAGAAAGAGTATGGAAAAAGTCCAAAAAGAGCTGATCGATACGTAGCTCTAGCAAGAAAGATAGCCATGAGGTACAATATCAGAATACAACCAATCTACAAAAAGAGATTTTGCAAGAAATGCTATTCTTATCTAGTTTCTGGAGATAATTGTACTATTAGAACCAATAGTGTACAAAAAGCTGTTATAATCACATGCAAAAAATGTGGGTTCATATCAAGACACCCTTATAGAAAGGAACTTAAAAGGAAGAGAAAGGAATAGTATAATATGAAAATTCTGATCGTATTGACGATGATCATAGTATTCATATCTGCCTTTTTCATGTTATTCGTATTCAATACACTCATATTCCCACCATGCGTTGAAGAAGTATGTGGTACAGATCTACCAACAATGCTGATGGGAATATCCGCTGTAGTTGGTTTTCTTCTATTGAGTATAGTTGCTGTGTATATAGTAACTAAAACCTTGATAACAGCTGATATAGGCCAGGGAAGAAAATAAACACGAAAAACGCTTATAAATGCTTCTGATAATAGATAATACAATCAAGTGATATTATGCCATCAGTACAAGATGTAGATCCAGAGAAGCTAATCCTAAAGGTAGCTGAAGATCTCCAGAGAATGGAAGAATTCAAGCCTCCTGTATGGACCGTTTATGTTAAAACAGGTGTACACAAGGAAAGACCTCCTACACAGGAGAATTGGTGGCACATAAGAACAGCAGCTCTTTTGAGAAAAGTAAGCTTAAATCCAAACATCGGTTTGTCCAAACTTAGAAAACTATATGGCGGAAGAAAGAACAATGGACATAAGCCTGAGCATAAGAGACTTGCATCTGGTTCTATCATAAGAAAAGGGTTACAACAGCTAGAAGCGGCTGGTTTTGTAAAGACAGAGAAAAAGAAAGGTAGAGTAATCACACCAAAAGGACAATCTTTACTCAACACAGCAGCAAAACAGGCCTAATCGTTTTCAGTATTCTTTTCTGGAACTATTCTTTCTAAACACTCCAAGGTGTCTGGACATAGAGAATAATCAAAATTAACATCCGCACTAATACCTAGTTCTGCTAATTTTTTATTAAGATTTGTAGTCTCGATTTCTGCACACCTATCTGATATCTCACCGTATGCATGGACATGCAGCCTTTCACCTACAAGTTTTTGATTGTGTAAATATTCTGCCACTATTTGACCACAACTCGCAGAAGCGAATCGGTCACCAAGTCTTTCCAATGCATATTCTCTTAAATCCACTAAATCACCTGGTCTTGTTCTACTAAAGAATACATCTAGCATAAAGCATCGAGTCTGGATTGTCTGCAACATGTTCAACTCTGCCTTTCCACATAGAGCCTAAGCGCTTTAGATACTCTTGTGGTGACACACCTCTTTCCTTTAATGCGGTCATTACTTTACCGAATGGATCGCCTACATATTGTGCACATCCATCAATAGGCAGATACATGGAATCGGCGAATGGGAATGCCATATAATCAATTTGTTCTATCATGTAAATGGAACTCAGGGAGAATTTAAATTATTTTGCCTAATTATTGACAATATGAAAGCCCAATCAGGCTTAACTTTTTATATTTCCATAAAAATACATGTGTATGAGTAATTTGATCGTAGTTGGATCCATAGGATTGGATACAATTAAGACTCCATTCGAAAGAAGAGTAGATGTAATGGGTGGAACTGCAGCATATTTCTCTTTAGCTGCATCTTTCTTCACAAACACTGGACTAATTTCTATAATAGGAACAGATTTCCCTCAGAATTACAGAGATTTACTAAAAACAAGGGGAGCAAACCTTGATGGAGTAGAAATAAAAGAAGGTAAGAACTTCAGATTTGAGACTGAATATATAGGAAACATGGACGAGAGAAACGATATTTCAACTGAAGTTAATGTTTTAGGAGATTTCAATCCTAAATTACCCGAATCATACAAGTCTGCAGAATATGTTTTCTTAGGAAACACAGATCCTGAACAACATTTAAGTGTATTAGATCAGGTAACAAATCCTAAACTTACGGCTTTAGATACAATCAAACTCTGGATTGATATAAAGCTAGATAAAGTTATGGAAGCCATTAAGAGAGTAGATATCGTCTTCTTGAATGAATTTGAAGTCAGACAAATATTCCAGGAGACAAATCTGAAGAAAGCGGCTATGAAGTGCTTGGATATGGGACCTAAGTATATAGTAGTTAAGAAGGGAGAGCATGGTGCTATCCTATATGGGAGAGATACTCACTTCTCAATACCAGGATACCCTCTAGAGAGCGTGAGAGATCCTACAGGCGCAGGAGATGCCTTTGCAGGTGGATTTATGGGATGGATAGCCAAAACCGGTGATATTTCTGAGCAGAATTTGAGGAAAGCCATGGTCTACGGATCTGTGTTAGCATCATTTAACACCCAAAATATGGGTCCAGACATGCTTAAAAAGATTAATATAGAAGATATACAAAACAGGTATAACGAATTCGTGCGCATGACGCACTTCTGATATTTATTAATAAGGAGATGGTGAATTGTATGGACGTAGGAGAAAATTATGAGGTAAAAGACATTAAGTTAGCAGAACAAGGAAGAAAGAACTTAGAATGGGCAGAGTCCCAGATGGGATCCTTGTTAAAGATAAAGGAACGGCTAGAAAAAGAGAAACCTTTTAATGGTATCAGAATAGGATTAGCTCTTCACGTAACCAAAGAAACTGGCGTATTAGTCAGAGTCTTAAAGGCAGGAGGAGCAGAAGTAGCAATAACAGGTTGCAATCCATTGTCTGCTCAAGACGATATATGTGCTGCTCTTGCAGAAGAAGGCATTCATATATGGGCATACAAAGGAGAAAATAACGACGATTATTATAGATACATAACCAAAGTCATTGAATTCAAACCAAATGTTACAATTGATGACGGTTGTGATCTAATTTCAGAAATACACACAAAACACCCAGAATTGCTTGAAAACTTAATTGTTGGTTGTGAAGAAACAACAACAGGAATAATCAGATTAAAGGCAATGGAGAAGGACAATGCTCTGAAATATCCAATAATAGCTGTAAATGACAACAAAACCAAACATCTTATAGACAATTACTATGGAAGCGGACAATCAACAATTGATGGGATCCTAAGAGCATCTAACATATTGCTTGCAGGACAGAATGTGGTTATATGTGGATATGGAGATTGTGGAAGAGGCGTAGCAAGAAGAGCTAGAGGCATGGACGCAAACGTAATAGTAACTGAAGTAGAACCTTTCAGAGCTCTACAAGCTGCTCTAGATGGATATAGAGTAATGCCAATGTCTGAAGCAGTTAAGATAGGAGAATTGTTCATCACAGTAACAGGAAACAAGCACATAATTAGGCCAGAACACATGAAAGCAATGAAGGACGGAGCAATTCTCGCAAACTCTGGACATTTTGATATAGAAATTGACCTTAAAGGTTTAGCTGAGATTTCAAGTAGTCATAGAAAGCTAAGACCTTTCCTTGATGAATATGTAGTTGACGGTAAGAGAATACTTGTCGGCGCAGAAGGAAGACTAATCAATCTTGCTGCAGCAGAAGGGCATCCATCATCTGTGATGGCTACTTCATTCTGTGGTCAAGTTTTAGCTGTAGAATACGGAATCAAGAACAAGGATAATTTAAAACCAGGAGTACACCAACTTCCTGGAGAAATAGATACTGAAATCTCAAGACTTCAATTAGAAGCAATGGGTATCAAAATAGATAACATGACACCAGAACAAGAGAAATACATGGAATCATGGGAAGAAGGCACTTAGGCGCATTCATATGAATCAAAATCAGTTTGATGCGAACAAATTAGCTCAAATACAGCAAATAGAAGCTCTTAAGAAACAAATGCTAAATAAGATACTTACACCAGAAGCAAATGAGAGACTTTCAAGAGTGAGATTGGTGAATCCTGCTCTTGCAAACCAAGCTGAACTGTACTTAATAAATATATACGAGACACACAATGTCAAAGAAAGGGTAACTGATATAAATATGAAAGAAGTATTAAAGACATTAAGTGCAAAGAAAAGCATTAATATAAAGAGACGATAACATTGAGGTGTATATGTCACGAAATAAAGACCTGGGAAAGAAGTTGAAACTCATAGCCAAGGCTAAAAAGAGATCAGCTCCTAGGTGGGCCGATATTAAGAAATTCGGTCTAAAAAGAGCTAGAAGTAGAAGAATTCGTGTCAGAACAAGAAATTGGAGAAGAAGTAGATTAAAGATTTAATATGACTCAGAAAGCAGGAGAGAGTTTACGTACAATTCCTTTGAGAAAGGAATGGTTAAAAGCTCCTAGAGGTAAGAGAAGCAAAAGAGCAGTCACAGCTATAAAATCTTACTTAGAAAAACATTTTGATGCTTCCGAAATTAAAGTTTCTCAACAGCTTAATGAATTTATTTGGACACGTGGTATAGAAAAACCACCTGGAAAAGTTAAAGTTAAGATCTCAGTGACCGATAAAGGCGTAGTTACTGCGAGACTTCCTGAAGAAGTTGTATTAAAAGAAGTTGAAAAGAAACAAAAGAAAAACGAGAAAAAGAGCTTAAAGGAAAAGGCCGAAGAAAAAATAGCAGAAAAGAAAACTGAAAAATCGGTTGAGAAGTCAAAAGAAGAGAAACCAGTTGAAAACGTAGAGACTGCTGAAAATCCTAAAGAAACAAAGGCAATTGAACCTAAAAAAACTGAAGATGCCAAAGATGATTCTAAAGTAAAGAAGAAGGGTGACATGTATGTCTAAAGCAAAATTCCCGGAGACAGAAAATAGACTATTTTTTAGGGTATTTATCTGTATGAAGTGTGGAGCAAAGATAAAAGGAGATTTACTCAAAGTAAGAGCAGGCAAAGTTGGTTGTAGAAAATGCAAATCCAAAGAATTAAGACAGATTCACAAAGAACGTAAAGTGTGATGATCATGACAGGCGGTAAAAAAGGTTTTTACAAAAGAGGTTGGCAACATACAAAAGGAAGAGGCAGGGAAGGTACTATATCATGTGATTTCTGTGGGAGACAGGTTCCAAAATACAAAACCTTCTCAGTTTTTAAAGGATTCAGAATTACAGACCCTCTGATAAGACAAGAACTGGGTGGAAGAGGATACTCTGGTGGAAGCATGTCATTTGCTTGTCCAGCTTGTGCAAGACATAGAAAAATAGTAAAAAAAGACTTCAATAAAAAGACCTAATTTTTAATTAACCGAAACAATATCTATATATGAGTCTTGAGGATGGATACAAGAAACTCTCGGTTGTTATTTTTGGCGGAATAGCAGACAAGTATTCAGATACATTCAAACAGCTTAAACCATACATAGCCGGAGCTAGATTAGGTGTCATGCTTAAGACGTGGATAAGCATGATTTTGTTTTCAAGTTTATTGGCTTACGTAATATCTTTAGCGTTCGTTAGCGCGTTTGTTTTCTTCTTTCAGCTAGAATTGGTTATGACCATTTACTTCATAGCATTCATCCCTATACTAGTTGCTTCTCTCACATTTGTGTTCTTCTATATTTATCCTATACAAAAATCAAGCTCTATTAAAAGCTCTATGGATACGGATTTACCATTTGCTTTAGCTCATATGAGCGCAATAGCATCATCAGGGGTTCCTCCTGAAGCAATGTTTAGATTACTCACAAATTTCAAGGAATATAGATACATAGCAAAAGATGCAACAACAATTGTAAGAAACATAGAAACTTTTGGTATGAGCTCACCTGTTGCTATTAGCAATGTAGCTGACAAAACTCCATCACCAATGTTCAAACAAATTCTAGAGGGAATAGTTTCCACGATAGAGAAAGGAGGAAACATAGTAAGCTATCTAAATCAGATGTCTGAGAAAGCATTATTCGAATATAGAATCAGAAGAGATAATTATATGAAAATGTTGTCTCTTTATGCAGACATATACACAGCTCTACTTGTAGCAGCCCCTCTTATGATGCTTTCAGTTCTTGGGATTATGAACATTATTGGAGGGGAGATTCTAGGACTAACAGTGAATGAGTTAATTTGGTTAATGACGTGGATAATCTTACCTGTTCTAAATGTCTTATTCATCCTATTCATTCACATTACATATCCTGAAGTCTAACTGAAAGCTCTTCTCAGTCTTAAGAATTTGGGTGGATTGTATTCTTTACCAGTGAGATACGCAGCTATTCTTCTAATTTCTATTGCTGATTTAGAATGTGGTCTATAATTAATTACAGGTGTTTTTTCAAAAACACTTCTCTTGAGATGTTTGTCATCTGGTATTTCTCCTATGACTGCAACGTCACACATCTCTTCAATGTCTTTTGGGCTAATTTCATAGGAATCTCTCATTCTATTCACAACGATTCCTGTCACTTTCTTCTTCATTTGATGAGCATAATTTATTGTTTTGAGTGCATCCGTCACAGCTGTGGTTTCTGGTTGTGTTACAACTATAGCTTCTGTTGACGCTTTTAGCACAGAAAATACATCTTCATGTAAACCAGGAGGAGAATCTATTATAATTATTCCTTCTAGCTGTCTAAGTCTATTCTTTAGTGTGTAAGGATTGAATGCTATTGTTCTTTCATAATCAAGTGACGTTGGTATGAATCGCAGACCAGAAGGATGAAAATGAACTGCATCCTCGATATCCATTTTTCTCTCTATAACGTCATGCAATCCAGTTGCTATCTCATAATAACCTAGATGTAATCCCAGGTTAGCTGTTGACATATCACAGTCAACTAGCGTTACTGGTGTTACATCACCCACCAGTTCTGTTAGTGCAAGACCAAGATTAGACGCAAAAACAGTTTTTCCTACTCCACCTTTACCAGAAACTATGGATATAATTCGTCTCATTTCAACCCTACTATAATATTATTTTACTTCATTATTAATGATGTACATAATTGTGTTTCTTAATATGTTTCTTGATTCTCTTTAGATCTGATCTTCTCTTTTTATGATGTTTTAATCTTAGCTTGAGCTTACCCCAACTGAATCCAACTATTACAAGAGCAGCGAGCAGAACAGCTGTTACAAGAACCAGAGGAATATAGAAATTCTCTTTAGCTTCTTCTTGTTTTAATTCATTTATTATATTAGTCACTTTCTCCATCTTCTCTCTTGCCTTTTCTATCTCAACTGAACATTGTTCTGTTTGATCAGACAATACTCTAGATTCCACAGTATCTAGAATACTTCTAGCATTTGTGATTGTAGCCAAAGCTTCTGTTGTAACTTTACCTTCTAGACCAAGCTGCACAATTTCTGAGAACAATATATCAGCAATTGTTTTCAGATTGCTTATTTCCTGTAGACATTTATTCTTCTCAGTTATAGGCGGTTTTAATTCTCCTAATATGATTAATTTCATTTCAGCTACCGCATCTACTTGATTTGCGTCTGCAATAAACGTAAGAGTATAATTATTCTGCGATAAATACTGAGGAACTTCTAATGTGACAAGGAATGTAGAAACATCTCCTTCATCGAGCTTACTCACAATACGTGGAGATATTGTAAACCACTCTTCCTGTATACCTCTAATTTTAAGAGTCATGTTGGTTACTTGAGCTTTCTTGTTCTTGACCCTGACAATAAGAGTTTCTTTGATTAGAGGAGAAATCTCATATTCATCTGGTAAATCTAGTATCTCAAGCTCATAGGTTCTAGTTATTGGTGTTATTGGAGATCCTCCACCACCGCTACCAGTGTCGCCTCCGCCACTACCTCCCCCCGTGGTTACTATGCTAAATGTGTCTGACGCCTTAGCTCTATCAGGTATGTCTTCGTTGAATTTATACTCAATTACAACTTTAACCAGATAATTTCCAGGCACTTCATTTACATTGGATATGGTTTTCAAAAATGTTAGATATGTTTCTATTGCTCTTGTTTCTGTTTCTAATGCTGTAGCCATTGTACATTGTGCATTAGCAGAAGCTAGAGTAATACAATAACCTATTGTGAAATCAATAGGATAAGGTGGTGATACCTTAAGTATGCTCACATTGAGTTCTAAATTATTACCCTGATATATCAAAGGGCTTAGCACAGATACAGTAACATCATCTATTGGACTTGTGTCATTAACAATGACTGTTATGTTAGTTGTGTTAGACTTACTATCATTTAGAGAGTAACCTTCTAACGTAAGATTCCACTGTCCTTCATTTCCATAAGGAACATATATCCTTATTCTTGTATCATTTGATTTAGCAACAGATAGAGTTACATTCATGTGATCATAATAACTTACACCGTCAGTAAAATTAGTCCATATAGAGACAGTGCCTGTTTTATTTGTATGAATTGTAACAGGATAATTACCTGTTTGAGCAATTGTAATGTTTTGATAATAGTATGTCTCAGATGGTATTGTTATCTCAGAAAGATTTGGTACAATGTAAACAAAACCTGCGCTTGGGTTAATGCTAGTACTGGAAAGTGTTGCTGATTCTTGTCCGCTAGCTATTGGTATAATTAAGAGCAAAATAGCGACAAAAACCAATCTTTTCATATTAGATATTAGTTCCAAGGGTTTTTATGTGGCTCAAAGCCGGAGTCTCTTCTTCTTCGGAAAAATACTAGTCCAATTATAATTACTATTACAATTACTCCCACATAAACAGAGGCTGGGTGTAATATCAAGCCTGTTAATGCGTCTTTTTCTAATATTTCACAAGGTACTATAATTTTCATTGTTGCTGATATAGAGGAACCTGTTGCAGATCCTGTTCCTCCTCTATGTTTCAAATCATAAGCTGCTTGAACTTCTCCTCTATAAAGAACATGAGTAATAAGATCTCCACTACGAATTACCTCGTAGTCACCCTCTATCAACTCTTGATTCTCGTCACATGTTCTTGAGCAGAGTAAAGGGCCTAGAATACAATCATCTTGGTAGACTTTAGGGGGAGTGAAACAAATTTCTGTAGGCAAAGCTTCTTTAGAGGACGTTCCAGCTGGTATAATTTTAGGTTCTTCTGCTTCTGACATATCTTTTATCTGGCCTAGAGCTTCTATACGGCCATTAACATCTTGATCAAAAGGATTATATAAATTATATGTAACACATTTGGTGGATTCTTCGTGTACTGATTCTGATTCTGTTGTCCATCCAATACCGATCCCAACATCAGCTAAAACTAGCGCAGGCATTAATAACAATGAAATAACGAATATTACTGCATACCTCAACATGTTCAAGTATTAGAATATAGATTTATAAGCTTCACGCATTAGTGTCAGCA
This sequence comes from Candidatus Aenigmatarchaeota archaeon, assembly GCA_043824495.1. Classification (GTDB taxonomy): domain Archaea; phylum Aenigmatarchaeota; class Aenigmatarchaeia; order QMZP01; family QMZP01; genus JBDRNB01. The sequence goes on along the minus strand of JBDRSV010000015.1, from coordinate 1,824 downwards.
AGCGACACCGTTCTCGACGCCTTTGAAGTAAACAGTGTTATTATATGTACCTGCTGGTTGTAGATTTGGAACATCTAACCAGAATCTTAAATATGTTCTTCCACCGCTACCCAAGTTTGTTGTATTAAGTTTGACATAAGTAGTCTCAAATACATATTCTGTTTCATTGTCTTCAGTTGAATTTGCTGTTGTGTTGTCATTCCATGTATAATTTCCATTGTTTAGCCAGTCTCCACCAGACGTGTTCAAAGCGGTCTCATCTTTTATACAAAGATCCACATTTATATTAGAATCTGTATCTATTGTGATGAAATAAGACGAATTTCTTAAACCATTTCCGCTATCACCTTCTGGTCCAGCGTCATCATTTCCTGTAGCATTGTTGTTTCCTGTATTCATGTTTACAGCACCAAAGTCAATACCACCAGATAGGTTTGTAGATAAAGACATTGCAACATTCTTACTTACGCTTGCATTGGTTGATGTAGTTGATGTTGATGTCTCTGCTGCATTCGTGTAAGTAGAAATAGACATTGATGCCCATAGAAATACTACGAGCAACCCAACAACTAAAATCTTGACATTCATTTTATCTATTATATAGTTAGCCTTTTGGTTAATAAATGTTTATTAGGGATTAGAGTGAATAAAGGATTTTTGGTTAATAAATGTTTATTAGGATTATATTGGACAGAATAAATTACATGCTGTACAATCGTTTTTACAGTTACTTTTTCCAATGCAGGTGACACCATCTTCCACATAATTTCCCTGATACCAACTAGGATTTGGGCACGCGTTTGTGAAGTCAGTATCACAAACTTCTGTTCCTTCCACTGCACCATTTCCACACGTTTGACCAGAAATTGACCAATTTCTATTTATTGTCTGATTTATGTTGTTTTGAGTATCATAAACAAATACAGTTGTATTGATGTCTCCAGATGATTGGGAACCAATATCATTGAATAGGCATGAGCTACTCACTTCTGTAGAATTGGTGAAATTCTGTCCTCCCGGAGCTCCTGTAACATTATACCACTGTAAAACACAGAAATTGAAATTGTCTTCGCTATATGTAACATTTACTATTGGTGGAGTAGGTCCGTCTGTAGCGTCCTTAGCAGGAGTAGGAGAAACGAAATCTACTAATGTTGGTATTGCATCATCTGGACTTGACCCAGATGATAAAGCATGTATATTCAGAGAATTATTATATGTTCCTGCTGCTTGACCACTTGGAATATCTAAATAGAATTTAAGGAAAACATTAGATCCTGTTCCCAATGCGTCTCCTATCTTGTTTCCCGCATAGCTTGTGTTAAGATATCTGCAAGCTGTACCTGGAACTGTATTATCTGTTGTACTGTTACAGTATGTCTCATTTGCTAACCCAATAACATCCACTCCGGACCACAGATCTGCATTAGCTTTTATATACAAATCCACCGTGCAACCAGTTGCTTCTGCAACAGATATATTATACATAGTAACACTGGAGCCGTTATCATTTCCGTCAGCTTCAAGATCATTACCGGGTATAGTCACGACAGAGAAATTTACCCCAGTACTAAGAGTTTCTGATATACCAACGGCAATAGAACAGCTTCCTAAATTAATTGTTTGTGTCTGGCTCACGTTCACCGTGAAGTTTGTTGAATTATAAGAAGTTGAGAATGTGGTTGTCACGTTGTGAGGAGTTGTGCAATTTATGCGTCCTGTAGATCCTGTACACCCTGTTACATAAGTCCCGTTGCCTGTTTGGTTGTATTCCTTTAACCATATCCAGCTGGTCAAACCATTGGAATCTGTAGTTGTTTTTAC